>JAGWNA010000010.1 GCA_028871555.1 Lysobacteraceae bacterium
GAGGCGACCACGCATGTGATGTCGCACGCGCTGCACTACGGCTCGTCGATATTCGAAGGTATCCGCAGCTACGCCACGCCGGACGGCGCCGCCATTTTCCGGCTCACCGACCATCTGCACCGGCTGTACCAGTCCGCCAAGATCTACGACATGGTGCTGCCGTACAGCGCCGATGAACTGGCTGCGGCCTGCCGTGCGGTGATCGGCAAGAATGACCTCGGTGCCGCCTATCTGCGCCCGGTCGCCTATCGTGGGCTGGGCGGTTTCGGGCTGTCCGCCGATACGCCGATCGACGTCGCCGTGGCGGCCTGGCCGATGGGTCCGTACCTCGGTGCCGAAGCGCTGGAAAACGGCATCGACGCCTGCGTGTCGAGCTGGCAGCGCTTCGCGCCGAACACCATCCCGGCCGGCGCCAAGGCCGGCGGCAATTACTTGTCCGGCCAGCTGATCGCCCGCGAGGCTCGCCGACTCGGCTTCGGCGAAGGCATCGCGCTGGCCTCCACCGGATTGCTCAGCGAGGGTGCGGGCGAAAACCTGTTCCTGGTGTTCGACGGGGCGCTGCACACCACGCCGGCAAGCGCATCGATCCTCGCCGGCATCACCCGCGATACGCTCAGGACGTTGGCCCGCGAAGATGGCATCGAAGTGGTCGAACGCGACATCCCGCGCGAATACCTGTACCTGGCCGACGAAGTGCTGATGTGCGGCACCGCCGCCGAGATCACCCCGATCCGCTCGATCGACGGCAAGCAGGTCGGCGCCGGCAAGGCCGGTCGGGTCACCCTTCGCCTGCAGGAATTGTTCTTCGGCCTGTTCAATGGCAATACGAACGACAAGTGGGGCTGGCTGGAGCCGGTGTGAAAGCGGATGGCCGATCACGCAGGCACCGGAACACCCTGCTTGCGGGCTCCTGCGTGAGGCGCCTCAATCGAACACGATGGTGGCGACGGCACCGTTCGTGTCGGTGCGTGGCCGCATCGAGACGTCCCAGCCATACAGCTCGCACAGCCGGCGCACGATCGCCAGACCCAGGCCGGCGCCGCTGCCGCCGACACCTTCGCCGCGCACACCCCGCTGAAACAGCCGTTCGGCATCCTCCGGCTTGATGCCCGGGCCGGTGTCGATCACCTCGATGCGGCCTTTACCGACCACGATCCGCACGCTGCCTTCCAGCGTGTACTTGATGGCATTGCCGATCAGATTGGTCAATGCCACGGACAGTACCGAGGCCGGCGCGTTGACGCTGACCGGCGCTGCGACCTCCAGCTCGATGGCCAATGGCTTGCCGCGCAACTGCGGGCGCTGGCTTTCGATCACGTCGGCGGCAACCTTGCCGACCTCGGTGGTTTCACCGCGGGTCGGGCCGCGCCGTTCCGCCCGCGACAGCAGCAGCAGCGCCTCGATCAACTCGGTTGCCTGGCGTGACGCACGCTCGATCCGCTTCAGCCGCTCGCTCAGTTTTTCGCTGAGTCCCGGCGAACCCTGCAGCAACTCGGTGGTGCTGGCGATTACCGCCAGCGGCGTGCGCAACTCGTGACTGACGTCGGAATTGAACTCGCGATCGCGCTCGACCATCGCGGTGAGCCGCGCCGAATACTCATCCAGCGCGTGCGCCAGCTCGCCCACTTCATCGTCGGCGAAATGCGGCGCCAATGGCTCGGCCTTGCCCGCCTTGCGGAAATCGCGCAGCCGTCGCGCCAGCTCGGTGACCGGCCGCAACACCCTGCGCGACAGCCACAGGCCGATACCCAGCGACAGCAGGCTGAAGATGATCACCGCGCCGATCAATGAGGTGATCAGCTGGCGCTTGCCAAGGTCCTCGCGACTGATGTCGTAGCGGATAAAACCGATGATGCCGTCCTTGCGCCGCACCGCCAGCTTGTAGTGCCGGGCATGTCCGTGCTGATCGGTGTCGTGCCGGTCGTAGACGCCGGTGGCCAGATTCTGCCAGGCCAGCGGCGCCTTGTAGATCGTGCGGTCGCTCCACATCCACGCATCGATCAGCTCGGAGCTTGCCGGCTGGTCGGGATGGGCGATGACCTTGTCGACGGCCTGATCGACGTCGCCCTGCAGGCTGGCGGTGATCAGCTGGTTCTCCACCTTGGCGCGCACGTACAGCGCAGCCACGGCGAACAGCGCGCTGAGGCCGAAGCCGAACAGCGCGAACGAGACGATCAGGCGGAAACGAAGCTTACGCCTGGAGCGCATCCGGCTCGACCATCCGATAGCCAATGCCGTGCCGCGTATGGATCAATGGCGTCTCGAACGGCTTGTCGATCGCCGCGCGCAGGCCATGGATGTGCACGCGCAGCGAATCGCTGTCGGGCAGCTCCTCGCCCCACACGCGCTGTTCCAGATCCTGCCGGGTGACCACCGACGGACTTGCCTCCATCAGCGCCTGCAGCAGCTTCAGGCCGATCGGGTTCAGCTGGATCGACTTGCCTTCGCGATTCACCGTCAGCGTGTCGAGGTTGAACGTGAGATCGGCCACCTTCAGCACGCGGCTCTGCGGCCCCTTGCCGCGTCGCGCCAGCACCTCCAGCCGCGCCGCGAGCTCCTGCAGCGCGAACGGCTTGGTCATGTAGTCGTCGGCGCCGGATTCGAAGCCGGTCAGCTTCTGCTCCAGCGCATCGCGCGCGGTCAGCATCAGGATCGGCGTCTGCTTGTGCGCCTCGTGACGCAGCTTGCGGGCGACCTCCAGACCATCCATCCCGGGCAGCGTGAGGTCCAGCACGATCACGTCGAAATCGTGCACGACCGCCAGGTGCAGACCGGTCACGCCGTCGCCGGCAAAATCGACCACGTGGTCGCGGTCCTCCAGATAATCGCCGATGTTGGTCGCAATATCGCTGTTGTCTTCGATCACCAGAACGCGCATCTGTCACTCCTGCGCAGCCGATACACGGAACGGCTGGAACTGCAAGCTTAACAAGCTTGCTCGAGGGAAGCTCGCCCGCCGCCATGCCAAACTGAACGCAGCGCCTGCAGCCCATAAAAAGGCCCAGATGAGCGACTCGCCGTCGCCACACCTGAGCCCAAGCTTTACTGCCCCGATACCATCATCTGCCGACACCGAACCGTCAGACAAATAAACAGCCTCTCCTTATAGAACGTGCCAGGTTACGGCGCGGTTAATGCGGCCCGACAAATCTGACCGACTCGACCGGACGCGGCCCGCTGCCGTCGGGCCAGCGACAGATATGCGTCCCGGTGACCACCTGACAGCCGGCCCGCGCATGAATCTCCTTGTCGGCATCGAGGCCGGGCGAAGCGCCCTTGCCGAAGGCATCGGCATGCAGCGTGAATGCCAGTACCTGGCGATAGCGCCGCTGCATCGCGGCTCCCGCAGCAGGTACGGCATATTTCCAGCCGCGCATCGCCCGCATGGCCGCCTGCTCGAACACTCCTGCCGGCTCGGCATGGATCACCCGCAAGTCGCGCACGCCCCCGTCGGGCGCGAGGCCGAACTCGACCACCACCCGCCCTTCGATGCCGCGCATCAACGCATCCGACGGGTAAATCGGCTGGCGCATGCGAACCGGCGCCGGTGCCACCGATGCAGTGGGCAATGCCGCCGGTTCGGCGACCCTCCCGGTCAACGTGCCGCGCACAGGAATCAGGTCGGCTATCCGCACTGGCGGCATGCCGGGCATCGCCAGGCTCGCCAGGGCATCAAGTGTCGATGCCACCGGATGTGGCATGCCGGCGACGAACGGCTTGCCTGCCGATGGCCGCACCAGCTCTGCGTGCAGCGGCGCCAGATCGGGTAATTTCCCATCGATCCGGACATGCGGCAGCGGCAGAGCGGTCAATATCGATTGCAGCCGCACCAGCGATGAGGTCAGCCTCTGCTGCAACTGCCCCTGCTTCCACTCGAGCCGCAAGGTGACCACCAGCAAGGCAACCGCGAGCAAGGCCGCCACCGAGCGGGCTGTCGTGCGCAGCCGTTCGGCCTCATGCATCGGCCTGACCAGATGCTGGACGCGATCCAGCAACACGCCGCCACTGGCGGCCAGCAGCAGCGAGCCATGCCGCTCGCGCAATTCGCCCAGTTCGGCCAATGCCTGCGCAAAATCGCGCCGGCTGCCGCCGCTTGCCGAAAGCGCCAGCTCGTCGCAGCAGATTTCACGTTCGTCACGGACATCGCGTGAAATCCAGTGCACCACCGGATGGTAGAAGTAGAGCGTTTCCACGACTACCTGGAACAGGTTGGCCAGCGGGTCCCAGCGCCGCAGATGCGCCAGTTCGTGAGCGAGGATCAACTCGATCTGTTGTGCCGGGAACCCGCATGCCACCGCCATCGGCAACAGGATGACCGGCCGCCACCAGCCCACCAGAGCCGGCGTGGCGATGACCTTGCTGCACAACACGGTTACCCGCCGGCGCAGACCAAAGCGTTTCGCCATGTCGACGACCCGGTCCCGCCATGCCGGCATCGGCTCGGCCATGTCCACCAGCACCTTCAATTTCGACCACTGGCGCCAGGCCCGCAGCGACAGCAGCAGCACCCCCGACAGCCACGCCAGCACCAGCCAGGGCAACAGTGCATCGAGACTGCCCCCCCACGCCCATGCGGCAGTATCGGTCACGACGCCATGGGCGGTGACGGCATGCATCACCGCCAGGGCGGCGGCCGGCTGGGCCGCCGGCGCCGTTTCCAGCAATCGCCATATCGTCAGCAAGGGACACAAGGCCAGCGCAAGCAGCATCACCATGCCGAAGCGATAACGTGCTTCGCCCCGCGGCAACGCCGCCCGCACCGCCGCGTACACCAGGCCAAGCAGGCTTGCCTGCCACACGAAATGCACCAGCGCCCAACCGATCACCCGCGTGCTGGCAAGCATCAGCGGCAGCGCATGCATTACGGCATGTCCCGGTCGAGTTTGTTCAGCAGCTTGCGAATCTCACGCAACTCCTCGCGACTGGCGCGCTGGCTTCCCAATGCGTGCAGCACCAACTGCGAGGACGAACCATCGAATACCCGTTTCACCAGATCCTGCATGAAGCGTTTCTGGGTGCGTTCCTTGCTGAGCGACGCCCGGTATACATGCGCCCGCTGCGAATCGTCACGTTCCGCCAGGCCCTTGGCATGCATGACCTGCAGCAGCTTCAGCGCCGTGGTGTAACCGGAACCTTCGCCGGGATGGAGCGCATCATGCACCTCGCGCACCGTGCAGGCGCCGCGTGCCCACAGGACGTGCAGGATCTCCAGCTCGGCCTCGGTTGGCTTGGGTACATCGGATGGCTGTCTCTTCATGTCGACTCGTCGGCGAAACGGATTACCGGAGACAATCGGCTTGTTCGATCACTGCCGATCACACCGCCGCTGGCGCTCGATGGCCCGTCAGCTGCCGCCCTTGTACTGCGGCACGCTTTGCTGGTCCCGCATCCATTTCATGGAATTGCGATGTGCCTGCTCGATGTCGCCATAAGTGTGGCAGGTCTTGCGGGGGATGTGCGATCCCACCGGTATCTCCGACTCGCACACCAGCCGCTCCTTGTCCCGATGGGTGAGCGTCGTGTTGACGGCTTCCTGATCGTTGAACAGCTGCATCTTCGCCTTGTCGTCCATCTGCGCGACCGTGCCGTACTTGTCGAACAGGGACTGCATATCCGCCAGATGTGCATCGACCTCTTCGCGCTCCTTGCTGGTCGCGTATTCATAGCGGCCTCCGGGCAGCATCTCCTTGTGCACCGTGGCATTCACCGCCGAAAAATCGGCCTTGTTATCCGCCTTGACGACCTTCTCGTTCTTGGTCGCATGGACGACGCCCACCTGCAACAGCGTCATCCCCAGCGCCGCACCCAACAGCAAAGCCTTCAGTTTCATGCCCCTCTCCCATGATCAAGCCGCACCCCGCAGCGGAGAACATGACGCAAGATCAACCCGCGGCAAAGCATAGGACTACTTTTGCGTGGCTGTCAACGAAGCCTTTCGTACTATTCTTTTCGTACCGGAACCGGCCTCCGCCGGCGAGCCGGCTGTCCGGGTCCGCAGCAATTCGATGATCGCGCCTGCCACGTCGACGCCGGTGGCCGCCTCGATGCCTTCAAGGCCGGGCGAGGCATTGACTTCGAGCAGCAACGGACCGCGATTGGAGCGCAGCAGATCGACCCCGGCGATGCCCAGCCCCAACGCGCCGGCCGCACGCACGGCAATGCGCTTTTCCTCCGCGCTCAGGGTCGCCGCCTCGGCGCTGCCGCCGCGGTGCAGGTTGGCGCGGAAATCGCCCGGGTTGGCGTCGCGCCGCATCGCCGCCACCACCTTCCCGCCAACCACGAAACAGCGCAGGTCGCTGCCCTTCGCCTCGGCGATGAACTCCTGCACCAGAAAGTTCGCGTACAGCCCGCGGAAAGCCTCGATCACGCTTTGCGAGGCGCTGCGCTTCTCGGCGAGCACGACACCGGTGCCCTGGCTGCCTTCGTTGAGCTTGATCACGTGCGGCGGATCGCCGAGCAACGCCAGCACGTCGGCGGTGTCGTCCGGATTGTCGCCGAACACCGTCACCGGCATGTCGATGCCCTGCGCCGCGAGGATCTGCAGGCAGCGCAGCTTGTCGCGCGCACGCAGCACGGCGTCCGACGGGTTCGGCGTGTACACGCCCATCATCTCCAGCTGGCGCAGCACGGCGGTACCGTAGAACGTGCTGGTGCTGCCGATGCGCGGAATCGCCGCATCGATGTCGCGCACCTCCTTGCCCTTGTAGCGGACCGCCACCGTGCCGGGGGCGATGCGTACGTAGCAGCGCAACGGATCGAGCACACGCACCACGTGGCCACGCTCGCGCGCCGCCTCGACCAGCCGCCGGGTCGAATACAGGCGGGAGTTGCGCGACAGGATCGCAATTTTCATGAATTGGCCGTCATGGATGACCCGTGGCCGGCAGACATGGCCGCGGCTGGGTATAGGAAAGTGCCGGATCGACCGCAAAACGCCCACGCAGCGCACTGCGACCCAGCAGCAGCGGAAACAGCATATGCCGGCGATCGGTCAGGTTGATGTCAATGTCGAAACGCTGGCCGGCCAGTTGCAGCTCGCTGCGGATGAACCAGCGCTCGGTGCTGCGACCTCCCGTGTCGGTCACCGCCCGCCGGTCCACGGCGGGCACCTCGCAGCTGACGTTCAACGGATGGCGCCGGCCGACATGCAGGCCGAAGCGCAGCCAGGTGACCCCGCCGCGCCGGAAGCTTTCCAGCGCATCGACGTGCAGTGAACTGCTGCGCGCCCCGGTATCGAGCTTGGCCTTCAGCAGCGCGATGCCCAACTGCGGCAAGGCCAGTCGCTCCCGCCAGCCCAAGGTGATCAGATCCGGGGTGATCAGATCCGCCATGTTGATTCGGGGGTTGCTCGGTGGGGATCGCAGGGAATGGAGCGGGTGAAGGGAATCGAACCCTCGTCAGTAGCTTGGGAAGCTACAGCTCTACCATTGAGCTACACCCGCGGTGACCGGCGGATGGTAACCCGGGATTCGTGCCGTTGGAACTGGCCGCAGCGGCAATTCCGCTTTTTCCGCCAGGCACCGGCCTCTCCGGCGCTTTGCGCCGTACATCGCATGAATCGCAGCTGGCGGCCAGCTGAACCGCCGGCGGCTTGGGTGGCCGGCGCTAAGCCATGCCTAATCCGCGGTATGCCCATAATCGTGCCGCGACCGGCGACCTCAGGCCCTGATGGCGACAGGTATCGACTGCTTGCGCGAACATGCGACCCATCTACCGTTCGGAGAACACCATGCCGATGCTTGCCAGGATTGTTGCTCCACTGCGCCGCCGCTGGCGGATCGCGGCGGTCATGCTGCTGTGTACGTCCGCCGGCATGGTCCAGGCGCAGTACGCGGCGAACGACTCCGCTGCCGACCCACCCAGCCGTGTGGCGCGCCTGTCCTACATGGAGGGGGATCTCGGCTTCCTGCCGGCCGGTGCCAGAGACTGGAGCGACGCCAGCATCAACCGCCCGCTGACCACCGGCGACCGGCTGTCCAGCGGCCGGGACTCCCGCGCCGAACTGGAACTGGGTGGCGGCACGCTGCGCATCGCCGGCCGGACCGATTTCGGCCTGCTCGACCTGAATGATCAAATCGTCCAGGTCGAACTGACCCAGGGCACGCTCAGCCTGACCGTGCGCCACCTCGACGGGAACCAGAGCTACGAGATCGACACTCCGACCGTGGCCCTGGTCGTCGACCAGCCGGGCACGTTCCGGGTGGACGCCGGGGACGACGGCCGCGGCACCCGGATCACCGCGTTCGATGGCGACGCCACCGTCTACGGGGAAAACAGCGCCCAATTCGGCATCCACCCCGGCCGCAGCTATCGCTTCGACGATTCCAGCCTGGCCTCGGTAACCATCAGCGACATCAGCGGCGAGGACGCCTTCGACGCCTGGAGCCGCGAACGCGACAGCCGCTACGCGCAGTCGACCACCCGCCAGTACGTATCCGACGACGTGATCGGCTATCAGGATCTGGACCGGTACGGCGACTGGCAGACCACCAGCGACTATGGCGCGGTGTGGTTTCCCAGCGACGAAGACAGCGACTGGGCACCGTACCGCGACGGCCACTGGGCGTACATCGCGCCGTGGGGCTGGACCTGGGTGGACGATGCGCCGTGGGGCTTCGCGCCTTATCACTACGGTCGCTGGGTGTATCTGCACGGCGACTGGGGCTGGGTCCCGGGACCGATCGTGATGCGTCCGGTCTATGCGCCGGCGCTGGTCGCGTTTGTCGGCGGCGGCGGCTGGTCGGTCGGCATCGGCATCGGCCCGGTAGGCTGGTTCCCGCTCGGCCCGGGCGAGATCTACAACCCGTGGTACCGCGCCAGCCGCGGTTACTACACCGAGGTCAACATCACCAATATCCGCGAGGGCCGCTGGCACCACCGCCGCGAAATCATCGGCGACATCGACGAGCACTACAACCACTACCGCGAGGATCGGCCGATGCGTGGCGAACACTACGCCAATCGCGATGCACCGCGCGGTTTCACCGCCGTGCCCGGTGCCGCCTTTGCCGGCGGCCGGCATGTGCAGCGCGACCTGCTTCGCGTCGACCGGCGGGAACTCGCGGCCGCACCGGTGTTGCCGCGGGGCGCCAATCTGCGGCCCGCCCCGATCGGGCAAACAGCGTCGCGCAGCCTGCATGCACGGTCGCTGCCGGCCGGCGGTTTCCGCCGCGACGTGGTGGCTCGCCACGTGCCGCCGGGGCAACCGCTGAATCGCCAGGGCCCCGCCGCCGGCTACCCGACCGGACCGCAGCGCGCGGGCATGCCTCCCGCCAACGTCCGGCTACTGGGCAGCGAGCGTGGCGCACGTCCGCCAGGGATAGGGCGGATCGGCAGTATGCGGGACACGCCCGCCAGGCAGCGGCCCGGATCCGGCATGCGAGCCGGCTCATCGTACGACTTCCCGCGCACCACGAATGCCGCCGCACCGGCCGCGGTGACCCGCGACACTCTTGCCGAGCCTCGCTCCGGCGAACTGCCCTCGGCACGCTTTGCGCATCCGCCGGCAACGGACACCCCCGTTGGGGACCGACGTGTGAACCGCAATGCCGCGGTACTGCCGCCGACCCCGACTTACCGACGCCAGCCGATACCCCGGGAGGGCGCCGGCAATTTCCCCGACGGTTACCCGCAACGCCGTGACAACCGCAGCGAACCGACACTGCCGGCGGTGCCGCAGATCCAGCGCGCCACGCCGGTCAGTCCGCCGATGCCGATCGCCGCCGACCGTGGCGCCCAACGCCTGGTGGGGCGCCCCACAAGGCGAAACGACCTGCCGGAACCAGCTGCGCCAGCCGGCTACAGCACCGGCTCGCGGCGTTTCGAGCCGCGCGCCGACAACACGCGGCGTTTCGAGCCCCGTACGCAACCGCTCCCGCAGTCCGAACCGCCGCGCCAGATCGGACAGCCCCGGCAACAACCATCGCCACCGGCGATGCCGCACTACCAGCCGCCGCCAGCACGACCCGAAATGGCCCGCCCGCAACAGCGTGCGGTCACCCCGCAACCAGCCGCGACACCGCGTCCGCGCCCACCCGAGAAGGACGAGCGACACCAGTGACACGGTGTCGCCAGCGTGCGGCGCGGACGGCACCCTTGCCCGCAAGCGATCCCGGAAACGGCCAAGTCTTCTAGACTTGTCGGCCCTCCCGCCGCTCCCCGGCATGCCGGGGAGCGGCAGTCACCAGGATCCCGCATGAGCGACACCTCCGATCACGACGACGGCAACCCGCCCGCTTCCCTGCGCCGCATCCGCAGCTTCGTGCTGCGCGAAGGCCGCATGACGCCGGCCCAGCAGCGCGCGTTCGACGCCCACTGGTCGCGGTACGGCGTGGAATATCGCGGCATGCCGCATGACTTCGCCGCAAGCTTCGGCCGTCAGGCACCGCTGGTAATGGAAATCGGTTTCGGCAATGGCGAAGCACTGGCCTGGGCCAGCGAGCACGACCCGGCGCGCGACTTCATCGGGGTCGAGGTGCACGGGCCAGGGGTCGGCCGGCTGATGAACGCACTGGCGACACGCGAGGCGAACAACGTGCGGCTCTACCGGCATGACGCGGTGGAGGTGCTGCAGCATGAAATCGCCCCCGGCGCACTGGCCGAAGTGCGCATCTGGTTTCCCGACCCCTGGCACAAGAAACGCCACAACAAGCGCCGGCTGATCCAGAGCGAATTCGTCGCCCTGCTGGCATCGCGCATGGCGACGGACGGCCTGCTGCACCTGGCCACCGACTGGCGGGACTACGCAGAGCACATGCTCGCGGTGATGGAAGCGGCACCGGACTGGCGCAACCAGCTAGGCCCCGGCCGGTATGCCGAAAAGCCGCACTGGCGCATCGAAACGCATTTCGAACGGCGCGGCCTCAAGCTGGGGCACGGAGTTTGGGACTTGTTGTATCGGAGGGTTTGAGCGAAGAGCTTCGCCCCCCAACCTCACCCCGGCAAGCCAGGGGGAGGAGCAAAAGCCGGTGCTCCCATGCCGCCGTGTCGTGCCCCCTCCCCAACTGGCAGGGGAGGGGCCGGGCTGGGGTGGGCGCGCTCTTGGGGGCGCCCTTGATTCACCAGCAGTCAGGCTGGCCCGCTTATACTTGCGCGATCCAGACAGGGACGAATTGACGCAGCGTGAAGCTCCCACTGCCCGTGCGCATCCATCGTTGCCAGCCGCCCTCACGGGACGCCGGCTAGTGGGACTTTCGCTTACACCCGAAATGATCCTGGTACTCGGGCTGGTGGGTTTCACCATGCTCATGCTGGTGCTCGAGTGGATCCGGGCCGACATGGTGGCGCTGCTGGTGGTGGTGACGATCGGCCTGACCGGGCTGATTCCCTCCGACCGCGTGTTCAACGGCTTCGCCGGCAACGCGGTGATCGCGATCATGGCGATCATGATCATGGGCGAAGGGCTCGATCGCGCCGGCGTGCTCAACCTCACCGCGCATTTCGTGATGCGCATGGCGCGCGGCGTGGAGTCGCGGCTGGGCGTGGTGATCAACCTGGTCACCAGCCTGTTCAGCGCGGTGATCCCAAGCCAGGCGCTGGCCGCCCTGATGATCCCGGTCAGCAGCCGCCTGTCTGCGCGCACCGGCGTGCCGCTGTCGCGGCTGCTGCTGCCGATGGCGTTTTGCATCCTCACCGCCACCAACACCACGCTGATCGCCAACTCGCCGCTGATCGTGCTGAACGACCTGATCGCCAGCGCCAACGTGAACCTGCCGCCGGGCGCGCACACGATTCCGAAATTCGGCTTGTTCAGCGTGACGCCGATCGGCCTGACCCTGGCCCTGATCGGCGTGCTGTATTTCTATCTGTTCGGCCGCAAACTGCTGCCCGGCAACGAGGACGAAGGGCAGAAAGTAACGCCCGGTCGCACCGAGAGTTACTTCGCCGAAACCTACGGCATCGGCGGCGAGACCGCCGAACTCACCGTCACCGCGGAAAGCCCGCTGGTCGGCATGAGCATCGGCGAGGCCGAGCAATTGCATGACGCACCGCTGATCCTGGCCATCAAGAGCGGCAACGACGCGCGCATGGCGCCGCCGGTCGATCACGTGATCTGGGTCGGCTCGGTGCTCGGCGTGCTCGGCCCACGCGAACAGTTGAACAAGTTTGCCAACAACCAGCTGTGCCGGCTGTCCACGCAAATGCGCCAGCTCGCCGAGCTGTTCAACCCGACCCGGGCCGGCATTTCCGAAGTGGTGATCCCGCCCAGCTCGCGCTTCATCAAGCACACCATCGGCGAACTGCGCCTGCGCAAGCGTTTCGGCATTTCGGTGCTGGCGGTGACCCGCGGCGACCAGGTGTTCCGCGACGACGTGCGCGGAGTCAGCCTGCGCGCCGGCGACACCGTCGTGCTGCACAGCCACTGGCGCGACCTGGCGCTGGCGGCGGAAGACAAGGATCTGGTCGTCGTCACCGACATCCCCAAGGATGAGCAGCGCCCCGGCAAGATCTGGCAGGCGGTCGGTTTCTTCGTGATGGCCAAGGGCCTGGCGCTGTTCACCAACCTCGACCTGTCGGTGGCGATGATGACCGGTGCCGTGGCCATGCTGCTGACCGGTGTGCTGAGCATGGACGAGGCGTACAAGGCGATCAACTGGAAGACCATTTTCGTCACTGCCTGCCTGATCCCGCTGGGTTGGTCGATGGACTCCACCGGCACCGCCGCGTGGATCGCGCAGGAGGTGCTGCAGAATCTGGGCAGCGCGGCGCCGTGGGTGCTGCAACTGTGTCTGGCCGTGCTCACCCTGCTGTTTTCGCAGGTCATGTCGAACGTCGGCGCCACCGTGATGATGGTGCCGATCGCGATCAGCGTGGCGATCGCCACCGGCGGCAACCCGTCGGCCTATGCGCTGATCGTGGCGGTCTCGTCGTCCAACACGTTCCTGCTCAGTTCCGGTCACCCGGCGCTGATGATGATCACCGGCCCCGGCGGCTACCACAGCAGGGATTTCCTGCGTGTGGGCGTTCCGCTGACCCTGCTGATTCTGGTGGTCACGCTGATCGCGATCAACCTGATGTTCCACTGACCACCCGGCAGCCGGCAGAACTTCGCGGCCACCGGACCGGCGATCGATCCACTCGCGGCAGGATCACGGGACAATCCGTCCGGAATCCCGCATCGAGCAGCACCGAACCAGTTGCAAACGCCGATCAGGCATGCCCCGCCAGATGGACCGCGCCATCGGCCACCCGCAACGCCACCGCGCGCAGATGTTCCCCGCGGCAAGGCCCGCCGATGCACAGGCCGTCGATCTGTTTGAAGACGGCCCCGTGCACGGCGCAGATCAGCGTGTCGCTCTTGAGCAGGAACCTGCCCGGCGCATAGTCCAGCCGGCTTCCGGCGTGCGGACACATATTGAGAAAACCCTGCACCTGCTCGCCGTGCCGCAGCACGATCAGGCTGGTCCGCTCCGGCATGCCACCGTCGACTGCAAGCGTCACATCGAGGGCCGTGGCAGCGCCATCGGGAATTTCCTCCAGTCTGCACAGCGGCCGGATCGCCCGGACTGTATCCATCGGCACTTGCCTCGCGGGCCGCGAGGCCCCATGGTTGCATTCGCAAGCCATTGATTTTAGCACACGGGTTTTTAACGAATGCACCTCCCCCTGCCTCCCAGGCGTCGCTCACGCCACCCGCTGGTACGCGCCCTGTCGCTGTTGCTCGGGTTGATCCTGGCCGGCCTGCTGCTGATGTTCGGGTTGCTGGTGGCCGCCGCGCTGATGATCGGTGCGGCCCTCTCGCTGGCCGTACGCCGTTGGAAGCGCCGCCATGCTCCGGCGAACGTTGCCCGGACGCAGTCCGCCCGCCAGCCGGATGTGCTGGAAGGCGAGTTCGTGGTGATCAGCCAGCGGAATCGCCCGGTCGCGCACTGAGCGCACGATCCGGATGGCCGGCATCGGCCGGTCGTTGCATGCTGTGGGCATTGTCGCGGATGCCGCCATGAACGCTCGCAAACAACCTGTCGAAACCACCCTGGAACAGATCCGTCGGCAGATCGAATGCGCCGACCAGGCGCCGACGCTGCTTGCCCTGGCACAGGCGGCCTGTCTCAGCCCCGGCCACCTGCAGCGCGCGTTCCGCCGCCGCTACGGCATGAGCCCGGCCGAATACCACCGCGCCCGCCGCTTCGGTCAGTTGAAGGTGGCGCTGCGCGATGGCGCCGACGTGACAACCGCCGTGTACGGAGCCGGTTTCGGTTCCGGCAGCCGCGTCTACGAGCACAGCGACCGCCTGCTCGGCATGACCCCGGCCAGCTATCGCGCCGGCGGTGCCGGCGCCAGCATCCGCTATACCACCACCGGCACCGTGCTGGGCCGGCTGCTGGTCGCCACCACCGCGCGCGGCATCTGCGCGGTGACGCTGGGCGACGACGATGCGGAACTGGAGGCCCGCCTGGCCGGCGAATTTCCGCGCGCCGCGCGCGAACGCGTGGACAACGGCCGCGAGGAATGGCTCGACGCGGTGATCGCGCGGATTGCGCATGAACTGGGCTGGAGCGACGTGGCCACGCCCGCGCTGCCGCCGCTGGATGTCGCCGCCACCGCGTTCCAGTGGCGCGTGTGGAATGCGCTGACCCGGATTGCCCCGGGAACCACCAGGAGTTACGGCGAGCTCGCCGCGGAACTGGGCAAGCCGCAGGCCGCACGGGCGATCGGCCGTGCCTGCGGCAGCAACCGGCTGGCGCTGATCGTGCCGTGCCATCGCATCGTGCGCGAAGACGGCTCGCCCGGCGGCTGGCGCTGGGGGGTGGAACGCAAGCGTCAGCTGCTGGACCGCGAGCAACGGCAGGCCGCGGGTGGAACCGCCCTGGGCCGTCCCGCCTGCCCCCCGGCTTGAACCCTGCTCAAGCCAGCCTCGAGAAACAATCGCTGTTGCCCCGACTGCGCGCATCCTATCGTCGATCTTTGCGTAAACTATTGCCTGCATCGCCCTCACGATGTTCCCCCCGGATACCCCGCCATGAACGACACGACCGCCGCCGTTGCCGGCACGCCAGCGCGCGTGCTGGATGATCCGCGCCTGCTCATCCCGCTGGCGCTGTTCGCGCTGTACGTGATCTGGGGCTCGACTTATCTGGGCATACGCTTCGCGCTGCAGAGCTACCCGCCGTTCCTGCTCGCAGGCGTGCGCTTCCTGTGCGCCGGCGTGCTGTTCTACGGCTTCCTGCGCTGGCGCGGGCTTGCCCCGCCGACCGGGCTGCAATGGCGCAACGCGGCGGTCACCGGCGTGCTGCTGCTGGGCTTCGGCAACGGGCTGGTGTGCTTTGCCGAACAACGCGTGAATTCCGGCATTGCCGCCGTGGCGGTGGCCAGCATGCCGTTGTTCGCCGCGCTGTTTTCCGGGCTGTACGGCCATTGGCCGACGCGGCGTGAAGCGATCGGCCTGCTGATCGGCTTTGCCGGCGTGGTCGTGCTGAACCTGGGCAGCGGCCTGTCCGGTTCGCGGCTGGGCGCGATCGCACTGCTGGCCGCCGCCGCGTGCTGGGCGTTCGGTTCGGTCTGGAGCAAGCATCAGGACATGCCGGCCGGTCCGATGAACACCGCCGCGCAGATGCTGTGCGCCAGCGTGGCGCTGCTCGCGGCGGGTTTCGGCAGCGGCGAGCGCCTGCCGGCCCATCCCACCGTGCGTGCCACCGTGGCCGTGGCCTACCTGGCCGTGTTCGGCTCGCTGATCGCCTTCAGTGCCTACCTCTATGTGCTCAGGCATGCGCGGCCGGCGCTGGCCACCAGCTATGCCTATGTGAATCCGCCGGTGGCCGTGCTGTTCGGCGTGCTGCTGGCCGGCGAACACGTCGGCCCGTACGACCTCGCCGGCATGGCGGTGATCCTGCTCGGCGTGGTGGCGATCACGCTGGCACGGCAGAAGCGTCCGGCGTGAACCGCGTCTCCCGTGAGGTGCGCGGCTGCCGCGCATCTCACGGCCCGACAGGCTGCTAGGATTCGCGCAAGGCCGTGGTCACCGGCAACCGCGCGGCGCGCACGGCGGGAAACAGGCCGCCGATGAAGCCGATCGCCATCGCCCATTTCAGCCCGGTCCACAGCAGCTGCGGCGACACCCTGAACTGGAACACCACCTGGCTGAAGTTCGAACCCAGGGTGGAGGCGGTGTAGCCGTTGAAGATCAGCCAGGTGACGAAACCGCCCAGCACGCCGCCGAGCAGGGCCAGCAGCATCGTTTCCAGCAGCACCGCCACCACCACCGGCACGCCGCGGAAGCCGATCGCGCGCAGCGTGGCGATCTCCCGCGCGCGCGCGGCGATCGCCGCGAACATCGTGTTGAGCGCGCCGAAGATCGCGCCGATCGCCATGATCGTGCCGACCGTGATGCCGACCACGCGGATCACCCTGGTCAACCCCTCGGACTGCTTGGTGTAGTACTCGCGGGTGGTGCTCACGTCCACCTTCAGCCGCGGGTCGCTGGACAGCGCGGCCTTGAACGTGTCGAACGCCTGCGGCGAGGTGAGGCGCACCGTCACGGACTGCGCACTGCTGCCGCGCCGGTAGGCCGAAGCCACGGTCTGCATGTCGCCCCACAGCTCCGAATCGTGCGAATCGTTGGCGGCGAACACGCCGACCACGGTCCACTGCTGCCCGGCCAGGCGCAGCTGCTGGCCGACCTCGAGGCCGACGAACTGGCGCAGCGCGCCCTGCCCCACCACCAGCTCGCGCAGGCCCGGCTTGAAGCGCCGCCCCTGCACGATCTTCACGTTCGGCCGCAGCGTCCAGGCCTCGTCGCCGACCCCGCGGATCTGCACGTTGGCGTCGGCTGTCGGGTCGCTTTTCTTGGGCAGGTTGGCCACCACCGAGATTTCGGCCGAGGCGACCGGCTTGCCGTTGGCGCCGCGTGCCACGCCGGGCGCCTGCGCGATCACACTGAGGTTGTCGCGTTCGAGCACCGAATTGAGCTCGGCGTTGGAACCGCCGCGCAGCACGATCGCCGTATCGTCGCTGCCGGTCTGCTGCAATGTGGCCTGGAAACCCTCGCCCATCGCCAGCATCGCCACCAGCACGCCGACCACGCCGGCAATCCCGATCACGATCACCGACGAGGCGCCGAGGCGCTGGCCCAGCGTGCTGATGCCGACGCCGGCGACCGACAGGGTCTGCCGCCCGCGCCGGGTCAGCAGCAGCCACAGCACCAGCGCCAGCAGCAACACGCCGACGGCAACCGGCGGCAGCCGGGCCCAGACGACCAGCCCGACCGCCAGCAGCATGACAAGGCCGAGGCCGCCGAGAAACGATTTGAACTTGCGCATGGCGATGGTCTCCTCAACGCCCTGCCAGGGCATCGACAATGTTCAGGCGCATGGCGCGCAATGCCGGCAGCGCGCCCACCAGCAAACCGATCAGCAGCATCAGGCCGATCCCCAGCGCCCAGTTGCCGGCGCCCACCGGCGGCAGGTTGACCATGCCGCCGCTGCCCTTGCTGACGCCGGGCGCCAGCACGGCCGCCAGCCCCAGTCCGATGCTGCCGCCGAGCAGCAGCAACAGCACCGATTCGGCCAGCACCATCGCCAGCACGCTCCTGCTGGAAAAACCGATCGTCTTCAGCACCGCCAGCTCCGAGGTGCGCTCGCGCACCGCCTGCGCCATGGTGTTGCCGGTCAGCAGGATCAGGGTGAAGAACACCGCGCCCATGATCGCGCCGACGATCAGCCCGATGTCGCCCAGCTGCCTGGCGAAGGATGCCTGGAACGCCTGCTCGGTCTGGGTCCGGGTCTCGTGGTCGGAATTGGCCGAGATCGCATCGATGGCCCGGGCGATCCGGTCGGCCTGCGCCGGATCCTGCAGCTGGTCGATGTACCAGCCCACCGAGTGGCTGGCGTAGGCATTGGCCTCGTCGAAATATTTCCAGTGCAGCAGGAACAGCTGGTCGATGCCGTTGGCCGCCCCCCTGGCGACGCTGTAGATGCCCACGATGTCGAACGGCCAGGTCTTGTCGCCGTTCTTCTGCGGAAAGATGGTCGACTGCAGCGGAATCTTGTCGCCGATCTTCCAGCCGTACTTTCTCGCCAGCGCGGGACCGATCACCACGCCGGTGCGCGTGTCGTCGAAGGCCTTGCGCTGCGCCGGGGTGAGCTGGATTTCCGGATAGACGTCCAGATAGTTCGGGCTGACCGCATAGCTGAAGACGAAATTCTTCGGGTCCTGGTAGATCCCGCCGAACCAGTTCGCCCAGGCCACGGCACGCACGCCGGGGATCGCCGCGATGCGCGCCTGCAGCGCCTCGGGCACCGGCTGGATGATCGAATAGCGCGAGGCGGTAACCAGCCGGTCCACGCCCACCACGCTCTTGCTGCCGGTCTCGAACGCGGTGCGCACCGAATCGAGCATGCCGAACAGCAGGAACGCGGTGACGATCGACACCAGGGTGAGGAAGGTGCGGGCCTTGCGCCGGAACAGCGCCGCCCAGATCAGATGAAGGTATTTCACGAGAAATGCTCCCGCTTCGATTAAAGTGACACGCTTCTTGCGTTTGCCTTCTCCCCCCTGGGCGAAGAGGGAGCCAACCCGACGAATGGAGCGATGTTGCTCACGCCGTGGCCTGCTCGACCAGGGTGCCCTTGTCCAGATGCAGCGTATGGGTGGCGTATTCGGCGGCCTTGGGGTCGTGGGTGACCATCACGATGGTCTTGCCGTGCTCGCGGTTGAGCCGTTGCAGCAGGCCCAGCACGTCTTCGGCCGACTGCCGGTCCAGGTCGCCGGTCGGTTCGTCGCAGACCAGCAGCACGGGATCGGAGACGATCGCGCGGGCGATCGCCACGCGCTGCTGCTGGCCGCCGGACAATTCGCCGGGTTTGTGCGAGGCACGGTCGGCCAGGCCCACCAGTTGCAATGCGATCGCGGCATTCTTCCTGCGCTGGGACGACGACAATTTCGTCAGCAGCAGCGGCAGCTCGACGTTGCGCTGCGCGCTGAGCATCGGCATCAGGTTGTAGAACTGGAAGATGAAGCCGACATTGGACGCGCGCCATTTCGCCAGCGCGCCGCCGCCGAGACGGTCGATCCGCTGGCCGCCCACGGTGATGCTGCCGGCGCTCGGCGTATCGAGCCCGCCGATCAGGTTCAGCAAGGTGGTCTTGCCCGAACCGGACGGCCCCATCAGCGCCAGGAAATCGCCCTCGGCGATGTCGAGGTCGACGTGGTGCAGCACCTCGACCTTCTGCTTGCCGCGCTCGTAGGTCTTGGCCAGGTCCTGGATTTCGATCAACGTGCCCATGGCGTTTCTCCGATGACTGGGTTTTCGCAGGAGCCCGCTTGCGGGCGATGTTCTTTGTGGATGGTCGAAAAGCATCGCCCGCGAGCGGGCTCCTGCACGATAATGAAACAAGCTACGGTTTCTTCACCTGCACGGCCGAGCCATCGTGCAGACCGGCGGGCGGCGCGATCACCACGCTGTCCCCCGGCTTCACCGCCGCCGGCAGCAGGCGAAGGTCGCCCCAGGCCTGTGCGGACGGCGTCACCACATGCTGGCGCACCGTGTCGCCGTCGAGCACGAACACCACGCTGCGGCCGTCGCGCTGCACGATCGCCGTGGCCGGCACCAGCACGCCCTGCGGCACCTGTGCGGCAGCCGAAGGCCTGTCCTCGAGGAAGGATACCCGCACGCCCATGTCGGGCACGATGCGGGCATCCTTGTGTTCCAGCGCCACGCGCACCTTGATGGTCGCCTTGCCGCGGTCCGCGGTGGGCACGATGGCGATCACGTGGGCCGGGATCCTCCAGTCCGGATACGCATCCAGCACCGCCTCGGCCCGCATGTCCGGCTTGACACGGCCGATGTAGGCCTCGTTGACGTCGACGTCGACTTCCAGCGAATTCATGTCCACGATGGTGCCCACGCCGGTGCGGGTGAAGCCGCCGCCCGCGGACAGCGGCGATATGATCTCGCCGACCTGGGCATCCTTGGTGGTGACCACGCCGTCGAAGGGCGCGCGCACCACGGTATAGCCGAAATTCACCTGTGCCACCGCGGCCTGTGCTTCGGCGGCCCTGGCCTGCTGCCGCTGCGAAGCGAGCTGGGCACGCAGGCTGCCGACCTGGGTGGCGGCCTGTTCGGCGGCCTGCTTCGATACCAGCCCGCGGGTGGCAAGCGCCCGCAGGCGCGCCGCATCGTGGATGGCCTGCGCCAGCTGCGCCTGGTACTGCGCACTCAGCGCACGGGCCGCGTCGGCCTGGGCCTTCGCTGCCAGCAGGGTAGCCTTGTAGCCGCTGTTTTCCAGCCGCGCCAGGACTTGTCCCTGCCTGACCCGTTCGCCTTCCTCGATCAGCACCGCGGTCAGGGTGCCGGTGATCTGTGCCGATACCGTGGCCTGTCGCCGCGCGGTGACGTAGCCGGTGGCCTGCAGCACCGCGCCGGCCTCGCTGTCACCGGAAGGCGCAACCGCCTGCGCGGTCCGTACCGGCACGGCGCGATGGCCCAGCCACAGCCAGCCGAAGACGCCCGACAGCAACAGCAGCGCCGCGACCGCGACCAGCCACGGCCAGCGGCGCCTGTCGCTGTCGTGATCCTCGCGCTGGCTGCGGTCGATGCGCAGTTCCTTCAACAAATCGGTGTTGTCCACCCTCGCTCCCCGCCCGGCCGTGCCGGTTGCCCGATGCGCAGTAGATTGGCTGATCGGCAATGGCACGATCAGGGCGCAGCATCAACCATCGTCGATGACAGATGTCATCCATGCAAGCCATTGTGCGCAGGGAGCCGGCCGCGGGCGGCGGATCGGGCGCCGTCGATGTCTGCCGGCACGGGGTTTTGCTACGCTTGCCGGCATGGACTTCATCATTGCACCCCCCGTGCCGCCCAGCCTGCCGATCATCGGCAGCGACCGGCGCTTTGCGATCCGCCGCGTGTTCTGCATCGGGCGCAATTATGCCGAGCATGCGCGCGAAATGGGCGCCGGCGTGGACAAATCCTCGCCATTGTTTTTCTGCAAGCCGGCCGATGCGGTGGTCAGCGACGGTGCCGATGTGCCTTACCCGCAGGCCACGGCCGACCTGCACCACGAAGTGGAAATGGTGGTGGCGCTGGGCGGCGGCGGCAGCGACTTGACGCCGGAACAGGCCGCGGCGCTGGTCTGGGGTCATGGTGTGGGCCTGGACCTGACCCGGCGCGACCTGCAGGCACAGGCCAAGGCGAAGGGCCACCCGTGGGACGTGGCCAAGGCGTTCGATCATTCCGCGCCGGTGTCCGCCCTGTGCCCGGCAAGCGAGCGCATGCCGGATGCCGACACCGTGCTGCGGCTCGGCGTCAACGGCCGGTTGCGCCAGCAGACCCGGCTCGGCGAGATGGTGCACAGCGTGCCGGAGATCATCGCCGCGCTGTCGCGACTGTTCGCGCTGAAGCCCGGCGACCTGATTTTCACCGGCACCCCGGCCGGGGTCGCCGCGTTGCAGCGCGGCGACCGCTTCGAGGCCGAGCTGGAAGGCATGGCCCGACTGCAGGGCAAGATCGTCTGACCTGCCCGCAGGTCCGGCCTGGAAGCCTGGGCGGGAGTCCCACGACCGGCCGTCATCACACGAGACAAGGGGAAAGACATGAGCATGCTCACGGAGTTCAAGGAATTCGCCATGCGCGGCAACGTGCTCGACCTGGCGGTCGGCGTGGTCATCGGCGGCGCCTTCGGCAAGATCGTCACTTCGCTGGTCAACGACGTCATCATGCCGCCGATCGGCATGCTCACCGGCGGCATGGATTTCTCGCAGCTGAAATGGGTGCTCAGGCCCGCCGACGCCAGCAACCCGGCACACAAGGTGGCCGAGGTGGCCGTGCAGTACGGGCTGTTCATCAACACCCTGATCCAGTTCCTGATCATCGCCTTCGCGATCTTCCTGATGGTCAAGGCGATCAACCGGCTCAGCCGCAGGCAGGAAGCGGCGCCGGCGGCGCCGCCGGCCGATGTGGTGCTGCTCGGCGAGATTCGCGACCTGCTCAAAGACAGGCGGTAGCGCGCCGCGTCAGCGCGCCGGGGCCACGCGCGGCACGGCGCGGCCAAAGCGCTGCTGCAGGTGATCCATCGCCAGGTAGATCACCGGCGTCAGATACAAGGTAAGCACCTGGGATACCAGCAGCCCGCCGACCACGGCCAGGCCCAGCGGCCGCCGCGACTCGGCGCCGGCCCCCATGCCGAGCGCGATCGGCAGCGTGCCGGCGAACGCCGCCATGGTGGTCATCATGATCGGGCGAAAGCGCACGTGGCAGGCCTCGACGATCGCCTGTGCCGGCGCCATGCCCTCCACGCGCTGCCGCTCCAGCGCGAAGTCGATCAGCAGGATCGCGTTCTTCTTCGCGATGCCGATCAGCATCACGATGCCCACGAACGAGAACAGGTCCAGCGGCGCGCGGAAGATCATCAGCGTGAGCAACGCGCCCGCGCCGGCCGCAGGCAGGCCGGAAAGGATCGTCAGCGGATGGATGAAGCTTTCGTACAGGATGCCCAGCACCAGGTAGATCACGAACAGTGCCAGCACCAGCAGCAGGCCCATGCCCTGCATGGACTGCTCGAACGCCTGCGCGGTGCCCTGCACGCTGCCGGTGATCGACGGCGGCAGGTTCATCTGCCTCATCGCGCCGTCGATCGCGCCCACCGCCTGGCTCAGGCTCATTCCCGGCGCGAGGTTGAACGACACCGTCACCGCCGGCAGCTGGCCCTGATGGTTCACCGTGAGCGGCTGCGAGTTGCGCTGGAAACCGGCCACTGCGCTCAGCGGCACCAGCACGCCGGTGTCGGAGGTGACATACAGTTGCGACAGCACGGCCGGATCGTCCTGCAGCTTGTAGTCGACCTGCAGAATCACCCAGTACTGCGTGGCCGAACCGTAGATCGTCGACACCTGGTTCTCGCCGAACGCGGCGCCCAGCGCGGCCTGCACCTGGTGCATGGTCAGGCCCAGCGGCGCCAGCCTGTCGCGATCCACCTTCACCGCGATCGCCGGGCCGTTGAGATCCAGGTCGCTGGTGACGTCCTGGAAACCGGGCAGCTTGGCGAAGGTGTCCAGTACCTTGGCCGACCAGGCATACAACGCATTGAGATCGATCGACTGCAGCGTGTACTGGTACTGCGCCTTGGACTGCCGCCCGCCGACCTGGATCGCCGGCGGATTCTGGATGTAGGCGCGGATACCCGGCACCTGCGCGAACTTCCGCCGCAGTTCCTGGATGATCTGCTCCGGATCGAGTGCGCGCTCGCCGGCCGGCTTGAGCCGCATGAAGATCGAGCCGTTGTTGGTGGTGGTGCGCGAGCCGCCGCTGCCCACCGACGACATGAACGCGGCGATGTTCGGATCCTTCGCCACGATCGCCGCGAGCTGCTGCTGGCGCTGCTTCATGCCGCTGATCGAGATGTCGTCCGGCCCCTCGACGTTGGCGATCAGCTGGCCGGTGTCGCCGGCGGGGATGAAATCCTTGTCGACCGTCATGAACAGCAGCGCGGTAACCAGCAGGCTGGCGAAGAACACGCCAAGGATCGTGCGCGGATGCTCCACCGCCCATGCCAGCGAACGGTTGTAGCCGCGCCGTACCGCGTCGAAACCGCGATCGAACCACAGCACGACGCGCGCCTTCTTCTCCTGCCCGGCATGTCTCACGAAGCGGCTGCACAGCATCGGCGTCAGCGTGATCGAGACGAAACCGGAGATCAGGATCGCCGTGCTGATGGTCACCGCGAACTCGTGGAACAGCCGGCCCACGATGCCGCCCATGAACATCACCGGCAGGAACACCGCCACCAGCGACAGCGTCATCGAGAAGATCGTGAAGCCGATCTCGCCGGCGCCCTTCAGCGAGGCCTCGTAGGGTTCCATGCCGCTCTCGACGTGGCGCACGACGTTCTCCAGCATCACGATCGCGTCGTCGACCACAAAGCCGACCACCAGGGTCAGCGCCAGCAGCGAGAGGTTGTCCAGGCTGTAGCCGAGCGCGTACATCACGCCGAACGTGCCGATCACCGACACCGGCAGCGCCAGCGCGGGAATCAGCGTGGCCGAAGCGTTGCCGAGGAACAGGTAGATCACCAGCACCACCAGCACCCCGGCCAGCAGCAATGTGTACTGCACGTCGTCCACCGAGGCACGGATCGAATCGGAGCGGTCGTACAGCACGCCGAGCTTGATCGACGGCGGCAGCGTGGCCTCGAACTGCGGCAGCACCGCGCGGATGCGGTCGACCGTGGCCACCGTGTTGGAGCCGGGCTGGCGGTCGATCGCCAGCACTACCGCGCGCTTGCCGTTGAACCAGCTGGCCACCTGATCGTTCTGCACGCCATCGCTGGCATGGCCCAGCGCGGACAGGCGGATCGGCGCGCCGTTGCGGTACGCCACGATCAGGTCGTTGTATTGCGCCGCCCGCTGCAACTGGCCGTCCGAGCTGACCTGCAGCAGCTGCCGATCGCCGTTGAGCGAGCCGGTGGCGAGGTTGACGTTGGCATCGGCGATCGCCTGCTGCACGGTGTCGATGCCGATGCCGTTGGCGGCCAGCCTGTTCGGATCGACGCTGATGCGCACGGCGTATTTCTGCGAACCAAACACGCTCACCTGCGCCACGCCGTCGATCATCGACAAGCGCTGCGCCAGCTGGGTCTCGCCATACTCGTCCACGGTGGACAGCGGCAGCGTGTCGGAGCTGAGCGTGAGGTAGAGGATCGCCTTGTCCGCCGGGTTCACCTTGTGCAGCGTGGGCGGCGTCGGCATGCTGGTCGGCAGCTGGCGCTGCGCCGCCGAGATCGCCGACTGCACGTCCTGCGCCGCAGCGTCGATGCTGCGATCCAGCTCGAACGTCAGCGTGATCGAGGTCGAACCCAGCGCGCTGGTCGAGGTCATCGACTGGATGCCGGCGATGCTGGAGAACCGGTTTTCCAGCGGCGTGGCCACCGCGCTCGCCATCGTCTGCGGCGAGGCGCCGGGCAGGCTGGCATTCACCGAGATGGTGGGAAAGTCCACATTCGGCAGCTCGTTCACCGGCAGCTTCGGATACGCCGCCACGCCGAACACCACCAGCGCGATCATCAGCAGCGCCGTCATCACCGGCCGGCGGATGCACAGGGCGGGAAGATTCATGGCGTCGCGGCGCCGTTGCCGGCAACGATGCGAACATGCGTACCGTCGGTCAGCAGCATCTGGCCATCGGTGACCACCCGCTCGCCGCCGTTCAGCCCCTTGCTGATGACCACCCGATCGCCGCTGGCGGCACCCACGGCGACCATGCGCTGCTGCACGCTGCCATCGGCCGTGACCACGAACACGAAGCTGCCGTCCGGCGAATTCTGCAGGGCCACCACCGGCACCGTCACCACATTGCCGAGACGCGCGGTGGGCAAGCTCACCTCGACGAACTGGCCCGGCGTCAGCAGACCGTCCGGATTGTCATAGCTGGCCTTCAACTGGATCGTTCCGGTGCTGGTGTCGACCGCGTTGTTGATGAAATCCAGGGTTGCCCGCAGCGTCATCCCGGCACCCGGGATTTTCGCCGTCACCGGCACCGCGGCGCGGGCGTAGGCTGCCTTGAGTCCGGCCAGCGCGGATTCCGGGATCGAAAAGGTGAGGTAGATCGGACTGACCCGGTTGAGCACCACCAGGTTCGTGCTGTTCGCCACCACCTGCGCGCCGGGATAGACCAGCGGCGCGCCCGCGATGCCGTCGAACGGCGCCGCGATCCGCGCATAACCGAGTTGCGTGCGCGCCATCTCGACCGCGGCCTTGTCGGCCTTGACCGTGGCGGTATACAGGCCCAGGTTCGCCTTGCGGACGTCGTAATCGGATTGTGCGACGTAGCCTTTGGCCAGCAGGGGGCGGTAACGCTTCAGCACCGCCGCGGCATTCACCTGCTGGGCCCGGTCCCGGGCGAGATTGCCCAGCGCCTCGTCCAGTTGCGACTGCAGCAGGCTGGGGTCGATGCGGATGATCGTCTCGCCCCGCCTGACGTGTCCGCCGGGCTTGAACGAAAGCGACAGCAGCTGCCCGTTGACCCGCGACTGCACGCTGACGGTGGAATACGCCTCGGCACGTCCGATGACTTGCAGCGAGAGATCCAGATCGCCGCGCTGCGCCTCGGCGATTTTCACCGGCACCGCCGGGGAAGCACGTGCCGATCCGGCCGCGTCCTTGCGCTTGAGGAAATAGTGCGCGGGGATGCCGACGGCCAGCAGCACCGCGGCAATCAGGACGAGCTTCTTCCAGGGTTTGCGCGGCATCATCTCTCCGGCCACGGGCCGCGACCGCTGTGCACGGCATCCGCACAGGCCCGCCGTGGTTCGGGTTTTGGTGGGAAAAGCGTTGGAACAAAACGCACGTCGGCCCGATCCGTTGACAGCCGCGGCCGTTGACAACTGCGGCCCGCCAACGGTCCGACAGGTTCCTGACCTGCCGGCACATGTCACACCATGTTCATGGGTCGCGCAAGTCGGCGCCTTCCAGCGCCAGCAGGTTGTCCTTGATCCGGTTGATCACCGCCAGCGCCTGCTGCAGTTCGTCATGACCGATGCCGCGGGTGGCGTCCCGGCGCAACTCGCGGGCGATCACCTCCATGTCGCTGATGACCCCGCGCGCCTGTCCGGTGGCGTACAGACGCCACGCGCGGCGATCCTTCGGGTCGGGCCGGCGCTCGACAAAGCCGGCGGCCTGCAGCCGGTCGATCACCCGGCCCACCGCAATCGGCTCCATTTCCAGCAACTCGGCCAGCTCGGTCTGCCGCAGACCTTCGCGGTGGTACAGCATCTTGGTCGCGCGCCACTGCGCGCGGGTCAGCCCGAACTTCACCGCGCGCCGGTCGAAGTGCTTGCGGAACAGCAAGGTCACGTCGTTCAGCAGATAGCCAAAGGAAATGTCTTCCGTTTTCACCGTCATCCGTCGCCAGCCTCCCCACCCGTACGCATGCCATCAGCATACGGCGCGGCTATCATCGAAGCCATGTCCATCAGCGTGATCCTCGCCGACATCACCCAGCTGCGCGTGGACGCGATCGTCAACGCGGCCAACCCCACCCTGCTCGGTGGCGCCGGGGTGGACGGTGCCATTCACCGCGCAGCCGGGCAGGCCTTGCTCGATGCCTGCCGCGCATTGCCTGAATGCGCACCGGGGGTGCGCTGCCCGCCCGGCGAGGCGCGCATCACGCCGGGCTTTGCCCTGCCCGCACGCCATGTCATCCACACCGTGGGACCGATCTGGCACGGCGGCAGCCACGGCGAGCCGGCCCTGCTCGAAAGTTGCTATCGAGGCGCGCTGCAGCTGCTGCGCGCCCGTCGCCTGTCCAGCATTGCGTTCCCGGCCATCAGTTGCGGTGTCTACGGCTATCCGGCCGCACTGGCGGCGGAGGTGGCCGTCGCCACGCTGCACGATGAATTGACGCGCTTTGCTTCGATCGACGTGCAGCTGTGCTGTTTCAGCGAGACCATGCATGCGATCTGGCAGCAGGCTCTCAACGCAGCTTGAATGGATACAGCGGCGGCAGCTCGCCCGGATCGGCATCCGCGTCGACGTCCCTGCGCCAGACGAAGCCGCGCTTGAACAGCCCGGCCACAGCCGCACCGTCGTCGGCCGCCGGCGCACCGGCGTAATGCCGCTGCTGCAGGGCGGCGATGGCCACGCGCTGCCTGTCGTCGCCGAGCAACGCCGCCAGTTCGCCCAGGTGCTGGATCGCCTGTCGCTCGGCGCGCGCCCATGCCAGCAGGGTGCGCACCTGCGCGGCCGTATCGGCGCGCAGGACTGCATCGAGGAATGCCTGCTGGCACCGGCGTGCCGACGTCGCATGCAGCGCCGCCGGTGCGGCGGTCGACGGCGAGGGGCCACGGCCACGCCACCACCACCATCCGAGCAGGCTCAACAGCCACAGGCCGATGCTGCCCAGCGCCAGCCAGCGCCAGGGCACGGCGTGCGTTGCAGCGGTGGCCGCCGCGGGTGCGCCAATCGGGGCATTCGCGGATGCCGCAACGGCGGGGCCGGATGGATGCGCGGCCAGCCCGCCGATGGCGGGCAGGACCGTGATGCTGTGTGCCGGGATCTGCGCCACTTCCATCCGGTCGGCCAGCACGTTCCACCACTTCAGGGTGATCGCCGGAACGATCAGCGTGCCGGTACGTTCGGGCACGATCGCGAACGCCTGCTGGCGGTGACCGACGATCCACCGCCCGGCATCGCGGCTGCCGGTGACCGGCTTGTCCGGATACACCGTGGCACCATCCAGTGACGGCAGGCTCAGCGCCGGCAAAGCCTCGAAGGGCAGGCCGGTCGCCTGCAGGTTCAGCGTGACGTTCAGCGGCTGCCCCACCCTTGCTTGATCCCGGGCGCCCGGCCAGCCATCCAGCGTCAGGCTCAACTGGCGCGCGGGCAGCCAGGCGGCGTTGCCCCAGTCGGCCGGGGCCGCGCGCACCTCGACCGTCTGCGCCGGCGCGCGGGCCGAGACCGGCGTACTGGCGCCGAAGAAGCTGTTGGGGTCGTTCGGATCGACCGCGTCGCCCTGGAAATTCAGCGCGGGGATATCCAGCTGGCCGGCATGCTGCGGGACCAGCGCATAGCGGCGCTCGAGCACGTGATACTGACGGCCGCCGCGCTCGGCGTCGAAGTTCACGTCGTTGCCGACCCGGCTGACGTCCATGCCGTCGACCTGCGGCGTATCCAGCGACCCGCCGCTGATATTGACCGCGTAATACAGCCGCACGACATAGCTCAATTGCTGGCCGACGTAGGCCTGGCGCGGCTCGACCTGCGCTTCCATGAAGACGTCCGCGCCGGCGGACGCCGCCGCTGCCGGGCTGGCAGCCGTCACGTGCAGCTGCAACGGCGCAGTCTGGCTGCCGGCGACGGTGAGCGCGGGAATCTGCAGCACGCCCTCGTGCCGGGGACGCAGCGCGACGCCGAAGGTCAGGCTCGACGTCGCCGTGCCATTGACGACGCTGAGGCTGCTGTTCTGGGACGTGCCGAGTATTTCGAAATCCTTGTTCAACGCGCCCAGATCGGGGGTCGCGACGTTCCCGCTGGAATGGTCCACGCGCAGATTCAGCGTCACCGTCTCGCCCATCTGCACGCTGTTGCGATCCAGCGTGGCCTGCACGTCGGCGGCCCGGCCGGGCGCCGGAAGCAGCAGCAGGGCCAGCAACGTGCATCCGATGATTCGTCGAAACATCACGGCTGTTGGTCCTCGATTGGTGCGCCGCCGTGGCGCTGCAGATATTCCAGTTCGAACTTGCGCCGCAACAGCGCCCCCGGATCGTCCGGTACCCGCTGCAATGCCTGGCGCAGGTCCGCGGGCAGCTTCGATTGCGGGTCGTCCCCGGCCATCACGCCGAGCTGGTGCGGCGCTTGCGCGGTGCGCTCCGGTTTCTTTTGCTGCGCCGCCAGCGCCTGGTCCATCTGCTGTTTCAGGGCCTGCCGTGCCTTCTGCGCATGCGCTTTGCGTTCGGCCTGCTGCTGCGCTGTCTGCGGCCTGGGCTGGTCGCCGGCCTGATCCTGCGCGGAAGCGTTCTTGGCATCCTGTGCAGCGGATTTGCCGTCCTTGTCCGGAGAATTCTTGCCGTCCTCACCGGGCGACTGCTGCGGGGCGGACTTGTCAGGCTTGCCGGGCTTGCCGGACGACGAGGACTGCCCCTTGCCGTCGCCTTTGCCCTGCTGTTTTTGCTGCTTCGACTGCCCCTGCCCGGATTTCTGCTGATGCTGCCGGCGCAACCAGTCCTCGACCGCCTTGCGGTTGGCGATCGCATCGGCGTTGCCCGGGTCGAGTTTCAATGCCTTGTCGTAAGCCTCGATGGCCGGCTGGTATCGACCCAGCCGGGCCAGCGCATTGCCCAGGTTGTAGGCCGCGTCGGTACCGGGAACCTGCCGCAGGGCTTGTGCCGCGGCGGCATAATCGCCCACTCGATAGTCCGCCGCACCGCGCAGCGCCGGGTCGCGTGCCAGCTGTTGCGCCTGCTTTGCCTGGCCGTGCCGCAAGGCCTGCGCGGCCTGCTGGTCGGGCCGTTGCCACAGGTCGTTCCAGCTCATCGCATCGGCGCGTCCGGGCAGGGCCGGCAGCAGCGCCAGCGCCATCAGCAGCAGCCAGCCGCGGCGGAAAGCCGAGGCCACCAGCAGCAGCAAGGGCAGCAGCAGCCACGGTCCGCGATCCTGCCACTGCTCGTTCGCCTGCCCTTTCACCGCACTGGCCGGGCCGTCGCGCAGCTGTGCCTGCAGCGCATCGATATCGCGGTGATCGGCGGTCATCGGCACATAGCGGCCGCCACCGGCGGCCGCCACGGCGGCCAGTCCGGCATCATCGCGCCCCGCCAGCACCATGTGCCCCTGCGCGTCGTGCAGAAAGCCGCCATCGGCTTGCGGTATCGGGCCGCCCTGCGGCGTTCCCACGCCCAGCACCGATACCCGCACGCCCGCGGCAGCGGCCATGCGCGCGGCGGCAACCGCGGAGCGGTCCGCCTGATCGGTGATCAGCACCAGCGAACCACTCTTTGCGTTGGCCTCGTGGATCAGCGCCATGCCGCGCCGGATCGCCTGCGCGGCATCGTTGCCATCCACCGGCATGGTATCGGGCGCCATCGCATCGAGCAGATCGCGCAGGCTGTTCGCGTCGGAGGTCAATGGCGCCACCACGAACGCTTCGCCGGCGTAGCCGATCAAGGCATTGAGACCGTCGCGATTGCTGTCCAGCAGATCGTGCGCCTTGTAGATCGCGCGGTCGAGCCGGTTCGGCGCCACGTCACGCGCCAGCATGTGCCGCGACAGCGAGACGGCCACCACCTGCGCGGCGCGGCTGGCGTACCACGGCTGCGCGATGCGGTTCCAGCTCGGGCCGGCCAGCGCCAGTGCCGACAGCGTCCAGCCCAGCAGGAACAACCCCGCCGACAGCCGTCGACTGCCGGCTTTCCCGCGCAGCAGATGCGGCAGCAGTTCGGCATCGACCAGCCGCGACAACTGCACCTGCGCCCGACTGCGTCGCGTGCCCAGCCACCACCACACCGGCAGCAGCGCCAGCATGGCCAGCCACCACGGCTGCAGGAAATGAAACTGCGTGATGGCCCGGGTCATGTGGACGGCTCCGGCCGGCGTCCGAACTGACGCGGCGCGACCAGCAGCAGCAACAACACCAGCGCCGCACCCAGCGGCCAGCGGAACAGTTCATGTCGCGGCCGCAATGTCGGACCCTGCTGCGGCATCGGCTCCAGTGCATCGATCGCACGATAGGCATCGGCCAGTTCGCCGCTGTCGGTGGCGCGGAAGAAGCGTCCGCCGGTTTCCGTGGCGATGCGGGTGAGCATGTCCGCGTCCAGGTCGGCCGAGGGATTGACCAGCTGGCTGCCGAAGAACCCCGCCACGCGCATCCGCGTGGCGCCGATGCCGATGGTGTAGATGCGCACGCCGGCCGCCTTGGCCGCCCGCGCCGCCTCGCGCGGCGAAATGCTGCCGGCGTTGTTGACGCCGTCGGTCAGCAGGATCAGCACGCGCGCCTGCTGCGGCAGTGCCGAGAGCCGCTTCACCGCCACCGCGATCGCGTCGCCGATCGCCGTTTCGGTGCCGGCCAGGCCCACCGCCGCGCCCTGCAGTTGCGCCCGCACCGCCGACAGGTCGTAAGTCAGCGGCGTCACCAGGAAGGCCTGACTGCCGAACAGGATCAAGCCCATCTCGTCGCCACGGCGCCGATCGATGAAGTCGCCGGCGATCGCCTCGACCGCACCGAAGCGGCTGACCGGCTGACCGGCCAGTTGCATGTCGTCGGTGTGCATGCTGCCGGACAGATCCACCGCCAGCATCAACCCTCGCCCGCTGCGCTGCTGTGGCTGCGGCGGTCCCACCCACTGCGGCCGCGCCGCGGCCGCCAGCAGGCACAGCCATGCCAGTACCGACAGCCACGGCGCGATGCCATGGCCCGCCTGGCGGCTGGCCGCGGCCAGCTGCAGGCCCGGTTGCGGCAGGTGCAAGGCCTGCCCCGGTTGCGCAGGCCTCAGCCAGCGACGCAGCAGCCACGGCAACGGCAACAGCACGACGATCCACGGCCAGGCAAACTCAGGCATCGGCGGACTCCTGCGTCGCCGGCTTCCATCTGCGCGGCTGCAACGCCAGACGCAGCCACTGCCGCACCGCCGACGATGCAGCTGCACGGTCGAACGATGCCGTCGCGCGGTAGATCGCCTGATCCAGTGCCAGCAGCCGCTCCAGCGTCGCCGCATCGACCGGCACCCGCGCCAGCGTCCGCCGCCAGGCCTCGCCCCGCTGCTGCGCAGCCGTTGCATCGTGCCTGCGCGCCACCCGCCGCAGCAGCTGATGCAAGCCGCCGGCCAGTGCGGCCTGATCGTCGTCGTGTTGATGCTGCAGCAGCAGTCGATCCAGTTCGGCCAGCACTTGCCGGCGGTGCCGCCGCGTTCGCCGATACCGTCGCCACAGCCATGCAGCGGCCAGCAGTGCCAGCAGCGACAACCCGCCCAGCAGCCACCAGCCGGGGGCCGGCGGCCACCATGCAGGATCGGGAGGCAGATGGATATCGCGCAGGACCGGACCCTGCGCCGCGACCATCGACGCCGGATGCCGCGCAGGAGCCATCATCGCGCCAGCCTCGCGCCGCCGAGCAGGCCCGCCACCGCCTCGAACGGATCCGCCGTGGTGTCGATGCTGCGCCAGCGCAGGCCCAGCGCCTGCGCCAATTCACCGAGCTGCGCCGGGCCGGTGCCGAGCGTGCGCTGGAACTCGCGCCGCTGACGCTCGGACTGCAGCATCACCTCGTTGCGCTCACCGGCATGCTCCAGCGGATAGCGACCCGGCGGTACCAGCGCCAGCTCCAGCGCGTCGGCCACCACCAGCACGCCGACACCGGCTCGCCGGGTGAGGTCGAGCATCGATTGTCGCGCCTGTGCGTCGCAGCTGAAGCCGTCGCTGATCAGCAGCACGCGGCTTGCGCCATGCAGCAGGCGCCCCATGCGCGCCAACGCATCGGACAGCGGTTCGATCTTGTCCGGCTCGACCTTGCCGGGCGTTGGCCGCGCATCCCAATCGGCCAATGCCCCGCATACGGCCAGTGCGCCATGCAACCCGGATTGCGGGCGCAGCAGTTGATCGGCGCGACCGAAAGCCATCACGCCGACCCGCTCGCCCGCACGAACCGCATACCAGGCGGCACACGCCGCCGCGCGGGCCGCCTGCACCGACTTGAACCGCAACCGCGTACCGAACTGCATGCTGGCATGGGTATCGAGCAGAATCAGCAGGCTTCCTTCGCGATCCTCCTGGAACAGCTTGGTGTGCAGCCTTCCGCTGCGCGCGGTGAGACGCCAATCGAGGCGGCGCACGTCGTCGCCCGCCTGATACACGCGCGACTCGGCGTAATCCATGCCGCGGCCGTAAAGACGGCTGGACTGCTGTCCGCTTCGCATGGCCCGGCTGGGCAGTGCCGCCATCCGGGCACGTACCACGCGGGCGCGCAAGGCAATCAGTTCGGCCAGCGAGACGCGGCTGCGGCCGTCGCCATCGGCACGATGTCGCAGGACGGCGTTCACGGCAGCGGCACGAGATCCAGCAGGCGATCGATGACCTGATCGGGCCGCACGGCCTCGGCTTCCGCCTCGTAGCTGAGCAGTACCCGATGCCGCAATACTTCGTGCACGATGGCGTGCACGTCTTCGGGCAACACGTAATCGCGCCCGGCCAGCCAGGCCTGCGCGCGCGCGCAGCGATCCAGCGCGATGGTGGCGCGCGGGCTGCCGCCCCAGGCGATCCAGCGCTTCAATTCCGGCCCATAACGGCCGGCATCGCGGGTGGCCAGTACCAGCTGGGTCAGATATTCCTCCAATGGCGGCGCCATGTGCACCGCCATCGCCGCATCGCGCGCGGCGAATACGTCATCCTGGCTCAGCAGCGCCGGCGTCGTGGCCACCGGGTGCGCGCGCTGGCCCGTCTGCCCGCGCGCCAGCCTGAGAATCGCCAGCTCGGCCACGGCGTCGGGGTATCCGATCGTCACATGCATCAGGAAGCGGTCGAGCTGGGCTTCCGGCAGCCTGAACGTGCCTTCCTGCTCGATCGGATTCTGCGTCGCCATCACCATGAACAGATCGGGCAGGCGCCGGGTGCTGCGGCCGACCGTGATCTGCTGCTCGGCCATCGCCTCGAGCAGCGCCGATTGCACCTTGGCCGGCGCGCGATTGATCTCGTCGGCCAGCACGATGTTGTGGAACAGCGGACCGCGCTCGAACTCGAAACTGCCGGTTTGCGGGCGGAACACGTCGGTGCCGGTGAGGTCCGCCGGCAACAGGTCGGGGGTGAACTGCACCCGATGGAAATCTGCCTTGATGCGCGCGGCCAGCGCCTTCACCGCCGTGGTCTTGGCCAGACCGGGCGCACCTTCGACCAGCAGGTGGCCGTCGGCCAGCAACGCAATCAACAGGCAGTCGATCAGATGCGGCTGGCCGATGATGCAACGCTGCAGGTCTGCGCGCAATTGCGCGAAGGATTGCTGAAGACGGCTCTGGGGTTGGGCTTCGGGCATATCCATGATCGGTTTCCGTTCGCGACGTGGCAGCACGGAATCCGGCATGGCGCGACCGCCGGCAGGATTCCGCAGTGCCAGTCAGACCATCATCGAGGCCGGAAGTTTAATCGGGTCGCCCATCGGCTTTCCATGGCGCTGAAAAATGAGGCGGCCGAAGCCGCCTCTTTTGCATCTGCCGCGACGGAACCTACTGCAACGTGTCGCTGAGGATCCGCGGCGTCACGAAGATCAGCAGCTCGGCCTTGGTGTTGTTGCGCGAGGTATTGCGGAACAGCGCGCCGATGCCGGGAATGTCGCCCAGGCCGGGAACCTTGGTCACCGTGTTGGACTTGTTGACTTCGTAGATGCCGCCGAGCACCACGGTCTGCCCGTTGTCCACCAGCACCGAGGTGTTGATCTCGCGCGTGTCGATGGTCGGAATCTTGCCGCTGCCGGGAGCGTCGACGAAGCCGGCCAGCGCATCCTTCTTGACATTGATCGCCAGGTAGACGCGGTTGTCGGCCGTGATCGTTGGCGTGACCTTGAGCTCCAGCACGGCGTCCTTGAACTGCACCGTGGCGGTGCCGCTGCCCGCGGCGCTGCCGGCGGTGTTCTGGAACGTGACATAGCCGATCTCCTGGCCCTGGCGGATCACTGCTTCCTGCTGGTTGGCGGTGATCACCCGCGGGCTGGAAATGACCTCGCCCGTACCCTCGGTCTGTGCCGCGGAAAGCTCCAGGTCGAGCGCGTAATTGGCACCCAGGATGGCCAGGCCGAAGCTGCCGGCCGGGGTGCCGGCGGGAAGGTTCACATTAAGCCCGCCGGTGGTGCCGTTGCCGGTGTCGTGCCCGCCGATGGAGACCACGTTGCCACCGCCCAAGCCTGCGGTCAGGCCCGGTATGGCCGCCGCCGCATTCTGGGACTGGGTGTTGTTGACTCGTCCGGTGATGCCGAACTTCGCCCCCAGCTCACGGGTGAAGTTGTCGGTGGCGATCACGATGCGCGACTCGATCAGCACCTGCTGCACCGGCTTGTCCAGCACCGCGATCAGCGCGCGTATCTGCTTGATCTTCTCCGGCGTGTCGTTGAGCAGCAGCGTATTGGTACGCTCATCGAACGACACGCTGCCGCGCGGCGAGAGGAAGCCGCGCGACGCGTTGGCGCCACTGGAGCCGCCGCCGCCCTGCAGGCTGCCGCTGGTCAGCAGCTTGGCGATATCGGAAGCCTTGCCGTAGCTGATCGGAATGTAGTCGGCGACCAGTTCGGCGGTGTCCTGGGCTTTCAGCTTGGCGTTGGCGACATCCTCCTCGTACTTGGCCAGCTCGGCCTGCGGCGCGACCCAGATCACGTTGCCGTTGCGCCGCTTGTCCAGGCTCTTGGCGCGCAGGATCACGTCCAGCGCCTGGTCCCACGGCACATTGACCAGGCGCAGCGTGACGCTGCCGCCGACGCTGTCCGAGGCGACCAGGTTGAGCCCGGAGATATCGGCGATCAGCTGCAATGCCGAACGCACCGGAATGTCCTGGAAATTGAAGGTGACCCGCTTGCCGCTGTAGGTCGGCCCCTGGGCCAGTTGGGCCAGTTTGTCCACCCTGGTCTCGGCTTTCTTCGGCGCCACTTCGACCACGTACTGGTCGGGGGTCTGGTAGGACGAGGTCTCGACATCGCCCTTGACCGCGATTTCCATCTCGGCACCGCCACCAACGCCGGCATGCGTCACGATGGATTGCACCGGCGTGGCGAAATCCAGCGTATCCAGCCGCTGGGCAAGTTTGGCGGGCAGGCTGGCATGGTCGATATGGACCAGCACCTTGTCGTCCTTGCGCATCATCTGCACATTCGCACCGCTGCCGCTGAAACTGATCAGTACCCGGCCTTCGCCATTCGAGCCGCGGCGGAAATCGATGTTGGAAATGGCCGGACCGTTCATCGACGAAGGCAGTGCCTTGGAGGGGTCGATGGTGGCTGCGGTCGTGACGGACTGGTCCATGGTGCCGTTGTTGACGGTCAGCACCAGGCTGTTGCCTTCGACCCGGGAGCGATAGGTCGACTCGCGCATCAGCTCGACCACTACCCGCGTACGACCGCCGGCGGACACCGCGGACACGCCCGACGTCGAGCCCTTGCCGATATCCTGGTGGCGCGCGGCCGCATTGTCGGTATCGGCGAAATCGACGGCGATGCGCGGCGGATTGCTGGTGGTGAAGATCTTCGGCTGCGGCACCGGACCGCTGGCAAAGTCCATGTGCAGCTCGACGTTGCCGCCGGGCAGCGTGTCATAGCGGATGTCCTTCAGCGTCGAGCTGGCTGCCATGGCGGCACTGGCCCAGCTGGCGCCGGCAAGCAGCAGCAGGCCCACAAGGATGTAACGGCTCGCATGGCGCATGACACGGCCCCGAACGGATTGAAATTGGTTGCTCATTGCATCAGCCCCTGTCTACCTATTTCTCGGCGAGTGCGATGCTGGCCGGACGTTCCATCCAGCCACCACTACCGTTGGATATCAACTCGATCAGATCTATGTGGTCATCGCTGATCGCGGTGACGTGCCCGTAGTTCTGACCCATGTATTCGCCGCGATGGACACGATGGATCACGCCACCGGGATCCTTGATCAATACTTCCATGTTCGCGCCGGTACCGACGGTGCCGACCATTTTCAAGCTGTCCAGTGCGAACATTTCCAGTGGCTGCTTGGCTCGATTGGCATCCGGCCGCGGACCATTGCCGGCGTTGCTGGGTTGCAGCTCGGCGGTGCTCGCACTGAATGGATCGCGCTTGTCCTGATCGTCGTACTTGAAGGTTTCGAATGTCTTGATCACCGGCAATGGCTGGATCGGAGCGCCCCGCTTGGCCTTCTCCTGAGCCACCCAGCTGCGCAGGTCCGACATGCCGCGGGTGCAGCCGCCCAGGATCAGCGCGGCACCCAGCATCAGCGATATCCGAACCGCACGGGCCGGTTTGATGGCAGCAAACTTGTTCATTTCCGCCCCCCCGCCGCGGCTTTGCGTGAAGTCTTGCCCTGCGCCGCGCTTTCCTCCTCGTCCAGGTAACGGTAGGTTTTTACCGTACCCTGCAGCACGAGTTGACCGTTCGCGGGGGAACCGTCCTTGGTTGCGGTTACCGGCGTCAGCGAAACATCGTGCAGGGTCAGGATGACGACCCGCGGCAACGAAGCCACGCCACTGATGAATGCACCGAACTGATGGTAGGTACCGGTCATCCGCAAGGTGATCGGCTTTTCGGCGTAGAAATCCTTGGGCGTTTCCGGACCCGGCTCGAACAGCTCGGTTTCCAGCCCTGCGGACAACGCGGTCTGCGAGATGTCGACCAGCAGCTCGGGCATTTCCGTCTTGCTCGGAAGCTGGCGCAGCAACTGGCTCAGCATGTCCTGCATCTGGTCGAGCTGCTGCTGCAGCGCATCGAGATTGACGGCCTTGGCCTGCTTGGTCACGAACTCCTGTTTGAGCTGATCTTCCTTGCCCGCCAGTGTGGCCAGGCTGTCCTGCTGGTCGCTGATGAAGAAATACCAGCCCAGCAGCACGACGAAACCGAACAGCAGTGCGAGGAAGAACAGCTTGACCGACTGCGGCCAGCCACCGATATTGTTGCGGTCGAGATTGCGAATGTCGTCGAGGAACTTCATGCCCTGGCTCCTCCCGTGGCTGGCGCATTCGGCGCATTCGCGGATTTGGCCTGCGGCGTGTCTTGCGCCGTGGGGGACTTCGCCGGCGTCCCGGCAGCCGGCTTCGACGAGGCGTCAGAAGCGGCTTTTTCGTCCGGCTTGGGCTGGCTCAAGGTCACATTCAAACCGAAGCTGTACGGCATGCGGCCGGCGTTGTGGGTGTTCTCGGTCTTCCTCAGGTCGGCATGCCCCATCCACGGCGACGCCTCGATGTTGCGCATGTACTCGGCCACGCTGGCGTTGGACTGCGCCACGCCATCGAGCGACATGGACTGGCCGGTCTGTTTCAGGCCGGTCAGGCGCACGCTGCTGGGAATCGTCTTCACCAGCTCGTCGAACAGGTGCACCATCTGCGAGCGATCCGACTGCAGCTCCTCGATGATCTGCTTGCGGGCCAGCAGCTGCTCACGCACCTTTTCGAGATCCTTGATCTTGGCAATGCGCACATCGAGCTGCTTGATCTCGGTTTGCAGATACGTGTTGCGCTCGTTCTGGTTGTCGATGCGCTCGCCCATCCAGAAACCCCACAGCAGCAGAAACGCCAGTGCCGCCACAAACGCGGCGGCAAGCTGCAGGTAGAACTCGCGTTCGCGCTGTTTGCGCCGTTCGGCGCGCCACGGAAGCAGATTGACATGTGCCATCAGTCGAAACTCCTCAAGGCGAGGCCGACCGCTATCATCAACGCGGGTGCGTCCTGGGCCAGCGACTGCGCCTGTACCCTTGGCGACAGCGACATGCGGGCCAGCGGATTGGCGACGGCACAAGGCACGCCGAGTTGATCCTCCAGCATCGAACCGAGCCCTTCGATCGAGGCGCAGCCACCGGCCAGCACCACCTGATCGACCTTGCTGTACTCGCTGCCGGCGAAGAAGAACTGCAGCAGGCGGCTGATCTGCTGGATCAGCGATTCCTTGAACGGCTCCAGCGCCTCGGTTTCATAGGATTCGGGCAGACCGCCCTTGCGCTTGGCGCGGCCGGCCTCCTCATAGGAGAGCCCGAACCGGCGCATGATCTCGTCGGTCAGCTGCTTGCCGCCGAAGACCTGTTCGCGCGAATAGATCGTGCGCTGATTGCGCAGGACGGACAGGGTTGTCATGGTGGCGCCGATGTCGACCATGGCCACCAGCGCGTCACGCCCGACACTGAGCTGGTCCGCGACCATCACGAATGCGTTCTCCATCGCGAACGCCTCGACGTCGATCACGCTGGCGGTGAGCCCCCCCAGTTCCAGCGCGGCCACTCGCATGTCGACGTTCTCGGTGCGCGAGGCGGCCAGCAGAATGTTGTTCATGTCCGGGTTGTCGCGTACCGGCCCGACGATCTCGTAATCGAGGCTGACTTCTTCGATCGGATAAGGGATGTACTGGTTCGCCTCGACCTGGATCTGGCCTTCCAGGTCATCCTCCGAAAGCTCGCTGGACATCGGGATGATGCGGGTGATGACCGCCGATCCGGCCACTGCCGCCGCCGCATGCTTGAGCTTGGACCCCGAACGCGCCAGGGCGCGACGGATCGCGTCTCCCACGGCCTCGACTTCGACGATGGTCTTTTCAACCACGGCATTGGGTGGCAGCGGTTCGACCGCATAGTGTTCAACACGGTAACGGCCGCCCACTTGACTTAGCTGCAGCAGCTTGACGGCGGTCGAACTTATGTCGACGCCGATCAGCGCTGGCTTCTTGGGTGTAAAGAGCCCCACGGTGTTTCCCCCTTGCCGCTGACGCCCGCAACCAGGATTCTGGCGAGATGCACAGCGGCATTAAATCGAAAAATTAACGCAATGGCAATGGTCTACGTGAACTTTCTCAAGTAAATGACGTGAAGTCCACCACATTTACAGGCTTGGCCCCGATGGCGCGTCCCTTGCTTGTGTCGGCCTGGCAGCCCGGCCGGCCGACGGCCCGACAGGCCGCTGGTCTCATGCCGATGAATATTGCTGCATCTATACTCTGCCATGTTTTGACTCAGGTCTCGCTATCCCCACACCATGCAAATTCTCAAGCGTTTGTTGCGCTGGGCACTGATCCTGGCTGTTTCCGGTTTGCTTCTGGCAGTTGTCACGGTAGGTGTGGCGTATTGGCTGATCGCCCCAAGATTGCCGTCGGTAGCGGTCCTCAAGGACTACCACATGCAGGTGCCGTTGCGCGTCGTGAGCGCCGACGGCAAGCTGATTGCCAGTTTTGGCGAAACGCGGCGCATCCCGGTGGCCATCGCCGATGTGCCCGCACGTCTCAAACATGCGGTCCTGTCCGCAGAGGACGCCGACTTCTATCACCATCCCGGATTTGACTGGCGCGGCATCGCCCGGGCCGCCTGGCACGTCATCGTGACCGGCGGCGACAAAGGGCCCGGCGGGTCGACGATCACCCAGCAGGTCGCGCGCAACTTCTTCCTGAGCCCCGAAAAACTCTACTCACGCAAGCTCACCGAGATCTTCATCGCCGTCAACATCGAGCATGAGCTCACCAAGGACCAGATCCTCGAGCTCTATCTCAACAAGATGTTCCTGGGACATCGTTCATACGGCGTGGCGGCGGCGGCATCCTATTACTACGGCAAGACGCTGGATCAACTGACGATAGCCGAATGCGCGATGATCGCCTCATCGTTTCAGCTGCCCTCGGTGGTCAACCCGATCAACAGCCCGGAACGCGGAATCGCCCGGCGCAACTGGGTGATCGGCGAGATGCTCAAGCACGGCTACATCACCAGGCCAGAGTACGAACAGGCCATTGCCGAACCGAACGATGCCTACCCGCACGAAGAGCCGATCGAGGTGGATGCGCCCTATCTGGCGGAGATGGTTCGCCGGCAGGTCCTGGACCGGTTCGGCAACGACGCGCTTACCGAAGGCTACGTGGTCAAGACCACCGTTCAAAGCGCCCGCCAGCAAGCGGCCGTTGTCGCGCTGCGCGACGGCTTGATCGCCTATGACCACAGGCATGGCTGGCGCGGGCCCGAAGGCCACCAGGATCTGCCCGCCAACCCCGGCCCGCAGTACGATGACCGCCTGCTCTCCAGCTATACCAGCGTCTCGGGCATGCAACCGGGCCTGGTCACGGACAGCAACGAACGGGAAGCCACCGTCTACCTGTCCAGCCACCAGAGCGTGCAACTCGATCTGGCCGCGGTGCACTGGGCCCGGCCCTACATCAGCGATAGCCGCACCGGCGCTGCGCCAGGCAGCGTCAACAGCGTGCTCAAGCGCGGCGACATCATCCGCGTGTCGCGCGATGCCAGCGGCAAGTGGCAGCTTGACCAGATCCCCGCCGCGCAGGCGGCACTGGCGTCCATCAATCCGGAGGATGGCTCGATCCAGGCGCTGGTCGGCGGCTTCAACTTCCTGCGCAGCAAGTTCAACCGCGCGGTGATGGCGGCACGCCAGCCCGGTTCGAGTTTCAAGCCCTACTTCTACTCGGCTGCATTCGAACGCGGCTTCACGCCGGCCTCGATCATCAACGACGCGCCGCTGGCCCTGCCCGACCCTTCGCGCCCGGACGGCATCTGGACTCCGTCCAACGACGACGGGAAATTCGCCGGCCCGATGCGCCTGCGCGAAGCGCTGGCGCAATCGAAGAACCTGGTCTCCATACGCCTGCTCAACGCCATCGGCGTGCCGTATGCGCGCCAGTACGTCACCCGCTTCGGCTTCCCGCTCGATGCCATACCGCCGAACCTGACGATGGCGCTCGGCACCGCCTCGGTATCGCCGATGAGCATGGCCCGTGGCTATGCGGTATTCGCCAATGGCGGCTATCTGGTCACGCCGTATTTCATCAGCGAGATCGATGACCGCAACGGCAAACCGGTGTACCTGGCCAACCCGGCACGTGCCTGCCGCAATTGTCAGGAACGCCTGCTGGACACGCGTCCACCCGGCCCCCCGCCCGCCGAAATGGCCAAGACTCCGGCCAACGGCGTGGCCACCGCAGGTACCTCGCCGGCAACGGCAAGCAGTGTCGACGGCGTGGGCGAAGCGGTATTGCCGGCCGACGTACATGGCAACAGCGACCATCCGCCGGTGCTGGCGCCACAGGTCATCGACACGCGCAACGACTACCTGATGACCTCGCTGATGAAAGACGTGATCCTGCACGGCACCGGGTCAGCCGCGCGCGCACTGAATCGCCCCGACCTGGCCGGCAAGACCGGCTCGACCAATGACCACCGCGACGCCTGGTTCGTCGGTTTCAACGGCGACCTGTCCACTGCCGTGTGGGTCGGCTTCGACGACTACGCCTCGCTGGGCCGCGGCGAATTCGGTGCCAAGGCCGCATTGCCGATCTGGATGGATTACATGGGTACGGTGCTGAAGGGCCTGCCACTGAACACGTTGCCGATGCCGCCGGGCATCACGACGGTGCTGATCAACCGCGAGAGCGGCTTGCCGACCTCCTCGAACGATCCGGACAGCATGAGCGAATGGTTCAAGGTGGAGGATGTCGATCGCCTGCGCGCCCAGGCGGCCCAGCAGAAAGAGCAGGATCAGCAGCACGCCTACGACATCTTCTGAGCGCCGGATGCGGCAGGCGGAGCCCGGATCACCGGCAGATCCGGCCTGCGCGGCGGGTTTCGCCAATGCCGGCCACTGGTCTATGCTGTGGCAGTGCCAACGATCGATGAGGAAAGCGCCATGTCCCGAGGCGAACACCACCGCATCCACGCACATGATCGTCAACAGCGCAACCGTCTGCGCGTCGCCCAGGAAGCCGCCCGCCTGATGAGCGAGCACGGGATTCGCGATTTCCATCGCGCCAAGCTCAAGGCAGCCGAACGGCTGGGCATTCTCGATACGCAGGCGTTGCCCCGCAATGCCGAGATCGAGCAGGCGCTGCGCGAACACCAGCACCTGTTTCTCGCCGACAGCCAACCCCGGTCGCTGCGGATTCGCCGCGAAGCCGCGATCGAGGCGATGCGCTTTCTCGCCGCATTCGAGCCGCGACTGGTCGGCGCGGTGCTCGAAGGCACCGCCGATGCGCACTCGGCGGTATGCCTGCACGTGTTCAGCGACGACCCCGACGCCGTGGAACTGTTCCTGCGCGAACAAGGCGTGCCGATCGAAACGGAAACGCGCCGGTTGCGCATCAACCGCGACGAGCAGACCGAATACCCGGTGCTGCTGTTTGCCGCCGATCAACTGCCGTTCGATCTGACCGTGCTGCCACGCAACGCCTTGCGCCAGGCCCCGCTGGACCGGATCGACGACAGGCCGATGCGGCGCGCCACGCTGACCCAGGTGGAAACCCTGCTGGGGGAGGATCAGGAGTATGCGTTCGAGCCACCACTGACGGCGGCCTCGTACTGAATGCCTGGCTCAGCCTGCCATGCCCGAACATCCTGAAACCGGACGCCCCGGGCAACGTCCTGACTCTTGATCACATCCGTATCGTCGCGACATGCCCACGTTCACGCCCGTCATCCCGGCGAGGCGCCTCTCGACAGCGGAGCTGGTCAAGCTGGCTCGTCATCCCAGCGAAAGCTGGGATCCAGCGACTCGCTCTTCGCTCGAAGACGCCTGATACAGGGCGTGCGAGCTAAAGGCACTGGATCCCAGCTTTCGCTGGGATGACGAGCAAAAGGCGGTTTCGCCGGGATGACGGGCAGAAAGCGGTCGGCTTCCGAGCCATGGCTGTCCGGGCCATCCTGTGTGGAGCCGGCGGCCGATGGCACGCTCTCTTGCCGAATCCGATTGCAACAGATGTGACCAGGAGACCGGACAATGCCGGGGCGTCCGGCGGCGGCTTGGCGGACGCAGGCCGCCAAGCCGCCCGTGGGGTCAGCGCTTGCCCGCGGGCACGTAATCGCGAATGTCCGCACCCGTGTAGATCTGCCGTGGGCGGCCGATCCGCGAACCCGACGTTTCGTGCTGCTCGATCCAATGCGCGATCCAGCCGGCGGTGCGTGCGATCGCGAACATCACGGTGAACATCTCGGCCGGGATATTGAGCGCCTTGTAGATGATGCCGGAATAGAAATCGACGTTCGGATACAGCTTGCGCTCGACGAAGTAATCGTCCTTCAACGCCGCCTCTTCCAGCTTCATCGCCACTTCGAGCAGCGGGTCGTTGATGCCCAGCTCGCCCAGCACCTTGTGGGTCATCTCGCGGATGATCTTCGCGCGCGGGTCGAAGTTCTTGTACACCCGATGGCCGAAACCCATCAGGCGGAAGCTGTCGTTCTTGTCCTTGGCGCGCAGCACGGCCGATTCCACCTTGTCCGGCGTACCGATCTCCTCGAGCTGCTTGAGCACCGCTTCGTTGGCGCCGCCATGGGCCGGCCCCCACAGCGCAGTGATGCCCGCCGCGATCGAGGCATACGGGTTGGCGCCGGTCGAGCCGACCAGCCGCACCGTGGACGTGGAGGCGTTCTGCTCATGGTCGGCATGCAGGATGAACAGCAGGTCGAGCGCCTTGGTCGCGACCGGGCTCAGTTTCAGCGGCTCGCTCGGCACCTCGAACATCATGTGCAGGAAGCGGTCGACATACTCGAGGTTGTTGCGCGGATAGCGGAACGGCCAGCCGATCGAGTAGCGATAGCAGGCCGCGGCGATGGTCGGCATCTTGGCGATCAGGCGGACCGCCGACATCTTGCGGTCTTCCGGGTCGTCCACGTTCAAGTCATCGTGATAGAACGCCGACAGTGAGGCGACCGAGGCAGCCAGCATTGCCATCGGGTGTGCGTCGTAGTGGAAGCCGTGGAAAAAATTGCGATGGGCCTCGTGGATCATCGTGTGGTGCGTGATCTGATGCTCGAACTGGTCGAACTGCGGCTTGTCCGGAAGCTCGCCGTTGAGCAGCAGATAGGCCACCTCGAGAAAGCTCGAATGCTCCGCCAGCTGCTCGATCGGGTAGCCGCGGTACAACAGCACACCCGCATCGCCATCGATGTAGGTGATCGCGCTCCTGGTGCTGGCGGTGCTGCCATAACCGGGATCGTAGGTGAAGTGACCGGTGTCCCTGTACAGCGTGCCGATATCGATGCATGCCGGGCCAAGCGTGCCGCTGATCAACGGCAGTTCACTGCTGCGGTCGCTCGATGCATCCAACAGCTTGACGGTCTTGGGATCGGACACGGGAATCTCCTTCATTTTGATTGGTCGCCGCCTGGAGCCACCGCGATGGACGCGTCGGCCGGCGAGGGGAATGCTTGGCGAAGTACGCCGGGGATAAGCATGCTTTGCCTCGGACACCCGAGGTGTCTGGCGTCGCTGATTATCGCATAAGGCCAGGCCGACATTCGCTCGCGTACATTCGACGGACACGACCGGATCGCGCGCACCGAAAAACACGGGGCAGGCTTGCGCCTGCCCCGTGTTTCGCATCGAATCGGCCCGCCAGCGAAGGGATGGCGGCCGCGGCGTCGCTTATTCCTTGACCGAGCCGGCGTAGCGACGACGGAACTTGTCGACGCGGCCGCCGATGTCCAGCGACTTCTGCTTGCCGGTATAGAACGGGTGCGAATGGCTGGAGATGTCCACCTTGATCAGCGGGTACTCATTGCCGTCTTCCCACTTGATGGTCTCCTTGCTGGACATGGTCGACTTGGTCAGAAACGAAAAGTCGGACGACAGGTCCTGGAACACCACCGGGTTGTAGGTCGGATGGATATCGGGCTTCATGATGGCGTGCTCTAAAGCGTTGGCAGTAAAGAGCGGCATTGTAGCGGCCGATCAGCCGGCACTGCAAGTACGTCTGCCTGCCGAGAGCCGGCGTTCGGGGCGGCCGGCAAGCCGGTCAGTCCGTCGCACCGAGTGCGCGCCTCGCCATGGCGGCAAACCGGGACTGGTCCACCTCCAGCACGAGATTGGCCCTGGCCGGATGGCCCAGTCTCCCGGCCCAGTCGATCACGGTGGCGCCGCGGGTGAGGCGGCCATCCAGTTCCACCGCGATCGCACGCGCCTGGCTGCGGGTGACGATCGACGGATCGATGGCTACCGCCATTGCCAGCGCATCGGCCGCGATCACCCCGCGACGCGCATGCGCGTGATTGAACGCGCGTGCCGTGCCGGCGATTCGTCCGTAGAAATCCGCGCGCCGATCGCCGGCCTGCAGCCATCGGTCGAACTGCGCCTCGTCGAAGGCGTGCCGCAGCGTCACCTCCCAGTCGACCAGGTCGAACTGCGGGAATGCCTCGAACACCACGTGCGCCGCTTCCGGATCGAAACCCACATTGAACTCGGCCGGCACCCTGCCGGTATTGCCCAGACCGCTGACCGCGCCCCCCATCACCACCAGTCGGGCAACCCGCTCGGGCAGGGCCGGGTCGATCCGCAAGGCGAGCGCCAGATTGGTCAACGGCGCCAGCGCCACCAGGGTCAACTCGCCCGGGCGCTCGCGGGTCAGCCGCAGCAGGGCCAGCGCGGCCGGCTCCGCCGACAGTTCCGCCACCGGCTCGGGCAGACCGATATCGCCGAAGCCATCGTGCCCGTGCACGAAGGCGGCGTCCTCGTCCGCCGTGCGCACCAGGGGCGTGGCGCAACCGGCGAACACCGGCGTGGCGGCATCAAGCAGATCCACCAGGGTGCGCGCATTGCGTACCGTATGGCCCAGCCCCACATTCCCGGCGGCGATGCTCAAGCCCGCGACATCGGCATGGGCATGGGCCATCAGGATCGCCAGCGCGTCGTCCACGCCCGGGTCGGTATCGATCAGCAGTTGCGGTCTGGTCATGGGGCGGCGACTGGCGAGGAATGCCGGCTAGCTTAGACGGAAAGCGGGAGCAGACAACGGGAAACCGGAGCGGAAGAAAAATCGGCGCAGCCCGCCGTGCCCCGCTCCCGCCTCACGCCTGCACATAGCGCGCGGCACCGCCGATCCAGCGTTCGATCAGCCGTTCGGCCTGCCGCGGATGGTCGGCCAGCATGCGCTCGCCCACCTGCTGCACCGCCGGCAGCAGATGCGCGTCGCGGGCCAGGTCGGCAATGCGGAAACTGAGCTGGCCAGTCTGGCGGGTACCAAGCACTTCGCCCGGGCCGCGCAGCAGCAGATCCTTCTCGGCGATGCAGAAGCCGTCGCTGGTCTGGCGCATTACCTGCAGCCGTTCGCGCGCCAGCTGGCCCAGCGGCGGCTGATACAGCAGCACGCAGTTGGAGGCGGCTGCACCGCGACCGACGCGGCCGCGCAGCTGATGCAGCTGGGCCAGCCCGAGCCGTTCGCTGTTCTCGATCACCATCAGGCTTGCCCTGGGCACGTCCACGCCGACCTCGATCACCGTGGTCGCCACCAGTACCGACAGCTCGCCCGCCTTGAACGCATCCATCACCGCCTGTTTCTCCTTCGGCTTCATGCGGCCATGGATCAGGCCGATCCTGAATCCGCTCAGCGCGGCGGACAATTCGGCGAACGCCACCTCGGCCGCCTGCGCGCGCAGCAGCTCGGATTCCTCGATCAGCGTGCACACCCAATATGCCTGCCGGCCTTCGCCGCATGCGGCGTGGATGCGCTCGATCACCTCGGCCCGGCGCGCATTGGAAATCGCGATGGTCTGCACCGGCGTGCGGCCGGGCGGCAGCTCGTCGATCGAGGAAATGTCCAGATCGGCATACGCGCTCATCGCCAGCGTGCGCGGGATCGGCGTGGCGGTGAGCACCAATTGATGCGGAACCTGTTCGCCTGCCTGGCCCTTGTCGCGCAAGGCGAGCCGTTGCTGTACGCCGAAGCGGTGCTGCTCATCGACGATCACCAGCCCGAGCCGCGCAAACACCACTCCTTCCTGCATCAACGCGTGCGTACCGATCACCACCGGCGCCGCTTGCGCCACCCGCTGCAATGCCAGCTTGCGCGCCTTGCCGGTGACCTTGCCGGCCAGCCATTCCACTTCGATGCCGAGCGGCTGCAGCCAATGCCGGAAATTGTGCCGATGCTGTTCGGCCAGCAGTTCGGTCGGCGCCATCAGGGCAACCTGGTATCCCGCCCCCACCGCAGCCAGCGCGGCCAGCGCGGCCACCACCGTCTTGCCCGAACCGACATCGCCCTGCACCAGCCGCAGCATCGGCCGCGACTGCGCCAGATCCCGGGCGACTTCCGCGCCGACACGCCGCTGCGCCGCGGTCAGCTCGAACGGCAGAGCGGCGAGCAGCCGCTGGCACAAGCCGTTGTCCTGCGCCAGCCGCGGCGCCCGCCGGCGGCGCACGGCGGCACGCAGGCGTTTCAGGCTCAGATGCCGGGCCAGCAACTCCTCGAACGCCAGGCGCTGCTGCGCCGGGTGACGGCCGAGCATGAGCTGGCCCAGATCCGCATCCGCCGGCGGCCGATGCACGTACAGCAGCGCGTCACGCAACGAGGCCAGACCATGCCCGCTGCATAGCCCGGGCGGTATCAGCTCCAGCGTGGCCGCCGGCGGCAGCAACGCCAGGGCCTTGCCGATCACGCCGGCCAGCCGCTTCTGTCCCAGCCCCTCGGTGCTCGGATAGACCGGGCTGAGCAACTCGTCGACGCTGACCGCATCACCCTCGCCGAGGCGCTGATAGTGCGGATGCACCATTTCCAGTCCGTGCGCGCCATGCCGCACTTCGCCGTAGCACAGCAGGCGGGTTCCCGGCTGCAGCTGCTCGGACTGCGCCCGATTGAAATGGAAGAAGCGCAACAGCAGGGTCTGCCGGCTGTCGTCGCCGATCGCCACCTTCAGCTGCGGCCGATAACGAAAGCCCCGTTCGACCGCTTCGACCAGCCCCACGACCTGCGCCCGCTCGCCGACACGCAGATCGGCGATGGCGCTGACCCGGGTCTTGTCCTCGTAGCGCAGCGGCAGGTGAAACCACAGATCCTGCACCCGCTCCAGCCCGAGCCGGGCCAGTGCCGCGACCAGCGCCGGACCGACGCCCGGCAGCACGCCGACCGGGTCGATGCCCGGGTCGGGCGCAGTGGCAGTGGCGGAACCGGCGGTGCGGGCAATCATGGCGACTAGGAGCCTGTCGGACTTTGGTGGTCGAGGCGAGAATTCGGCTGTGCGCGGACAGATTTTCGACGGTTCGCCGGCCCATAGTGGTGCTATGGGCCAAGAAGCGGCGGATAGTGGACCGCACAGACGGATTCGCAGCCCGGCCGACCAAAGTCCGACAGGCTCCTAGCCTAACCGAGCGCTGCCGGCAGCCGTAAGCCGGATGCCGACCGGCGCCGTCGGCGCCCGCCGCGGGCGGGGATCAGTCCAGCACCATCACGGCATCGATTTCGACCGGCGCCGCCTTCGGCAGGGCGGCGACCTGGATGGTCGATCGCGCCGGATACGGCGGCTGGAAATACTCGGCCATGACGGCATTGACCGTGGCGAAATTCGCCAGATCGGTCACGTAGATGCCGATGCGCACGATCTGCGCCAGCGAACCGCCAGCAGCCCTGGCCACCGCATCGAGATTGTCGAACACCTGCCGCGTCTGCGCGCCGATGTCGCCATCGACCAGTGCCGCCGTAGCCGGATCGAGCGGGATCTGGCCCGAGAAATACACGGTCCGGCCGGCACGCACGGCCTGCGAATACGGGCCGATCGCGGCCGGCGCCAGTTCGGTGGCGATGATGCTGCGGGACATGGCGAACCTCGCGAAGTCAGAGCGCCAGTGTAGGAGCGCACCCTGTGCGCGAAAAGCCCCTGTCGCCGCGTGATGTTTGCACCGGGCACCCACCCGCAGGACGAGCCACGGCGATCGGCCGGAAATTCTGCCGATGCGGGCAACCGCCCGCGTTGCGGGCCGGACCGCCGCATGTCGACGTCGATGCTCTCGCGAGTCCCCCAAGAGAAGGCTTCGGCCATCGTCGCAAAAGGACGGATACGGCAAATGGTGCAGAATGCAGCGGAGCCATGGCGCGCTCGGAGCCTGCCAGTTCCCATGACCACGGAGCCTTGCATGACCCAGCGCAGCGAGCATGTTCCCGCCATCATCCAGCCGCTCGAACATCGCCGGATCGCCCAGGCGATCGTCGATTTCGTCAGCCGGATCCCGGACAGCAGGATCGACAGCAACCGGGACCCGGCCACCGAGGCACGCCGACTGGCCAATCGTGCCGCGCAGCACGCCGCCCTCACCGCCGGGTCGCTGGCGCTGCCGCCGGGGCCACTGGGCTGGCTGACTCTGCTGCCGGAATTGATCGCGATCTGGAAGATCCAGGCGCAGCTGGTCAGCGACATCGCCGCCGCCTACGGTCGCCACGCGACCCTGGAGCGCGAGCAGATGCTGTGGTGCCTGTTCCGGCATACCGCGGCGCAGGCATTCCGCGATCTGGCCGTACAGGTGGGCGACCGGCTGGTGTTTCGACGCATGACGCATGGCGCCGCGCAGCGGATCGCCGGACAGGTCGGCGCCAGGCTCTCCCGGCGCACGCTCAGCGAAGGTCTCTCGCGCTGGCTGCCGCTGATCGGCGCGCTGGGTGTCGGCGCCTACGCGTATTACGACACCGGGCAGGTTGCCGGCACGGCGATCGCCTTGTTCAGCGGCGAGGCGACGTTCGAACAAGGCACGCCCGCCGATACGCCGACCGACGCGCCGCCACCCACCGGCGATCCCCCGCCGGAGCCGCTCGCGAGGCCCCCGGCGACCGGCCGCGAACCCTGCCCGCCGGCGCGGTGACCCGTGCCGGCAGCCTGTCGGACTCTTGCCCGGCCGGGCCGCCAGGGCGTGACGCATCGTCCGCATTGCGGCAAGCTGTCCCCTGGAATGCCGCCGGAGCCGACGCATGAAGCCACGCCATGATCGACCCGTCGCGCTGGTCACCGGCGCCGGCCGGCGGGTCGGTGCGGTCATCGCGCGCAGCCTGCATGTGGCCGGCTACGACCTGGCGCTGCATTACCGTCGTTCCGCGGACGATGCCCGCGCACTGGCGCACGAGCTGGAGCGCCGCCGCCGCGGCAGCACCTTGCTGCTGCAGGCCGAACTGGCCGAATTGTCCGCCTTGCCCGGCATGATCGAGCAGTTGCTGGCGCATTACGGACGACTCGATGCGCTGATCAACAACGCCTCGTCGTTCCATGCCACGCCGCTGGGCACGGCAACGCCGGCGCAATGGGACGAGCTGTTCGCTTCCAATGCACAGGCACCGTTCTTCCTCAGCCAGGCGGCGATCCCGGCGCTGCGCGAAGCGCATGGCGGCATCGTCAACCTGCTGGATATCTATGCCGAACGCCCGCTGGCGGAACACCCGCTGTACTGCATGGCCAAGGCCGCGCTGAGCGCGATGACCCGCTCGCTGGCACTGGACCTGGCGCCCACCGTGCGCGTCAACGGCGTCGCCCCGGGCGCGGTGCTGTGGCCCGGCGACGGCAAGGCCTGCGCCGACCAGCAGGCAATGCTGGCACGCACGCCGCTCAGGCGCGCCGGCACGCCCGAAGACGTCGCCGCCGCGGTGCTGTGGCTGTTGCGCGACGCGCCGTTCGTCACCGGCCAGATCATCCGCGTCGACGGCGGGCGCACGCTGGCGGTGTGACGATTGGAAATGGCAGGAGCGCGCTTGCTTTTGAGGCAAAGAGCTTTCGCGCGCAAGCGCGCTCCTACAAGAGTTCGATCTGCAGCGGCTCGCGTTCCGCCGGAAACGCCGCCCACAGCTCGGCCATGCTCAGGCCGCTCTGCGGGTGGCGAAAATGCGGCGCGATATCCGCGATCGGCTTGAGCACGAAGGCATGCCGCAACTCCTCGCGCGGCAGTTGCAGATGCCCCGGACCTGCCGTCACCAGGTCGCCGTAGAACACGATGTCCACGTCCAGCGTGCGGTTGCTGTAGCGCGGCACGTCGCGGCGGCGGCCGTGGCGGTCTTCCAGCGCGTGCAGCCAGTCGTTGAGTTCCGCGGGCGGCAGATCGGTATCCAGCCCCACCGCGAGGTTCACGAAATCCGCGCCATCGAAACCCAGCGCGTGGTTGCGATAAGCCGGCGATACCGCGATCGCGCCGAAGCGCGCACGCAACTCGTCGATCGCCGCACGCAGATGACGCCGCGGTTCGAGATTGGAGCCCAGGCTCAGGTAGACACGTGGCATGGCTGATCCCGGATCGGCCCGGGTCAAGGGCACACGCCGCGCTCGATGCGTACGCCGACGGCCCGCGCCCCGCGCACCGCGCCGGGCTTGGACAACTTCAGGCGCACCCAGCTCACCGCGAACTCTTCGCGGATGATCGCCGCGCAGTGCTCGGCCAGCGTCTCGACCAGACCGAAACTCGATGCGCTCACATAATCGATCAGGCGCCTGGATACGTCCTTGTAGTTGAGCGTGAGCGCAATGTCGTCGCCGGCCGCGGGGACGGTGTTGTCGAACGCCATCTCGATGTCGAACGACAGCGTCTGGCGCACCCGCCGCTCCCAGTCGTAGATGCCGATCACGGCGTCGATGCGCAGTTCTTCGATGAAAACGATGTCCATGGCTTGCGACCACTGATGACGGTAGCCCTACAGGGTCGGCGAGCCGGCCCGCAGATGCAAGTCGCGCCGTGCCGGAACGCCCTGGCCCGACCGCCATGCGATCATGTGCGGATGACCGCCTTCAACACCCTGCCGCTCAAGCCCGCCCTGCTTGCCAGCATCGCCGCCCTCGGCTACGCCGACATGACGCCGGTGCAGGCGCAGAGCCTGCCGCCGATGCTGGAAGGCCGCGACGTGATCGCACAGGCGCAGACCGGCAGCGGCAAGACCGCCGCGTTCGGTTTGAGCCTGCTGCAGTCGCTGGACGTCGACACGATCCGGCTGCAGGCGCTGGTGCTGTGCCCGACGCGCGAACTGGCCGATCAGGTCGGCAAGGCGATCCGCAAGCTTGCCGCGAACATCCCCAACGTGAAACTGCTGACCCTGTGCGGCGGCATGCCGCTCGGCCCGCAGCTGGCCTCGCTGACGCACGATCCGCACATCGTGGTCGGCACGCCGGGCCGCGTGCAGGAGCATCTCAAGCGCGAAACCCTGCACGGCGGCGGCATCAAGGTGCTGGTGCTGGACGAGGCGGACCGCATGCTCGACATGGGTTTCAGCGAGGCGATCGACGACATCATCGGGCGCATCGCCAAACATCACCAGACCCTGCTGTTCTCGGCCACGTATCCGGACGAAATCCGCGCGGTGAGCCGGCGCGTGCAGAAGAATCCCGTCACGGTGACGGTGGATGCGCCGGTCGACGAGCAGCCGGCGATCGAGCAGCAGTTCATCGAGGTGGAGCAGGCCAGCAAGCCCGACGCGCTGGCGCAACTGCTCGGCGGCGAGCGCGGCCGGCATGCACTGGTGTTCTGCAACATGCGCCGCGACGTCGATGCCGTGGCGCAGGAGCTGGACCGCCGCGGCTTCTCGGCGCTGGCCCTGCACGGCGACATGGAGCAGCGCGACCGCGACGAGGTGCTGGTGCGTTTCGCCAACCGCAGCTGCGCGGTGCTGGTGGCCACCGACGTCGCCGCGCGCGGGCTCGACATCGTGGCGCTGCCGCTGGTGATCAGCTACGACACCGCGCACGATCCGGACACGCATATCCACCGCATCGGCCGCACCGGCCGCGCCGGCCAGCCGGGCCTGGCGATCACCCTGTGCACGCCGCGCGAGCGGCCCAAGGCCGGCAACATCGAGCTGCTGCTGGGTGCGCCGCTGGCATGGCGTCCCATGAAGATCGTGCCGCCGCACGGCAAGACGCTGAACCTGGCACCGATGAAGACGCTGGTGATCGACGCCGGCCGGCAGGACAAGCTGCGCCCCGGCGACATCCTGGGCGCGCTCACCGGCGAGGCGGGCCTTGCGGCCGGCGACATCGGCAAGATCGACGTGTTCGCCACCCGTGCCTACGTGGCGATCCGCCGCGCCGTGGCGAACAAGGCGCTGGAACGCCTGCGCGCCGGCAAGATCAAGGGCCGCAACTTCCGCGTGCGCGCACTCGGCTGACTGCCCGTTTCCATGTCCTTTCCCTGCAACCCACTGCCCCGGTGATCCGATGCTCCGTCCGACAACCGCCCTCGCCTTGCTTCTGTGCACCGCCAGCGCCTGGGCGGCCATTCCGGTCTACGGCTACAAGGTCGTGCACGTCTATCCGCACGCCACGTCGGCCTATACCGAGGGCCTGTTCTACAGGGACGGCTATCTCTACGAGAGTACCGGCCAGAACGGCGAGTCGACCGTGCGCAAGGTGGCGCTGAAGACCGGTGCGGTGCTGCGGCAGTACAACCTGCCGCCGCAGTATTTCGGCGAAGGCATCGTGGACTGGAAGAACCGCCTGGTGCAGCTCACCTGGCAGAGCGGAACCGGTTTCGTGTATGGCCTGGACAACTTCAAGCTGCAACGCACGTTCACCTACCCCGGCGAAGGCTGGGCGCTGACCCGCGACAGCAGGCGCATCTACATGAGCGATGGCTCGGCGGTGCTGCGCATCCTCGATCCGCAGTCGCTGGCCGCGACGGGCAGCATCAGGGTGACCGCCGACGGCGTGCCGGTGACGAATCTCAACGAACTGGAATGGGTCAAGGGACAGATCTACGCCAACATCTGGCTGACCAGCCGCATCGCCCGGATCGACCCGGCCAGCGGCCACGTCACCGGCTGGATCGACCTGACCGGCCTGCTCGACGTGAACCGGCTGCCCGATCCCGGCAACGACGTGCTCAACGGCATCGCCTACGACGCGGCGCACGACCGGCTGTTCGTCACCGGCAAGCGCTGGCCGAAGCTGTTCGAGATCAAGCTGGTGAAGCAAGCCGTGCACTGACGCCCGTGCCCTTCGCTGCGGCAAGGGCATGGCCAGCCGGAACCGGGCGGGGAGCCCGGGCATCAGCCTGGCGTGCGCGGCGCGACAGGCCGCCGTGATCCGTCCAGAATGGAGCCTTCTCACCGCCCGGGGACAGACCATGAAGCATCCGAGAACGATTTTCCTGGCGGTCGTCCTGCTGTTTGTCGCTGCGACGGCATCGGCACAAACCAGGAACGGCTTCGACCTGGCTGGCGCCCTGGTTCCCATGTCGCAGATCGAGTCGGGCGGGCCGCCCAAGGATGGCATTCCGGCGATCGACCAGCCCCGTTTCGTGACGGCGGACAACGCGCATTTCCTGCATGCCGACGACCGCGTGCTGGGCGTCGAGCGCAACGGCATCGCCAAGGCGTATCCGGTGCGCATCCTGAACTGGCACGAGATCGTCAACGACACGTTCGGCACCGAGCCCATCGTCGTCACCTTCTGCCCGCTGTGCGGCACCGGCATCGCCTACGTCTCGCGGGTGGACGGCAAGCCGCTCGACTTCGGCGTGTCGGGGCTGCTCTACAACAGCGATGCGTTGCTGTACGACCGGCAGACGCAATCGCTCTGGTCGCAGATCCTGGCCGAGGCGGTGAGCGGCCCGTTGAAGGGCACCCGGCTCACGGCTGTCGCGCTGGCCCACACCAGCTGGGACGACTGGCGCCATCGCCATCCGGATACGCTGGTGCTGTCGACCGACACCGGATTCGTCGGCGACTACACCCGCGACCCCTACGCAAGCTACGTGCACAGTCGCACCCTGATGTTTCCGGTGGCCCGCCGCAGCGGCCGCTACCCGCCCAAGGAGCCCGTGATCGGCATCGAAGTCGACGGCAAGTTCAAGGCTTATCCGTTCGCCGAACTGGCCCGGGTCAAGGGTGGCGAGGTCACCGACACCCTGGGCGGGAAAACACTCACGATCCGCTACGATTCCGCACAGCGCACGGGCACGGTGTTTGACGCGCAGGGAAGGGAAATCCCCTCGATCACCGCTTTCTGGTTCGCCTGGTACGCCTTCCACCACGATACGGAGGTGTTCGAGGCGAAGTAGCGCGTTGCCTGTCTCGCCCCGGCCCGATCGGTTGCCGCCGATGCCGGGCGGGAAAACGGAAGGCGCGCCTGCCGCTATGGCCGCTCTTGCGCGCCGGCAGGCGCTCCGATGCCGGCCAGGGCCGCAAGCGCATGCCGCCGGGCACCGCCTTCCCACGCTCCGGCCACCGCGGCACCGGCATCGGCTTCGATGATTGCCGCCACATGCAGTGCCGTCGTTTCCGGCGGCATGCCGCTGGCCTGCACCACGTGGTTGCCCGGGCCGTACGGCCCCCATTCGGCGGCACTGGTGGTGGTGAAGATGCCCAGCGTGGGCACGTGCGAGGCGCAGGCCAGGTGCATGATGCCGCAATCCAGGCTCACGTAGGCGTCGAGGGCGGCAAGCACGCTGGCCAGCTTGCGCAGGTCGCTGGAGTAGTACGCCGGGTAGCGCGAGCCCAGCATGGAGCGGCCGAACATCGGGATGACTTCCAGCAGCCGGCACTCCGGGCAGCGGGCTTCCAGCGTGTCGGTGAAGCGCGTCCACCAGTCCTGGCCGAGCAGCTTGGGGCCGGTGGCATTGGCGAAAATGCCGACGGTTCTGCGCCGCCGGGCCGGCGCTTGCGGCATGGGGAACAGCCGGCCCAGGGTCTGCCGGCCCCACGCTGTTTCGGCGTCGTCCAGCCGGATATCGGGCACGGGATAAGCGCTGGCCGCATCGGCACGGCCCAGTGCGCGGCGCAACAGGAATACCGGGCGCTGGCCGTTGTTCAACACGTCCCCGGGCACCGCTACCGCGTGGGTCACGCTGCCGGTTTTTGCCGGACTGCTGAAACCGAGCTTGTAGGTGGCCTTGGCCATCCGCAGGAACAGGCGGCCGGTCTGCGACTGCGGGTCGGGATCGATCGCCAGGTCGTAATGCGTCTTGCGCATGCCGCGCATCACGCCAAGCCACTGGCGCGGATGCCCGACCCCGTGCGCGGGCAACTGGAAAACCCGGTTGACGTTGTCGTAGTTGCCGTAGATCGCGGCGCTGGCCTGGCTGCGCGTGATGATGTCGATCTCCGCACCGGGCCAGATCGATTCCAGCTCCTGGATCAGCGGCGTGAGCAGCAGTGAATTGCCCAGCGCGTGGCTGACGCGGCAGATCACGACGCGGTAGATGCCGGCTTCCGGCAGCGGTTCATCGCTCAGCTGCGTTGCCGTGCCGAACAGCAGGCACATCAGGCCCTGCGCCACGCGACGGCGCAACTTGCCTGCATCGAAGGCTCGGAGCACGGGCTGCCGTCGAAGCCGGCCGGGCAGAAGAGGCATGGTGGTGTTTCCGCGGAGGGTATGCACGCCATCTGCGGGAATCATGCCAATCGGGCATCGGGCTGATCTGCAAGGAGAAAACGGGTGGCCGCGGCGATCGATGAAGCTACAACCTTTTGCAGTACGCAAGAATTGTCTGCATGGATTGTCGGTTTTCCGCGGGGTGATGCGCGAGGATGCCGATTCACCGGAGCACGATGCGTGACCCTGGCTCGACCGGAATCGCCGTCGATTCCTGGTGAGACCTGATGGAAACGCCAGCCGGCAGAAATGTTCCTGTCAGCCACCCTCATCGCGGGCGTGGGCACTGGCGAAGAACCATCCACACTACACGCCCGATGTATCTGCCCCGGGTTTCGGCAGACTGGCTGCAACTTCACGGAACGACGCCAGCGCCGCCTCAAGGTGCTCCACGATCTCCTGCGCCAGCACATCGGGCGGGGGCAGGTTGTCGAGGTTGTCGAGGCTGTCGTCCTTCAGCCAGAAGATGTCGAGGCTGGCCTTGTCGCGGGCGACGAGCGTCTTGTAGTCGAAGTACCTGAAGCGCCCGGTTTCCTTGCGCTTGTGGCGGTTGGCGGGGTGGTAGCAGTCGATGAAGTCCTGCAGGTCCTCGCGCTTGAGCGGCTTGGTCTTCAGGGTGAAGTGCTTGTTGGTACGCAGGTCGTAGATCCACACGCCCTTGGTGTGAGCCTTCGGACTGGCCGGCTTCTTATCGAAGAACAGCACGTTCGCCTTCACACCCTGCGCGTAGAAGATGCCCGTGGGCAGGCGCAGCAGGGTGTGCACGTCGCAGGTTTCCAGCAGCTTGCGGCGGATCTTCTCGCCGGCGCCGCCCTCGAACAGCACGTTGTCCGGCAGCACCACGGCGGCCTGGCCGGTGGTCTTGAGCATCGAGACGATGTGCTGCAGGAAGTTGAGCTGCTTGTTCGAGGTGGTCTGCCAGAAATCCTGGCGCTCGTAGGTCAACGCGTTGCGGTCTTCCTCGCCGTCCTCGTTGGTGATGGTCATGCTGCTCTTCTTGCCGAAGGGCGGATTAGCCAGCACGTAGTCGAAGGTTTTCCACGGCTCGGAAATCAGCGCGTCGGAGCGCTCCACTGCCGGCGCGCCGTCCAGCTCGCCGATGTTGTGCAGGAACAGGTTCATCAGGCACATGCGGCGCGTGCTGGGCACGATCTCGTTGCCGTGGAACGTCTCGTGACGCAGGAAGCGGCCCTGCTTCCGATCCAGCTTCATGCCCGGCCGCGTGAGCCACGCATGCACACCCAGAAAGAAGCCGCCCGTGCCGCAGGCCGGATCCGCCACCGTCTTCAGCGGCTCGGGGTTCACGCACTCCACCATCGCCTCGATCAGCGCGCGGGGCGTGAAGTACTGGCCGGCACCACTCTTGGTGTCCTCGGCGTTCTTCTGCAGCAGGCCCTCGTAGAGGTCGCCCTTGACGTCGGCGTCCAGGCTCAGCCAGTTCTCGGCGTCGATCATCTGCACCAGCCGGCTCAGCTTGGCCGGATCCTGGATCTTGTTCTGCGCCTTGAAGAAGATCGCGCCCAGCATGCCCGGCTCCTCGCCGAGCTTGTGCAGCACATGGACATAGTGCGATTCGAGGTTAGGGCCGGTCTTGTTGCGTAGCGTGGTCCAGTCGCAGCTGCGCGGGATGTGCGTGTCGCGGTTGTGCGGCGGCTGCGCATACTCGTGTGCCAGCTTCAGGAACAGCAGGTAGGTGAGCTGTTCCAGGTAGTCGCCATAGCCCACGCCGTCGTCGCGAAGGGTGTGGCAGAAATTCCAGATCTTCTGGACGAGGGTGTTGCTGTTCATGCGGTTTACTGATCCTTTGGCGGTTCGCGCGCGGCCAGTCGCTGGGCCTGTGCCTGCAGTTGCCGCAGGTCGTCGTCGGCTTCTCGTTCGGCGTCCAGCGCTTCGCTGCCGCGACGGCGCGCGTCGAACTCGGCGTAGCGCTGCTCCACGATGCCCTGCATGGATTCATGTGAGGTGCGGCCGGGGCCGTCGAGTACGGCGCGTTCGTTGAAGTCCAGAAAGCGGTTGGTCTGCGCCACCCAGTCGGCCATGTGTGTCTCGATGCGGCGCGCGGCGCGGTCCTCGGCAAAGTCGAGGAACATGCTCACCAGCCGGTTCAGCTGTTCCAGCTCGTCCGGGCGCAGATAGTTCTTCGATACCAGCGCATCGGCCTTGCGCAGGCGCTCGCCGGGCCAGTTGGTAAGGCCCATGTGTTCGGCGTCGGGGTTGGCGCGCGCCACGATGAGGTCGGCGGCGGTCTGTCCGGTCACTGCGTACACCAGCTTGTTCTGGATGGTGGCGAAGAAGGTCTTGGCGGTCTGCGCGCTGCCGTCGTAGTCGCTGCTGGTGGCTTTGAACAGGTCGCGCAGCTTCTGGTAGAAGCGCTTCTCCGAGCTGCGGATGTCGCGGATACGCGCCAGCAGCTCGTCGAAATAGTCCGCGCGCTCGGCGTCCTTGAGCCGGGCGTCGTCCATGGCGAAACCCTTCACCAGATACTCGCGCAGTACCTCAGTGGCCCAGCGCCGGAATTGGGCTCCCCGCGGCGAACGCACGCGGAAGCCCACGGCCAGGATCATCGGCAGGCCATAGAGCTGGGTCCGGTACTGCTTGCCATCTGCGGCAGTTGTCAAGTCAAGCTTGACAGCTGCCTCCTCGTGAAGTCCGTCCTCGGCGGCGATTTTCCGGATGTGCAAGCTGATGTTCTGCTTGGTGGTATCGAACAGCTGCGCCATTTCCAGTTGGGTCAGCCAAACCGTTCCTTCTGCAGCCCGCAGATGGATCGCTGCGCGTCCATCCTCGGTGCGGTACAGGATCAGCTCGCCGTTGTAGTCGCTCATGACTTCTCCTTGCGCTTTTGCCCAGTCTTGCCGCGACCCGTCACAGCTTTGGCGACTTGGACCGCGCGAATGCGTTCCAGAAGCGCGCTGGCGGGCTCGTCGTTGGGGTCCTGCGGGATGAGCTGGCCGGCGAAGGCGGCTTTGAGGATGTTTTTGCGTTGGGCGGCGGCTTGCTTCAACGATGTTTCGATTGCCAGATTCTGTTGATCACAAGCCGACAAGCATCCTCTGAGCGTATCGACGACAGCTTGCTGCTCCGTAATCGGCGGGAGAGCAATCGGAAGCTTGGAGAACTTGCCAGCGCTGAGGTGGTTGATGCCGACGCCACCAGAAAGGCGGCTGAAGACTCCGAGTTTCTGCATGGCCAAGAACGAAAAGAAGCCAAATTCCGCACTGATCGTATTGGGCGTGAATCGCAAGACTGTGTTCTGGAAGCAATAGAGACCGTGGTCTTGGGTCCAAATGGCCGGCCTACCAACGTGCTCTGCACTTCCCGATGCTTCGGTTAGCAGAATATCGCCCCGCTTGAGCGCGAAGGTCTCGCGTTCGGTAGGGGAGAAGTCCATTTCAAGGACGTCGGTCAGGTCGACGCCGATCTCGGTGATGTTTGCTGCTCTGATGTAGGGCGTGGGGTTGTCACCCTTGAGCTTGTCGGGTGAACGCTGTCGACCGAGTTGGACTTCGCCGAGCTGCTCGACGCTCGCCCACGCCCACCCCTTCGGCAGCGGCGGCTGGTTGGCAAGGTCGGGAACGTCGGGCTCGGGATATTTGGCCTGCCAGCCCTTGGGTGGGGTCTTGCCTTGTTCGGCGTACTTGGCGAGTTGTTTGGCTTCCCAGCGGGCGCGGCGTTCGGTGAGGATGCGTTGCAGCAGGTCGGCGCCGGATCCGCCTTGCTCGTCATTCCCGCGAAAGCGGGAATCCAGTGACTTTGAGGCAACCGAGGCACTGGATCCCCGCTTTCGCGGGGATGACGAGCTGGTAGGTTTCGCATTGTCGAGCCGGACGGCGCGCCAGTCGGCGGTGAGGGCGCCTTCCACGGCGGCCTTCAGAAGGGACTGGCGGTACTGCGCCAGCTTGCGCTGTGCCGCCTTCAGTTCGGCCACGCCGGCATCGAGGTCGGACAGCAGTTCTTCGAGCTTTTCGAGGACGCGGTCTTGTTCTGCCAAGGGTGGAACCGGCAACTTGGAAGTCGAAAGCCACTTTGTCGGTACACGCAACTGTCCCGCGGTTCCCATCATGTTGTGACGAGCGGCTTTGCGAAAGTCCGGCTGAGAGAGGAAACAGGCCAGCCACTTAGGCCTCACTGCGCCGTACGAGCGGAGTACGTGAAATTCGGTCGAGCCGAAGGCGTGAATGTGCGCGAGTTCGGGGACAAGCGCGCCTTTGCCGTTCTCCATGCATGGAGTGATCTTGGCGAACAGAACATCTTGCGATGCAAAGTAGGTGTAGCCCTTTCGCACTTCGCCGTAAGGGCGAGTAGCAGATACGTCTATGCCGCCGAAATCTTCAGCAACAGCTGCCATTGGCACGAAATGAACGTGATCAGAGTCATCAATAGCTTCGGCGAGCTTTGGATTGATTGACGCAACTTCGTCAATCGCAGCTACATTCCATGAAGCTGGGAGCTCGGTGCTATCACCTACTGCTAGTTCACTCAAGCCACCAACTCCTCATTCATTTCCGCAAGCAGCCCATCGAGCTGCTCGCCAAATACCTGCCATGCCTTCTGCAGCCCGCCCTTGGCGGCGAGCTGGGCGTAGTCGAAATCCTCGCGGCTGATGGCGCAGCTGGACGCGATGTGGTCCTTGATCAGCCGCAGCCACTCGGTCTGTTCGGGGGTGAACGACGTGGCGCGCTGCGCATTGTGCCGGAAGATCCAGGCCTGGAAACGCTTGTCCACGCTGTCGGCGAAGGGCTTGAGTTCGTCGTCCATCCCCAGCGCGAAGCGCACCAGCGCCACCAGGTCGGTGAGCTGGCGGCGGGTGTCGGCGCCCTTGACCTTGCTGGCCTGCACGCGGGCGTAGGCGGACCACAGGCGTTCGGTGGTCAGCATCAGCGGCGGGCGGCTCAACGCTTCGTGCAGGTCTTCGATCATGGCGAAGGTGAGCGGGCGGCGCTGGTAGGGCTGGGCGTAGAAGAAGCCCAGCGCGGCGATCTCGTCCTTGTGCTGGTGGAGGTAGTCGGCAAAGGCCTGCACGGCGGCCTGCGCCTTGGCCTCGGCCTGCGCGCCAAAGCCCGAAAAGGTGACCTGATCGAGGTTGAGGTGGTCGATCAGCTGCTCGTGTTCGCGGCGCGCGGTTTCCAGCATGTCGCGCAGGGCCGGGTCGTCGAACGGCTGGCAGGCAGCGGCGATGCGCCGCTCGCGGGCGGCATCGCGTTCGCCCGGGGTGAGGGTGTCCTCGTTGCGGGTGATGCCGGCGGCTTTGGCGGCGTCCAGCGCATCGGCCACTACGCGATCCGGGTCCACCGCTTCGATCAGGCCGCGGGCCAGCTCGCGCAGGCTCAGTCCCCGTGCCACCTGGGTGATGCGCGCCTGCGCCTTGTCGTCCAGCTGCTTGGCCAGGCGCACCAGGCGATTGCCGAGGCTGAGCACGGTGTCCTCGTCGCGACCGCCGACGGCGATGCTCTTGAGCAGCTGCTCCAGGCTGGCGCCGGGCTTCTTCTCCAGCGGGCGGCTTTCGGTCTTGAGGGACTTCTCCACGCCCACCGCGTCGATCAGCACGAAGCGGGTCTTGGCGCTGTCGGCGCTGCCGCTGACCTTTTTCAGCGATTCGACGTCCAGGCTGCGCACGCCGCGGCCCTTCATCTGCTCGTAGTAGCCCTTGGAGCGCACGTCGCGCATGAACAGCAGCACTTCCAGCGGCTTCACGTCGGTGCCGGTGGCGATCATGTCCACGGTGACGGCGATGCGCGGGTGGTAGTCGTTGCGGAAGTTGGAGAGCACGGTGTCCGGGTCGTCCCCCGGTACCGACTTGCCGGTGCTGGTATCGGTTCCTGCCCGGTAGGTGACCTTCTTGCAGAACGCGTTGCCCTCGCCGTAGACCTCGCGCACGATCTGGATGATGTCGTCGGCGTGGCTGTCGGTCTTGGCGAAGATCAGCGTCTTGGGCACTTCCCGCCGGCTGGGGAACAGGGCGTTTTCCACCGCGCTCTTCATCGCCTGGATCACGGCGCGGATCTGGCTGGGGTTGACCACGGAGCGGTCCAGCTCCTTGCCGGTGTAGTCGGTGTCCTCTTCCGTCTCGGCCCAGCGCCTGGCACGGGTTTCGCGGTGGCGGTGGTCGACCCATTCCTTCGCCTTCACTTCAGCGCCGGCCTTGGTGATCTGGGTTTCGATCTCGTAGACGTCGTAACCCACGTTGACGCCGTCGATCACCGACTGCTCGTAGCTGTACTCGGCCACCACGTTCTCGTTGAAGAAGCCGTAGGTGCGCTTGTCGGGCGTGGCGGTGAGGCCGATGAGGAAGGCGTCGAAGTAGTCCAGCACCTGCTTCCACAGGTTGTAGATGCTGCGGTGGCACTCGTCGATGATGATGAAGTCGAAGGTCTCGATCGGCACCGCGGGGTTGTAGCGGACCTCGCGCGCCGGCCTGGTGCCGGGCGGCAGCTCGGCCAGCGAGATGTCCTCCGCGGAGTCGTCGATGGCCTCGCCGGAGAGGATCGAGTACATGCGCTGGATGGTGCTGATGCACACCTGCGCGTGCGGGTCGATGCGGCTGGAGGCCAGGCGCTGCACGTTGTACAGCTCGGTGAACTTGCGCCCGTCGTCCGGCGGCGTGTAGGCCATGAACTCCTGGTGCGCTTGTTTGCCCAGGTTGCGCGTGTCAACCAGAAACAGTATGCGCTTGGCCCCAGCGAACTTCAGCAGGCGATACACCGACGTGATGGCAGTGAACGTCTTGCCAGCACCGGTAGCCATGTGGATCAGTGCGCGGGGCTTGGCCATGGCCAGCGACTGTTCCAGTCCGGTGACGGCGCCGATCTGACACTCGCGCAGATTCTGGGGCGGCAGGGCCGGCATCTGTTCGGCGAGCCTGCAGCGCAGCGTGTCTGGTTGCGCTGCCCAAGCAGCCAGCGTCTGCGGCTGGAAGAATTGAAACACCTCGCGGGCCCGCGGGCGTGGATCGCCACCGTCGGTGAAGTGGATAATCTGGCCGGTACTCTCGTACAGGAAGCGCAGCGGCGTGCTGTCCTTGCGCCATTTGAGTTTGGCGCCGGCGTACCGTTCGGTCTGCGCTTCGTGAACGGTGATGTTCTCGCCGGCCTCGTCGCGCTTGGCCTCGATCACACCGATCGGCAGACGATCCACGAACAGCACGTAGTCGGCCGGGCCGGTGTCGGTCGGAAACTCGCGAACCGCGACACCCGAGGCCGCGCCCAAGTTGACCTGCTTCATGTCCTGCACGATCCAACCTGCCGCGGCAAGCTTCTGGTCGATGATCTGCCTGGCCTTCGATTCTGGCGTCACGACTCCCCCTGAGTGATCCACCAGGCGACTGGCTTCAACGCTTCTTGCGGCAATTGACGCGCCACTGTACCAATTGGGCGCCGGCAACCCAAACCTTCAGGGAATTACGTGCCACATCGCGCGGTGTTGGCAATGTCGGCACCCGACATGGGCGAACTCGCGCGGGTTCTGACCGGCGCACGACGGCGTCGGTGGCTTGCCCACACCCCGGGCGGCTCTTTGTGGTTGTCGCGGCAATTCGCTAGCCTGTCCCGATGTCCGATCCTGCCGATGCAAAAGCACTGCGGCCGCCGGTATCGGCGGCGCCTGAGTCGATCGAGACATCGGTGCTGC
>JAGWNA010000072.1 GCA_028871555.1 Lysobacteraceae bacterium
TCCTACGGACGGGTTGCCCGAGGCCGGTAGGAGCGCACCCTGTGCGCGATGCCCTGGTCGGGGTGCCGGCGACGAGAGTTCGCCCACAGGGTGGGCTCCTACAGACGGGTTGCGCGACGCCGGTAGGAGCGCACCCTGTGCGCGATGCTCTTGTCGGGGTGCCGGCGAAGAGCATTCGCCCACAGGGTGGGCTCCTACGGACGGGTTGCGCGAGGCCGGTAGGAGCGCACCCTGTGCGCGATGCCCTGGTCGGGGTGCCGGCGAAGAGCGTTCGCCCACAGGGTGGGCTCCTACGGGCGATGTCAGTGCACCCAGTGACCGCTGCGGTGACGCGGTGGTGCGCTGGTGTTGTCATCATCGGCAGGGGGGCGTAGCAGCATCGCCGCCACTTCCGCCTCGGTCGCGGGCTTGGCTTGCCAGTAATGGCTGACCGCGCCAAGCACGGCCGGCACCCGTGCCAGGCACTCGTCGTATTCGTCGTCGCTGAGTTTCTCGAACTCGGCCTCTGCGCTCAGTATCCCTTCGTCCACCGCCAGCGCCATCACCGGACCCAGCAGTTCCATCAGCTGGGGATCCTCCGCCAGCCGCCTTTCCCACAGGTTGGCGCGCAGATCGATGCCACGGCTGAATCCCTCGCACCAGCCGGCGGCCGACAGCATCAGGCCGGTTTCCAGCTCGACTTCGCCGAGAATCGGCTCGTAGGCGTCGACGTCGAGCTCGGCGGGGATCGAATCGTTGAGCTTGGCCAGCAAGGCCAGTACGCGATTGCCTTCGTTTTCGTCGGCAAACGGCTCGTGCAGCACTTCGGGCAGCCATTCCTCCGGCAGCACCGGCATCGGACCGACCGCCAGCGCGCTGAGCAGGCCGTGCACGCCATCGAGCAGCAGATCGCCCTCGCCGGTGTGCACGCGCAGGTAGCGGTCCAGTTCATCCAGTTCATTGTCGTCCAGCGAACTGGGCCATTCGGTTCTTGCGGTCATCTCACGTCCAGTTCCAGCGTTACCGGCGTGTGGTCGGAAGGGCGCTCCCAACCACGCGGTACGCGGTCAATCGCCGCCGCCGTAGTGGCGGATTTCAATGCCTCGCTGACCAGAATCAGGTCGATGCGCAAGCCCATGTTGCGACGAAATGCGGCTTGCCGATAGTCCCACCAGCTGTAATGTCCGGCGCCCTGCTCGAACAGCCGGAAACTGTCGTGCAGCCCCAACTCGGTGATCGACTTGAGACCGGCGCGCTCCGGAGGCGAGCACAGGATATCCTCGCCCCAGGCGACCGGGTCGTACACGTCGCGGTCGTCCGGACAGATGTTGAAGTCGCCCAGCACGACCAGCCTGGGGTGGCGTTCCAGTTCGCCCGCAAGAAACTCGCGCACGCGCGCCAGCCATTCCAGCTTATAGGCGTATTTTTCGTCGCCGACGGCCTTGCCGTTGACCACGTACAGATTCACCACGCGCAGAGCCTGCCCCTGACTCGACCCGGGAGCGCCGATGGTGGCCGCGAGGATGCGCCGCTGCGGATCGTCCAGCCCGGGGATGTCGGTGACGATGTCGCGCGGCGGCTGGCGGGCCAGAATCGCCACGCCGTTGTAGGTCTTCTGGCCTGAATACACCGCGCGATAACCCGCCGCCGCCAGCTCGGCGACCGGAAACTTCGCGTCTTCCAGCTTGGTTTCCTGCAGCGCCACGATGTCCGGCTGCGCGTCGGCCAGCCACTGGGACAGGTACGGCAGGCGTACCTTCAGTGAATTCACGTTCCACGAAGCGATTTTCATCGTGGCATTGTAAAGGATGTGCCTTTCCGGGCCGCACCCATTGCCTTCGCTCAACCGACGCTCGACCCGCAGGGCATTCCGGATGGTGATCAGCGACCTCCCCGGAAAACACCGGAACGTCGCTGCCACACGGCCCGCGGCCCGAATGGCGCGGCCGGAACACATGCCGTGATGATGGCTTGGGCCACCTCCCGAAATAATATTGCCCGCGGTCTTGCATTACAGTGTATGCTGGTGGGGCAAGATCCCCTGGCAACTCGGTGTTCCTGCTTCTTCTGCGGTAACGTGCACTTCGCTCCGAGCCGCAAATCATCAATAAGCTTCAAAGGTATGTTTCATGTCGGATCGTCAGAGCGGTACAGTCAAGTGGTTCAACGACGCCAAAGGTTTTGGCTTCATCACCCCGGAAAGCGGTGACGACCTGTTCGTGCATTTCCGCGCGATCCAGGGCACGGGCTTCAAGTCCCTGCAGGAAGGCCAGCGCGTCACGTTCAAGGTCGCCAAGGGCCAGAAGGGCCTGCAGGCTGAGGAAGTCCAGGTTGCCTGAGTCCGCCCGGACTTGAGTCGATCTGAAAAAGCCCGCTTCGGCGGGCTTTTTTCGTCATGTGGAAGGCATTCTGCCGTACACGACTTGCCGGGCTGCCGGCATGCCGCAATCATCTCCCCAATGATGCTTTTCCGGGGCACCGTCATGACGGAAAACTCGACCTCAGCGCGCTGCGCAACGCCCTGGCATCGCTGGAAGAGAGCATCGCGATCGTCGAGCAAACCAGCTGGTTTGCCCAGCAGCCGCAGGCACTGCAGAACACGATCATCGCTGGAGTGATCCAGAACTTCGAGTCCGTCTACGAGCTCGGCATCAAGATGATTCGCCGGCAGCTGGAACTGGAAGCCGCGAGCCCTGCCGAAGTCGACGAAAGCAGTTTCCGCAACCTGACCCGGGCAGCCGGCGAGGAAGGCCTGGTCGCCGACGTCGAGGCATGGTTCGGCTATCGGCGCATGCGCAGCATCACCGCGCACACCTACGACCACGCCAAGGCGCGCCAGGTCTATGCAGGCAGCCTCGCCTTCGTGAAAGATGCACGCGCGTTGCTGATTGCGCTCGAGTCGCGGCATGGCTGAACCGAAGCTCGACATGCAGCCGCAACATCGGGCCATCGTGCGCAACATCCTGCAGCAACACGCCGCCGGCCATGAAGCATGGGCGTTCGGCTCGCGTGCGAAAGGCACCGCCAAGCCTTGTTCCGATCTCGATCCGGCGATCATCACCAGCGAACCGCTGAGCCTCGGGCAGGGCGCCGCATTGGCCGATGCCTTCGCCGATTCGGAATTGCCGTGGCGGGCGGATATCGTGGATTGGGCAACCACCGATCCGGCCTTTCGACGGATCATCGAGCGGGATCGGCTGGTGGTGCAACGAAAGAACGTCTGAACAGGCTTCCGTTCGTCCTTGCGGCAGGTTCCGACAAACCATCAAGCCAATCCGTGGCTGCGCAGCAGCGCCTCCGGCTCGGGCTTGCGGCCGCGAAACGCGATGAAGCTTTCCAGTGCGGGGCGGCTGGCGCCGACGGCCAGCACTTCGCGGCGGAAACACTCGCCGGTGGCGCGGTCGATCACGCTTCCCTTTTCCGCGGCCCGCTCCTCGAACTCGCCGAACGCATCGGCGGACAGCAACTCCGCCCACAGGTAGCTGTAGTAGCCGGCCGCATAACCGCCGGCGAAGACGTGGCTGAAGCCATGCGGAAAGCGCTGCCAGGCCGGCGGATGCATGACGGCGACCTGCCTGCGCACCTCGCCCAGCACGGCCAGCGGACGGGCGCCTTGGGCGGGGTCGTATTCCAGGTGCAGCAGGAAATCGAACAGCGCGAACTCCAGTTGCCGCACCAGGAACAGGCCGGCGTGGAAATGCCGTGCGGCCAGCATGCGCTGGAACAGTTCGTCCGGCAGCTTCTCGCCGGTCTGGTAATGGCGCGCGAACAGATCCAGTGCCTCGCGGTTCCAGCCGAAGTTCTCCATGAACTGGCTGGGCAATTCCACCGCATCCCACTCGACGCCGTCGATGCCGCCGATCGAGGGCAGCGCAATCTCCGTCAGCAGGTGGTGCAGGCCGTGGCCGAATTCGTGGAACAGGGTGAGCACGTCGTCATGCGTGAGCAGCGCCGGCTTGCCTTCGGTCGGCGGTGCGAAGTTGCAGGTGAGGAAAGCCACCGGCCACTGCAGCTGCGCGCCGTCGTCGAAGCGGGCGCGGCAGACATCCATCCAGGCGCCGCCGCGCTTGCCGTTGCGCGCATACAGATCGACGTAGGCGCCGGCGAACACGCGCCCATCGGCATCGCGCACGTCGTAATAGCGCACGTCCGGATGCCACACATCGACGCCCTCGCGCGGGGTGAGCACAATGCCGTAAAGCCGGCCGGCGAGACCGAACAAGCCGTCGATCACCGCCGGCAGCGGGAAGTACGGCTTGAGCTGTTCCTCGTCCAGCGCGTACTGCCGCTGGCGCAGTTTTTCGGACGCGTAGCCGACGTCCCAGGATTCGAGGTTGTCGAGCTTGAGCTCGGTACGGGCGAACTCGCGCAAGGTGGCCAGTTCCCGCTGGGCGACCGGCCTGGCGCGGGCCGCCAGATCGTGCAGGAACTCCATCACCTCGGTCGGCGAGCCGGCCATCTTGGTTGCCAGCGATTCCTCGGCCGCATTGGCGAAGCCGAGCAGCTGCGCGGCTTCGTGGCGCAGCGCCATGATCTTCTCGATGCGCGCGGAGTTGTCGAACTTGCCCGCGTCCGGTCCCTGGTCGGAGGCGCGGGTCTGATACGCCCAGTACACCCGTTCGCGCAGGCCGCGGTTGTCGGCGTAATTGAGCACGGCCTGCACGCTGGGCTGCTTCAGCGTGACCAGGTAGCCGTCCAGATCCTGGTCCACGGCATACCGGCGCAGCACCGCGCGGCCGGACTCGGGAATGCCGGCGAGATCGCGTTCGTCGGTGACGTGCTCATGCCATGCCTCGCTGGCGTCGAGCACGGCATTGGAAAATTCGGTGGAGAGCCGGGAAAGTTCCACCCCGATCTCGCGAAAGCGCGTGCGTGCCGGCTCCTCCAGCGCCACGCCGGAAAGCCTGAAATCACGCAGCGCGTGCTCGACCAGCGCCCGCTCAGGACGCGGCAACCGCGCGAAATCCGGCGCATCGGCCACTGCCTGCACGGCGGCGTACAGCGCGCGGTTCTGGCCCAGCCCGATCGCGTGCTCGGTGAGCGCCTCCTCGGCCGGACCGTACGCCGCGCGCAATGCCTCGTTGTCGGCCACCGAATGCAGATGGCTCACCGGCGCCCATGCGCGGGCCAGCCGCTGCTCCAGACGCTCCTGGGTCAACATCACGGTGGCGAAATCGCGCGGCGCCGCGGGCGCGGTGAGCGCGTCGATGGCATCGCGGTAATCGGCCAGCAGCACATCGATCGCCGGCGCCACCTGTTCGGGGCGGATCCGGGAAAACGCCGGCAGGACATCGTCGGCCAGCAGCGGGTTGTCGTGGTTCATGGAATCTCCTTGAGGCTGCCAGCGTGGCGACGCGGCCGGCCGAAATCAAGCACGACGCGCGACCCGGCGATGGATCAGCCCCTAGAATGCACGGATGAACCCTCTGCGCAGCTACAAGGGCGTGCTGCCCACCCTCGGCGAACGCGTCTATGTGGACCCTGCCGCCACCGTCATCGGCGACGTGGTGCTTGGCGACGATGTCTCGATCTGGCCCGGCGCGGTGCTGCGCGGCGACGTGCACCGCATTCGCGTCGGCGCGCGCAGCAACATCCAGGACGGCAGCATCGTGCACGTCACCCACGACGGGCCGTATTCGCCGGGCGGCTTTCCCTGCCTGATCGGCGCCGGCGTGACGGTCGGCCACGCCGCCGTGGTGCACGCCTGCACCATCGAGGACTACTGCCTGATCGGCATGCATGCCACCTTGCTCGACGGCGCGGTGATACGGAAATACGGCTTCGTGGGCGCGGGCAGCGTGATCGCACCCGGCAAGGTGATCGGCGAACGCGAGCTGTGGCTGGGCAACCCCGCGAAGTTCGTGCGCCTGCTCAGCGACCGCCAGATCGAGCAGCTGCATTACTCCGCCGATCAATACGTGAGGCTGAAGAACGAATATCTCGATGCCCGATGACGGCACGGCAAGGGGTGGTCAATTTTCACCAGCGGCCGCAGCTGTCAGATGTTCCCGGATCTGCAGGGCCTGTGCTTCGTGCTTCCTGATCAGCAGCGTGCGCTGGGCATCGAGGTAGGAGCCCAGCAGCGCCAGCTTGTAATTGTTCTTGTTCTGATCGTGGTTGACGTCGTAATCGCGCAGCAGGCGCAATTCGCGCTGTGCCTCATCCAGGTGGCCCTCGCCGATCTCGCGCTCCACGTCGTCGCAGGCCGGCATGAACGCTTCGTGCAGGCGCGCCATGGCCAGCTTGTTGCCGGGGTCCAGCGGCAATACGCTGAGGTAGAACTCGTAGACGTTGCTGCCAATCGGCGCCACCAGCCGGTGCTCGTGGAAGGCGCTGTCGGCCAGATCGAGCAGCACGCTGACACCGTTGCTGTCATTGGCCGCCGCGCGCGCTGCAGCCGCCTGCGCCGACACGTGGCTGTACCAGAGCGTGCCCACGGCGAGGGCCAGCATCACCGGCAAGCCGTACAGAAGCACCCCGCGCCGACCGGGTACGGTGGAGAGGAAACGAGACATGGCACCTGCTTGCGTCTGGATGGGGCCTCAGGCAGCCCGTGTCGGGCGCTGCGGCAATGCTGGTACGGTAATCACGCTTGATGGCAGTATGATGAAAATGCCCTGCGTGCCGCACATCAAGCACAGCCAGACCGACTTGAAGCAGGAGTGGGTCGATGGATGCGCGCGAAGCGCGTAACGGCATTGTCCGCCTCGACTCGTTTCGCGTTCCTCATCGACTCGTCTCCGCAGCCAGCGTAATCACCGGGGCCGCAACGCCTGATAGACCGGCTCGGTGTCCGGCCGCTTGCCGTGCCACAGCTCGAATGCGTCCGCGGCGGTTTCCACCAGCATGCCGAGGCCGTCGAAAGCGAAACGCGCGCCCGCCGTTTTCGCCCAGGCCAGAAAGCCGCTGGCGGCCGCGCCGTAGGACAGGTCGTAGCACAGCGCGCGGGCACCGGCCAGCGAGAACGGCAACTGCAGTGACGCACCCAGCACACCGGCCGAGGTGGCGTTGACGATCAGGTCGAAACTGCCGATGTCGGCCAGATCCTGCCAGTAGCGGGTATGCACCCGCGCCGGCTCGCCGATCGCGTCGGCCAGCGCATCGGCCGCGTCCGCCGAACGGTTGACGATGGTCAGTGTTTCCACGCCCGCATCGAGCAGGCTCCACACCACACCGTGCGCCGCGCCGCCGGCACCGAGCAGCAGCGCATCGTGACCGCGCAGATCCACACTGTGGCGTTCGGTGATGTCGCGCACCATGCCGGCGCCATCGGTGTTGTGCGCCGCCAGCCGGCCGTCCGCCAGCCGGGTCAGCACGTTCGCGCTGCCGGCGCGCATGGCCGCGGTGCTGCGCTGATCCGCCAGCGCGAACGCCGCCGCCTTGTGCGGCAAGGTGACATTCGCGCCATGTCCGTCTTCGGCAAAAAACCGGCGCACCTCCGCCACGAATCCGGCCGGCGTCGCATCGATGGCCCGATACTCCAGCTCGATCCTGAACTGCCGCGCGAACGCCTGATGGATCTGCGGCGACAGGCTGTGCGCGATGGGGTGGCCGAATACGGCGAACTGGGCTGGTTTCATGCGGACTCCCGGATGGGTGCTGGCGCCATGGCGCGCGTGAGACTTCCATTTTACAGACCGCGACTGCCACGACAGTCGCGCACGGCCCGCCGCCGCTTGTGTTTCTGCTGCCGAGGTTCCTTGGCAGCGCGCACAAGAAGCGCTCCCACCCGGAGGCCAGACAACCCCGGGGGTCGCAGGTAATGAGATGGCAGTGTTGCAGGCTGCCGGTGTCCTCCGTCGAATGGAAACCTCACATGCGCCCGCAAACCTTGCCTTGCGCGTTTCACCAACGGCTGTCCGGCGCCGCCCTGCTATGGCTGCTCGGCGGCGGCATTCTGCTGCTGACCACCTTGGTGCCGCTGCATACCGAGCTGCTCGGCTGGACGCCGGCCTTCTGGCTGGCCGGTGCACCGCTGATCATCCTGCTGAGGCTGAACCCGGCGCTGCTGCGCGTGCGGCTCACGCCACGACGGCCTCGTCGCCGCGCGCCGCGCCACGCCGTGTGGCATTGAGGTGAGGCCGGCACCGTCGTGCGTCCGGCCGGACCTTGGCTTCACGACACCGTCTGGGCAGGGTTCGCGCGGCCGACCGTCCCCAGTCGCTTGCGCTCCATCCGGCGCAGGAACTCCTGCATGATGCGCAGGTACAACTCGTCGCCGAGACGGGCGTCTTCCACGCCCGCATCGATCGACGGGTTGTCGTTGACCTCGATCACCACCGGCCTGTCGCCGGCCTGCTTCAGATCGACACCGTACAGGCCGTCGCCGATCAGCTGGGTGGCCTTCAACGCCAGCTTGACCACTTCGGCCGGCGCGTCGCGCACCGCGATCGTCTCGAAGCCGCCGGTTTTCGCGGTGCCCTTGGCACCATGGTTGTAGATCTGCCAGTGGCCGCGCGACATGTAGTACTTGCAGGCGTACAGCGGTTCGCGGTTGAGCACGCCGATGCGCCAGTCGAACTCGGTATAGACATATTCCTGCGCCAGCAGCAGCGCACTGTGCTGGAACAGGCTGCTGGCGGCCTGTTCCAGTGCCTGCTCGCTCTCCACCTTCACCACGCCGCGCGAGAACGAGCCGTCCGGGATCTTCAGCACCAGCGGGAAACCGAGCTTGGCAACGACGTCCTTCATGCCCTTGGCATCGTCGCGATACAGGATCTCGGTACGCGGCACCGCCAGCTTGCGCGACACCATCAGGTCGTTCAGGAAGATCTTGTTGGTACAGCGCAGGATCGAGCCGGGGTCGTCGATCACCACCATGCCTTCCTTCTCCGCCCGGTGGGAGAAACGGTAGGTGTGGTTGTCGCTGGCGGTGGTCTCGCGGATGAACAGTCCGTCGTATTCGGCCAGCCGCTGGTAATCGTTCTTGCCGATCGTGTCGACCTCGATGCCAAGCTCCTTGCCGGCGGCGATGAAGGCCTTCAGCGCCTTCTTGTTCGACGGCGGCATCGCCTCCTTCTCGTCCACCAGCATGGCCATGTCGTAGCGGTACATCTTGCGCGTGCGCGGCTTGCGCCACAGCTTTCTGGAGAAGCGGTCGAGTTCCTCGGCGAAAGCATCTTCCTGCGCATCGTCCAGCGTCTGCAGCCCGACCGGCTTGATCGCACTGACCTGCCACACGCGATCGCGTTCGAATTCGATCCGCAACAGCGGGCAGGGAAACATTTCGAACACCTGCCGCGCCAGATCCTGCAGGGCCGGGTAGGCGGTCACGCCAAAGTACACCAGAATGCCGAAATCGGTGGTGTCGCGGCCGCCGGCGGGCAGGAAGCGGATCAGCTTCTGGTTGAGATCCTCGATGTCCAGGCCGTACAGCGAGCGCCGGCGCAGGTCGTTGACCGTGCGCACCGACGGCATCACCCGGTGCCCGCGCGCCTCGGCCAGCAGCGATACGTAATAGCCGGTGCCCAGGTACTTGTAGCTGCGGCACAGATTCAGCACGTGCGTGCGCTCCTCGTCGCCACCCACCGGCGTGCGCAGGTAGTCCATCGCGCTCATCACGTCGACGGACGGGTAGTACGAACCCCAGTCCGAAGCTTTCTCGACAACGATGACCAGACGGGCCATGGCACCTCTCGGACAATGCGGCTATGACAGGAATGCCCGGTTCGGGCGGACGGCACATGCAAGGCGCGCAGTTTGGCACAGGGCCGGCGTTGCACAAGCCGGGGCGCTGAAGCGGCACTGAACGCATGCGGGCCTTCCGGCGGGATCATGCCGGTCCCGACCGATGCCCGATCGCCGTGACCTGCCGTTCCCATCTTCGCGCATCTGTCGCATCATGCAGCACGCCGCCGCACGCCGGAACCGCTCAGGCATGAACTTGCCCGCAATCTGCAAACCGCCGGGGATACGTCTTGCCGGACCGGACGAACTCGATGCGCTGGTAAGTCTGGAGCATGTCAGCTTCGACGGCGATCGCATGAGCCGCGGGCAATACCGCCGCCATGTGGCAAGCAGCACGGCACAGGTGCTGGTCGCTGTCGACACGGAGCGTTCGCTGCTTGGCAGCGCGGTGGTGTTTTTCCGCAAGGGCAGCGGCGTCGCCCGACTGTACTCACTGGCCACCGACCCGGCGGCCAGAGGCAAGGGCGTGGCCAGTGCACTGCTCACGGCGGTCGAAGCGACCGCCCGTCTGCGCCATTGCCGCTGCGTGCGGCTGGAAGTACGCAGCGACAATGCTGCCGCCATCGCACTCTACGAGCGGTCCGGTTACCGCCGCACCGGGCGGCTGGCAGGCTATTACGAGGACGGTTGTGACGGCTGGCGCCATGAAAAAACGCTTGCCCCGTGACCGATCGGCCCCAAGGCGGCTTGGCCCGACAGGCTGCCAGGCGTGCCGAGGCGCCGTTCGCCGTCAGGGATCTGGAAGGTCAAGGACTTCGAGGCATGCAACCCGTCAACGAAGCAAGGATCATCGACTCATGGCAGCGCAATGTTGCGCCATGGGTGGCAGCCGTGCGCCAGCAGCGGATCGAGAGCCGCGCGCTGGTCACCAACCAGGCCATCGTCGATGCGGTGGCGTCCCGTTGCCCGCGTTCGGTGCTCGACATCGGCTGTGGCGAAGGCTGGCTGGTGCGCGAACTGATGACGCGTGGCTTTCAGGTGACTGGCGTGGATGCGGTCCCGCTGCTGATCGAGCAGGCGCGGGCCGAAGGCGGCGATTTCCAGGTGGCGTCGTACGAGGCGATTGCCGGCGGTGCATTGAAGCTCGTCGCCGACATGCTGGTATGCAATTTTTCGCTGCTTGGCGAGCATTCGGTCGATCAGCTGATCCGCGCAGTGCCTTCGTTGCTGCATGCGGGCGGCACGCTTGTCGTGCAGACCCTGCATCCGTTGATGGCCTGCGGTGGGCAATCGTATCGTGACGGCTGGCGCGAGGGCTCGTGGGACGGCATCGAGGGGTCCTTCAGCGACCCGGCACCGTGGTATTTCCGCACGCTCGAAAGCTGGATCAGGCTTTTCCGCAGCAGTGGCCTGCAGCTGTGCGAGCTGCGCGAACCGCTGCATCCGGTCAGCGGCAAGCCCGTTTCGGCGATCTTCATCGCACAGCCGGCGCGCTGACGCGATCGCCAGCGCAACATCGGAGCGTTCGCGGCGATCCGCCTGTGCCGTCACCGGTTGCCTTACCCGCCCAGCGACTGCCCGATCCGACGCCGGGTTGCCGCATCCGGCCTGGCCACCAGGGCGCCGGTGCGCATCAGGCTGACCGTGTAATGGCCCTGGTCGACCAGCGGCAGGAAGGCTCCGCTGCCGTAGATCGTGTCCACCTCGGGCAGCCATTGCGGGTAGTGCTTCTTCAGATTCAACAGGTCGAATGCACCGGCCTGGTCGAAGCCGATCACCGTGCGCGGCGCCTGCATTTCCTGCGTGGGATCGTCATAACGGCCGGACAGCCGGTCGAGCCGGTACAAGGGCGGCACACCGGCCAGCAGCGCCGGCAGTTTCCATTTCAGCACGACCGCCTCGAGCCGCCAGTCGTCGCCGTACAGTTGCACCTGCCGCGTGCTGCCGTCGGGCCAGTCGAGCGTCAGTGCCCAGTGCTGCGGCGACAGGATGCGCGCATCGATCTCGACCACCGGGGCTTCCTCGCCGAGCAGCCGGTAACCGCGCAGCGCATAGCCGGTGCCGCCCAGCAGCAGGGCCAGCGCCAGGGCGAGCAGGCACAGCAGCGCGCGCCAGCCGGCGGCGAGCCGGCGGCCGCCCAGCAGATGCTGCCGCAGCACGACCAGCTGCACCAGCGCAACCAGCAGCAGCACCGCCGCCGGCACCAGCAGCACGGTCATCGGCATGCGCAACCATGTCGCCCAGTCCATTGTCAGCCTCCTCGCCGCGCCGGTGCGCGATCTGCCGGTGCATCATAACGGCGGCGAATGCGCCGGCATCGCTATACTGCTGCCGTCCCAATGGAATCTTGCCATGCGCCGACCGATCCTGTTGCTGCCGTTTTGCCTGATGGCCACCGTACTGGCCGGCTGTGGCCAGAAGGGTCCGCTGGTGCTGCCGACCCGACCGGCACCGACCACCACCACGGCCACGCCGGCCGCACCGACGACCGCCGCCAGCAGCGCCACGCCGTACCACAGCCAACCCTGACCGGTTGCACCGGGCATGCTCCTGCGCTTCTCGAAAATGCACGGCATCGGCAACGACTTCGTCGTGCTGGACTGCCGGCATGGCGGTTTCCCGCTTGACCGCGCGCAGATCCGCGCGCTGGCCGACCGCCACACCGGCGTGGGTTTCGACCAGTTGCTGAGCGTGGAGCCCGCGCGCGACCCGGCCTGCGCGTTCTACTACGGCATCTGGAATGCCGATGGCACGCCGTCGGGGCAGTGCGGCAATGGCGTGCGCTGCGTGGCGGCGTGGCTGCACCGCGCCGGAGCCCTGCCACTCGGCGACAACGTGCTGATCGAGAGCCCGTCCGGCCCGGTGACCGTACGCCTGCTGGGCGCGAACGAGGTCACGGTGGACATGGGTGAGCCGCTCTTCGAGCCGGCGCGGATTCCCTTTTCCGCCGGACAGGCGGCGGACCGCTACCGCATCGAGGTGGGCGGCGACGCGCTGGAAATCGGCGCCGTCTCGATGGGCAACCCGCATGCGGTGGTGTCCATTTCCGATCTGGCAATCCCCGATCTGGCGGCAGCCGAACTGCAGCGTCTTGGACCGCAGCTGTCCGGCCACAAGCGTTTCCCGCAGGGCGCCAATGCCGGCTTCGTGCAATGGCTCGATCGCGGCCACCTGCGGCTGCGCGTGCACGAGCGCGGCGCCGGCTGGACGCAGGCCTGCGGCACCGGAGCCTGCGCCGCGATGGCGGTGCTGCATCGGCGCGGCGAGGTCGACGACCGCGTGCAGGTGGCTTTGCCCGGCGGCACGCTGCGGATCGACTGGGCCGGCCCCGGCCGACCCGTGTGGATGACCGGGCCGGCCGCGTTCGTTTTCGAGGGCGAATGGACGGTTCCTGCCGACCCCGATGAAGATTCGGGTTGAAGCGCGCGCACGTCCATCGCACACTCCCGTAGCAAGGCGCGCCTTTCCCGCACGCCGCCCATCGTTTCGGGGACATCCGCGCATGACCGCCACTCTACTCGATGACGCCACCCAGGCCCGCGTGGTCGCTGCCTACCTGAAGCACCATCCGCAGTTCCTGACCGAATATCCGGAGCTGGCCGCACAGTTGACGGTGCCGCGCGAACAAGGCCCGGTGGCTTCGCTGGCGGCCTATCAATTGCACAGCCTGCGCGAGCGGAACACCGAGCTGGAACGCCGCCTGGCCGAGCTGATCGCGATCGCCGCCGAAAACGAGCGCCTGATGGAGCGGGTGCATTCGCTCACCGTGGCCTTGCTGCGCGCCAACACCATGGAGGTGACCGCGCGCAGCGTGATCGCCAAGCTCAGCGCCGATTTCCACACCGAGGAGGTTCGTCTGGTGCTGTTCGGCGATCAGCCGCAGTTGCCCCGCACCGACTGGCTGCAACAGATCGCCGGCGGCGCCGATGCGCTGCCCGAATTCGCCGACTTCCTGCATCAGAACGAACCGGTTTCCGGACGGCTGTCCGCCGACAAGCTCGACCGGCTGTTCGGCGCAAAGGCCGTCACGATCCGTTCGGTCGCACTGATGCGCCTGGGCGACGCCGGCATGCTGGCGATCGGCAGCGGCGATCCGGACCGCTTCCAGCCCGGCATGGGCACCTTGTTCCTGAAAATGATCGCCGCGACGATCACCGCCGCGCTGGCTCGCTCGCGGGACATGTCCTGAGCCGGCCATGACGCCCGCATCCCGGATCGACGACTGGCTCGCCCGCCTTGCCGGCGAGCGGCACGCATCACCGCACACGGTCGCCGCCTACCGCCGCGACCTGACCAAGCTGCTGCATTTCATGCAGGCGCAGCAACTGGCGTCGTTCGACGCGCTCGACGCCAGCCTGATGCGCAGCTTCATCGCCGCCGAACACCGCGCCGGCCTGGCGCCGAAAAGCCTGCAACGCCTGCTGTCCTCCTGCCGCAGCCTGTTTCGCCAGCTCAACCGCGAAGGCCTGCTGACGCACGATCCGCTGCTTGGCGTACGCGGCCCGAAAGTGCGCCGCAAACTGCCGCAGGTGCTGGATGTGGACGAAGCCGGCGCCCTGGTCGAGACCGACAGCGGCGGCAAGCTGGCCGTGCGCGATCGCGCGATGCTGGAGCTGTTCTATTCCAGCGGCCTGCGCCTGTCCGAACTGACCGGCCTGCGCTGGCTCGACCTCGACCTGGACGGCGGCGAAGTGCGCGTGCTCGGCAAGGGCAGCAAGGCCCGCATCGTGCCGGTCGGCCGCCACGCGATCGCCGCGCTGCGCGCGCTGGGCGCGGAAACCGGCATGCAGGCCGGCAGCCCGATCTTCCGCGGTCGAGGCGGCGCGCCGATCAATCCGCGCACCGTGCAGTTGCGCCTGAAGACGCTGGCGTTGCAGCAGGGCATCCCGAAACACATCCATCCGCACCTGCTGCGCCACACCTTCGCCAGCCACATGCTGGAGTCCTCCGGCGACCTGCGCGCGGTGCAGGAGCTGCTCGGCCACGCCGACATCGCCACCACGCAGATCTACACCCACCTGGATTTCCAGCACCTGGCCAAGGTCTACGATGCCGCGCACCCCCGGGCGCGGCGCAAATGACCGCTACCGGGCACACGACTGCATGAACCTGATCGCAAAATCCCTGGTCGGCGCGCTGATGGTCCTGCTGATCGGGCTGCTGGCGCGTACCCGCAACTACTACATCGCCGGCCTGCTGCCGCTGTTTCCCACCTTCGCGCTGATGGCCCATTACATCGTCGGCAGTACGCGCGGCACCACCGAACTCAAGGCCACCATCGTGTTCGGCATGTGGGCGGTCGTCCCGTATCTGGCCTACCTGCTGGCACTGTACTGGCTGGTCGACCGGCTGCGCCTGGTGCCGGCGCTGGCCGGCGCGCTGCTGGTGTGGTGCGTGGTTGCCGCCGCCGCCGTGCTGTTGTGGAACCGCCGCTGAGGCTTGGGTTCGCACCGGCGCGGCCCCACTTGACGGAGGACCCACCGCACGCGGAGTTTTCCATGGAATCGTTTCACGCCACCACTATCGTCTGCGTGCGCCGCGAGGGCCGCGTGGTGATCGGCAGCGACGGCCAGGTCACCTTGGGCAACACGGTGATGAAGGCCAATGCGTGCAAGGTGCGCCGGCTCGGCAAGGGCGACGTGATCGGCGGGTTTGCCGGCGCCACCGCCGACGCGTTCACGCTGTTCGAACTGTTCGAGGAAAAGCTGTCCAAGTACAGCGCCAACCTCACCCGCGCCGCGGTCGAGATGGCCAAGGAATGGCGTAC
>JAGWNA010000073.1 GCA_028871555.1 Lysobacteraceae bacterium
ACAAAGGCATTCGCGCACAGGGTGCGCTCCTACGGGGGCGGGAAATTCTGCAGCTCAGGGACATGACGCAGCCTCCTTGAGGACGTCCAGCACGCGGTTGTTTTCGTCAGGCGTGCCGATGGTGATGCGCAACGCATCGCCGAGCTTCGGATAGCGGCGGACGTCGCGCACCACGATGCCGGCGGCAAGCAGGCGCTGGTAGGCCGTCGTCGCATCGGCGAAACGCACCGCGAGAAAGTTGGCCTGCGAGGGCAGCACCGCACGCACGCCGGGCAGCCGGAGCATGGCTTCGCGCATCGAACCGCGCTGCGCCCGCACGATCGCCAGATGTCCGCGCGCCGCCGCCCGCCCTGCCGGCGACAGCACCGCCAGAGCCGCCGCCACGCACGGCAGCGGCAGCGGGTACGGCGCCATGATCCGGCGCAGCAAGGCGATCACGCCGGCATTCGCCAGCAGGCAGCCGATGCGCGCGCCGGCCAGTGCCCAGGCCTTGGACATGGTCCGCAGCACCGCGAGATGGTCGTGCTCATCGATCAGGTCGGCCACGCTGCCGCCATCGGCAAATTCGACGTAGGCCTCGTCGACCACCAGCAGCGCCCGGCCGGCCAGTTCCTGCAGCAAGCGTTCGACGCTCGCGCGCGGCACGCACTGCCCGCCGGGATTGTTCGGCGTGCACACGAACACCAGCTTCACCGCCGGCGTGATCGCGGCCAGCACGGCATCCACGTCCAGCGTGAAATCGTCGGCGAGCGGCACCTCGATCACAGCGGCATTCTGGATCCGCGCGCATACCGCGTACATGCCGAACGTCGGCGGCTGGATCAGGATCGCGTCCTCGCCGGCGCGGCAGAACGCACGCACCAGCAGATCGATCGCCTCGTCGCTGCCGCGGCCGACCAGAAGCTGCTCGCGACGCACGCCGTACAGCCCGGCCAGTGCCTCGACCAGCGCCGCCGGCTGCGGGTCGGGATAGCGGTTGCAACCCATGCCTTCGTCACCGGCCGGCGCCCACGCCGATTCGTTCGCGTTGAGCAGAACCTGGCCGCCGCTGGCCTCCATGCGGGCCGAGGAGTACGGCTGCATGGCGCGGATTTCCGCGCGGGCGAGATCGAGCACGCTCACGTTCCTGCCTCCAATGCCGCCAGCCGCAGAGTGACCGCGCGGCGGTGCGCCTCCAGTTGTTCGGCCGCCGCCAGCGTGGCCGTGCAGGGGCCGATCGTGCGCAGGCCCTCGGCGCTGACCTCCTGCACGGTGATCTGTTTCTGGAAGCTCGCCACCGACACGCCGCTGTAGCTGCGCGCATGCCCGTAGGTCGGCAGCACGTGATTGCTGCCGCTGCAATAGTCGCCCACCGACTCCGGCGTCCAGGCGCCGAGGAACACCGAGCCGGCGCTGGCGATGCCGTCCAGCAGCGCGCGCGGCTCGGCCACCTGCAGGATCAGGTGCTCGGGCGCATAGCGGTTGCTCACCTCGACCGCCTGCGCCAGCGAATCGACCAGGATCAGCCGGCTTTGCGCCAGCGCGCGTTCGGCGATCGCCCGGCGCGGCAACGCGGCGCACTGCCGGGCGACCTCCGCCGCCACCTCGTCCAGCAATTCCGGCGATGGACTGAGCACGATCACCTGCGAATCCGCCCCGTGCTCGGCCTGCGACAGCAGATCGGCGGCGACGAAGACCGGATCGGCGGCGGCATCGGCTATCACCAGCACCTCGGAAGGACCTGCCGGCATGTCGATCGCCGCGCCTTCGGGATCGCCGGACACCTGCAGCTTGGCCTCGGTCACCCAGCTGTTGCCCGGACCGAACAGCTTGTCGCATTTGGGTACGCTGGCCGTGCCGTAGGCCATCGCGGCGATCGCCTGGGCGCCGCCGAGCTTGAAGACCCGATGCACCCCGGTGAGGCGCGCGACATACAGCACCGCTTCGTCGCAGCGGCCATCCGCCCGCGCCGGCGAACACAGCACCACCTGCGGACAACCGGCCAGACGCGCCGGGATGCCAAGCATCAGCGCCGTCGACGGCAACGGCGCGGTACCGGCCGGCACGTACAGGCCAACCCGGCTGATCGGCCGCAGCATGCGCTCCACGCGCACGCCGGGCGCGGTATCGATACCCACCGGCTGCGGCGCGGCGGCCCGATGGAAAATCTCGATGCGCCCGGCGGCCTCGCGGATCGCCGCTTTCAGCGCGGGATCGAGCGCCGCTTCGGCGGCAGCGAATTCGGCCTCGCCGACCTCGACCGTCGTCAGGGCGCAGCGATCGTATTTCGCGCCGAGCTCGAGCAGCGCCGTGTCGCCGCCTTCGCGCACGGCGGCAATGATCTGTTCCACGCCGCGACGCAACTCGCCGGCACGCGACTGCGCGGGGCGCGCCAGCGCTTGCCGGCGCGCAGTCGCGTTCAATCCGTTCCAGTCCAGACGATTCATGCCCGACGACCCTTCCCGTCAGCCCGCTTCATGCCAACCTGCCTCATGCCAACATTTTCTCCACCGGCAACACGAACATCTCGCGCGCGCCGGCCTTCTTGATTTCCTCCAGCTGACGCCAGCTCACCTCGCCTGCGCACAGCGCCTGCAGCATCAACTGGTCCGGCTGACCGAGCACCGGCAACAGGGTTGGCTGCGGCCCGCCAGGCAACAGGCGCGTCACCGCTTCCAGCGTAGCCCGCGAGGTCTGCAGCAGCAGCAAGCGCGATTCGCGCACCTGGATCACGCCATCGAGCCGCTTGAGCAGCAGTTCGATCATGTCGCCGCGCTCGTCCGCCGGCAACGTCACCGGACCGGCCAGCACCGCCTCGCTTTCCAGCAAGACTTCCGTTTCGCGCAGCTGGTTGGCCACCAGTGTGCCGCCGCTCTGCACCAGATCGCAGATGGCATCGGCGGTACCCAGTTTCGGAGCGATCTCGACCGAGCCGGAGAGCGTCACGGCGGCGGCGTCGACGCCGTGCGTGCGCAACCACTCGCCGAGGAGGCCGGGATAGGAGGTCGCGATGCGCTGTCCGGCCAGATCCTGCGGCCTGCGGTAGTCGAACTCCTGCGGCACCGCGATCGACAGCCGGCAGCGGCCGAAACCGAGCGGGCGCCATTCGTGCAGGGGTGCGCTGTCGGAGCCGGCGGTGAGCTGGAATTCGTTCATCACGTTGCGTCCGACGATGCCCAGCTCGCACACGCCCTGCGCGATCAGACCGGGGATGTCGTCATCGCGCACCAGCAGCAGATCGACCGGCTCGCCATCGCCGAAGCAGAACAATTTGTCGCGGCTTTGCCTGAAACTCAGGCCGCAACGGTTGAGCAGTTCCAGCGCCGGGTCGGTCAGCCGGCCGGATTTCTGCATCGCGATGCGCAAACGGTCACGCGTTTTCATGCCCCGGCCCTTTTTGCGGCCAGCGATTGACGGCGCGCGGCTCGTGCCGCCGCCGCCAGATAACCGCCGCTGCCCTGATTGAGATAACGCGCCACCCGCCCGATGGTCGTGATGCTGACGGCGGTGCGCTCATGGATCTCCCGGTACGACACGCCTTCGAGCAGATACGGCACCACCCGCCAGCGATCTACCAGCACCTCCCGTTCCGCCGGGGTGCACAGGTCATTCAGGAACGCCCCCATTTCGTCGGTGTTCTTCAGCGACAGCAGCGCCTCGTAGAGGCTGAGCTCCGCGGATTCGACCGGCGTTTCCGGGGCAAGTGATCGGCGTTTCATAATGTGCTAATGCGTTAATACGAAGGACCGCAATATACATGGTTCGTCGCGCAGCGGCAAACCCGTCGATTCATGCCGCGGAACACTTCCCGCAGCCTTGCGGCGGAGACAGGGCGCGCGGTGCCAGCGACCCCGCAAAATCTTCGCGGCAAAAGCCTCCGACGGCGGCCTTCGCCGGGGCGTCATGCTTGCCGCGCGGCTTCGCAATGCCACACCGCACGAACACCCCCATCAGACGGGCATATTCGGCGACTCGATACGGCGAGGTTCGGCACCAAACGAAAAACCCGCACGGAGCGGGTTTTCGGGGCGATGAAAGCCATTGCGCAATGGAGGCCAAGGTCGGAATCGAACCGGCGTACGCGGCTTTGCAGGCCGCTGCATGACCACTCTGCCACCTGGCCATTGCTTGGTGCATCACGACCGTGATGATCGCAACTTGCCTTGAAAGACAAAACCCCGGCAAACCGAGGTTTTGCAAAAACTGGAGCGGGAAACGAGACTCGAACTCGCGACCCCGACCTTGGCAAGGTCGTGCTCTACCAACTGAGCTATTCCCGCATCGGAGCCGCGAATCATAGCAGAACGCAGTCGGATGTGAATAGCCGCCCCGCCGCTTGCCGAGCCCGCCCGGACACCCTGCCGCGCTGGCGGAACGGCCCATGCACCGATAACGACAAGGCCCCGGGCAGAACCGGGGCCTTGTCTGCGAACTGGAGCGGGAAACGAGACTCGAACTCGCGACCCCGACCTTGGCAAGGTCGTGCTCTACCAACTGAGCTATTCCCGCATCGGAGCGGCGCATTCTAATACGGGAATGCCAATGGTCAAGCCCGCACCGGACAAACCCGTTGCGCCGCCGTCACGCATCGTCGCTGCCGTGCGGCTTGCGCGGCAGGTCACCGCGCAACATCGGCCAGGCGGCACGCAAGTAGTAAAGGCCGGACCAGATCGTGAGCACGCCGGCGATCACCAGCAGACCCTCGCCGATGTGGTACAGGCGCAGAGCCGTGGCGGCCTTCTCGTGCTGCACGATCAGCACCACCAGGGCGACCATCTGCATCACGGTCTTGAGCTTGCCGATCAGGGCGACCTTGACGGTGGCGCTCATGCCGATCTCGGCCATCCATTCGCGCAACGCCGACACGCTGATCTCGCGCCCGACGATCACCGCCGCGGTGATCGCCATCAACACGCCGGACCAGTTGCCGCTGGGGTGCGACTGCACCAGCAGGAACAGGGTCACGGCCACCATCAACTTGTCGGCGACCGGGTCCAGAAACGCGCCGAACGCCGAAGTCAGGTTCAGCCGCCTGGCCAGGTAACCGTCCAGCCAGTCGGTGAAGGCGGCCAGCACGAATACAATCGCGGCCGTGATGTTGTGCCCCGGAAACGGCAGATAGAACACCGCCACCATGACCGGCAGCAGTGCGACGCGGAACAGGGTCAGCCAGGTTGGCAGGTTGATGCGCATGATTCGATCCATCTGTTTGCCGCAGTGTCGCACGCCATGGCTTCATGGCCTGCATGTCAGCCATGCAGGCTGGCATAGATCCGCTCGGCCAGCCCCCGATCGATGCCCTTGACCTGCATCAGTTCCTCGACGCCTGCGCTCTCCACGCCGGCCAGACCGCCAAATGCCTTGAGCAATGCCGACCGCCGGCGTGCGCCGATGCCGGCCACGTCCTCCAGCACGCTGCGCTCGCGCGCCTTCTCGCGCCGCTTGCGATGCCCGCTGATGGCGAAGCGATGGGCTTCGTCGCGCACGGCAGCCACCAGATGCAGCGCCGGCGATGACGAACCCGGATGCAGCTCGCGTCCCGGAATTCCCGAACCCATCCGCGCCAGCACCAGGGTTTCCTCTCCCGCTCGGCGACCCGGCCCTTTCGCCACGCCGACCACCACGATGCCGTCGACGCCGAGTTCCCTCAACACGCCCAGCGCCTGCGCCACCTGGCCGCTGCCGCCGTCGATCAGCAGCAGGTCCGGACGCGCCCCCTCGCCTGCGGCAAGCCTGCGAAAGCGCCGGGTCAGAGCCTGATGCATCGCGGCGTAGTCGTCGCCAGGGGTGATGCCGGCAATGTTGAAGCGTCGGTAATGCGATTTTTCCGGCCCTTCGGGTCCGAACGCCACACACGAGGCGACGGTCGCCTCGCCCATCGTGTGGCTGATGTCGAAGCACTCGATGCGGCGTGGCGATTCGGGCAACTCGAGCACTCTGCGCAAATCGTCGAAGCGCGCGCCCAGGGTTTGCCGGCTGGCCAGGCGGGCGGTCAACGAGGCCTGCGCATTGCGCTCGGCCATCTGCAGGAACCGCGCCCGCTCGCCGCGCACGCCGGATTTCAGCGCCACCGCATGACCGGCCTGCCGGGTCAGCACGTCGGCCAGGATCGCCTGATCGGCGATCGGCTCGCCGAGAACCAGCTCGCGCGGCACGGGCCGCTCCAGGTAGTACTGCGCGACGAATTGCGCCAGCACGTCGGCCGGTTCGGCATCCAGCGGCAGACGCGGAAAGAAGTCGCGCGTGCCCAGGCTGACGCCGTTGCGGAAAAACAGCACGCTGACGCAGGCCATGCCCGATTCGATGTGGCAGGCGATCACGTCCATGTCGGCGCTGGCACCCTGTACATGATGCTGCGCCTGCAGCTGGCGCAGCGCGGCGACCTGATCGCGCAGGATCGCCGCACGCTCGAACTGCAGCGCGGTGCTGGCCTGCTCCATCGCCTCGGCCAGCTCGTCGATGACCGCGTCGCTGCGCCCTTCGAGAAACATCTGCGCGTGGCGCACGTCGTCGCGGTAATCGTCCACGCCGATCAGCTGCACGCACGGCGCGGTGCAGCGACCGATCTGGTGCTGCAGGCAGGGCCGCGAGCGGTTGCGGAAATAGCTGTCCTCGCACTGGCGCACCTTGAACAGTTTCTGCATCAGGCCGAGGCTTTCGCGAACCGCCCAGGTACTCGGATACGGCCCGAAATAGCGCCCCGGCAGATTGCGCGCGCCACGATGGAAGGCCAGCCGCGGATAGTCCTCGCCGTCGGACAGGTAGATGTAGGGATAGCTCTTGTCGTCGCGCAGCAGGATGTTGTAGCGCGGCTTGAGCGACTTGATCAGTTGCGACTCGAGCAGCAGCGCCTCGCCTTCGGTGCGCGTCACGGTGATCTCGACGCGGGCGATCTGCGCCACCATCGCGGCGATGCGCGGCTCCATCCGCGGCTTCAGGAAATAGCTGCCGACCCGCTTCCTGAGGTTGCCGGCCTTGCCCACGTAGAGCAACTCGCCGGCCGCGTCGAAATGACGATAGACGCCGGGCGAAGTCGTGAGCGTGCTGACGAAAGCCTTGCCGTCGAAGGGTTGTGGTTGCGCGCACTGCATGCGGGGATTCTAGTGCAGGCAGCGGCCAGGAGCCCCGGATCAGACCCGGGCAGCCTCACTCGTGCGTGCGCAACCACTGCTCGGCACGTTCCAGATCGGCCTCGGTATCGATGCCCGGGGGGAACGGTTCCGGCGTCAGGCGCACGGCAATCGCATGGCCGTGCTCCAGCACCCGCAGTTGTTCCAGCGACTCGGCCTGCTCCAGCGGCGTGCGACTGAGCGCGGTGTAACGCGCGAGGAATCCGGCCCGGTACGCATAGATGCCGATATGCCGCAGAAACGGCGCATCCGATGGCAGCGCATGCCGATCGACGGCAAATGCATCGCGCGCCCACGGCAGCGGTGCACGGCTGAAATACAGTGCGCGCCCGCGTATCGACCGCACCAGCTTCACCACATGCGGATCGAACAGCTCGGCGGCATCGAGGATCGGCGTGGCCAGGGTCGCCACCGGCACGTCGTCATCGGCCAGTGCCCGTACCACGGCGCGGATGCCTGCCGCCGGGGCAAACGGCTCGTCGCCCTGCAGGTTCACCACGATGACGTCGTCGGTCCAGCCGTAATGCGCCGCGCACTCGGCCAGCCGGTCGCTGCCCGAGGCATGGTCGCCACGGGTCATGCAGATTTGCACACCCTGCTGCCCGGCCAGCGCATCGGCGATGCGCTGATCGTCCACCGCCACCACCACCTTGCCGGCGCCGGCCTGCAGCGCACGCTGCGCCACCCGCACCACCAGCGGCACGCCGCCGATCTCGCGCAGCGGCTTGGCCGGCAAACGGGTCGAGCCGTACCGCGCAGGGATGGCGACGATGAAATCGGGTATGGCGTTCGGCATGGCAATCTCGTGGCGGAACGGTGAAACAGTACCGTAGGAGCGCACCTTGTGCGCGATGCTTTTGCGTGATGTGGCGCAGGCAGCCTGCCGGGTTGTGGTGATCGAGACGAGAATTCGGCTGTGCGAAGACGGATTCGCAGTCCAGCCAACCAAAGCCCGACAGGCTGCCAGAGCCATCGCGCGAAAGCGCGCTCCTGCACGCGGCGTGGTCAGGCGATCGATCGCTTCAGTCGACCGCCCGCAACGCGAAACCGCAACCGTTGGCCAGCTCCAGAAAGCCCGGGAACGAGGTCGCGACATGCGAACAGCCATGGATTAGAACCGGGCCGCCGGCAACCAGCCCGGCCACCGCGAAACTCATCGCGATGCGATGGTCCAGATGGCTTTCCACGCTGCCGGCACCAAGCCGACCACCGTGGATGATCGCGCCGTCCGGCGTTTCCTCGATGCTGGCGCCGAGCACGCGCAGACCGGCGGCCATGCTGGCAATGCGGTCGGACTCCTTCACCCGCAACTCGGCGGCACCACGGACAAGCGTGCTGCCGCTGGCCACGGCGGCGGCGACGAACAAGGCGGGGAACTCGTCGATCATGTCCGGCACCAGTGCTTCGGGCAGTTCGATGCCACGCAGCGGCGCATGGCGCACGACGAGATCGCCCACAGGTTCACCGCCGCTCTCGCGTTGCTGCTCGATGGTGATGTCCGCACCCATCAGGCGCAGCGCCTGCAGCAGTCCGGTGCGACGCGGATTCAGGCCTACCGCCGGCAGACGCAATTCGGAACCCGGCACGATGCTGGCGGCGACCAGGAAGAACGCCGCCGACGAGAAGTCAGCCGGCACGTCCACATCGGTCGCATGCAGCACATGGCCGCCTTCGAGGCTGGCGTGCCCCGGTTCGAAGCGGATCGGCCAGCCGAACGCGGCAAGCATGCGTTCGGTGTAATCGCGGGTCGGGTGCGGTTCGACGATTCCGGTTTCGCCATCCGCATACAGGCCGGCCAGCAGCAGTGCCGATTTCACCTGGGCGCTGGCCACCGGCAAGGCGTAGCGGATGCCGTGCAACGACCGTCCCCCATGCACGTGCAGCGGCGGCAGGCCCTCGCGGGTATCGATCCGCGCACCCATCTGCGTCAGCGGATCGGTCACCCGGCGCATCGGCCGCTTCGACAGCGAGGCATCGCCGACCAGCGTGCTGTCGAACGCCTGGCCGGCCAGCAACCCGGTCAACAGGCGCATGCCGGTACCGGCGTTGCCGCAATCCAGCGGCTGCGACACGCCGCGCAGGCCATGCAGGCCGACGCCGTGCACCACCCGCTCGCCGGCCGTCGTGGTCTCGATGCGTACGCCCAGTTGCGCCAGCACGGCCGCCGTGGCACGGGTGTCCTCACCCTCCAGGAAACCGCGGATGCGCGAATCCCCCTCGGCGATTGCAGCCAGCATCAGCGCGCGGTGCGAAACGGACTTGTCTCCCGGCACCTGCACCCTGCCGCGCAAAGGCCGGCCTGGTTGGCTGCTCCAGTCGAGTCGATTCAAGCGGATTTCTCCAGACGGAATTTCTTCAGGCGCGGTTGTGCAGCACGGCGGCCACGTTCCGTGTCAAGGCAATGCCACCGGATAGGACCCCAGCACCCGCACCGTCGCGGCCGACTGACCGATTTCCTGCACGGCAGCCTGCAACGGCGCCTCGTCGACATGCCCCGAGACATCGATGAAAAACGCATATTGCCACTTGCCGGTATGCGCCGGCCGCGATTCGATCCGGTTCAGGCTGATGCCATGCTTGGCGAACGGGCTGAGCACGTCGTACAACGCTCCGGGCTTGTCGTTCACGGTGATCAGCAGCGAAGTGCGATCGTTGCCGGACGGCGGGAACAGCGAGCGGCCGATCACCAGGAAGCGGGTGGTGTTGTCCGCGCGATCCTCGATGCCCTTGGCCACCGTCTTGAGGCGGTAGACTTTTCCGGCCGATTCGCCGGCAATCGCCGCGGCGTCGTCGGCATGTCGCGCCAATCTGGCCGCCTCGGCATTGCTGCCGACCGCGATGCATTCGACGTCGGGCAGGTTCAGCCGCAGCCAGGTCTTGCACTGCTGCAGCGACTGCGCATGCGCGTAGACGTGCTTGATGTCCTCCAGCTTGCCGGTTTGCGAATGCAGGCACTGATGCACACGCAATTCCACTTCCCCGCAGATGGTGGCATTGGAGGTGAGGAACATGTCCAGCGTGACCTGGATCATGCCCTGCCCCGAGTTCTCCACCGGCACCACGCCGAAATCGGCATGCCCGGCGGCGACTTCCTGGAACACCTCCTCGATGCTGCCCAGCGGCAGGCAATAGGCGGCGTGACCGAAATGCTTGTGCACGGCCTGCTCGCAGAACGTGCCCTCCGGGCCGAGAAAGCCGATCTTCAGCGGATCTTCCTGCGCCAGACACGAGGACATGATTTCGCGGAACAGCCGCACCATCTCGCTGTCCGGCAGCGGCCCGTCGTTGCGGTCGACCACCATGCGCAGCACATGGGCCTCGCGTTCCGGACGGTAATAGTCGATCGCCGAAAGCCCCTCGCCCTTCACTTTCGCCACTTCCTGCGCACGGTTGGCGCGCTCGGAAATCAGCTGCTGGATCTGCCGATCGATGCTGTCGATGCGTTCGCGCATTTCGTTCAGTGGGTTCTTGGGGTCAGTCATGCCCTGGCCTGGAAGTAAAGAAGTCCAAATGATGGATATGCATCTTGCCGGAAAACACGTCGAATGACGAATCAGCCATGCCGGCGGGAAAAATCCTGCATGAATTCCGTCAGCGCCAGGACCGCCTCCAGCGGCACCGCGTTGTAGAGCGAGGCACGCATGCCGCCCAGCGCCTTGTGGCCTTTCAGCGCGAGCAGGCCGGCGGTTTCCGATTCCCGCACGAACATCGCATCGAGCGCGCCGTCGTGCAGGGTGAAGGGGACGTTCATGCGCGATCGCGCGGATGGATCGACCGGGTTGCGGTAGTAGCCGCCCGATCCGTCGATCGCCTCGTACAACAGGGCGGCCTTGGCATGGTTGCGCTGGCCCATCGCGGCCAGTCCGCCCTGCGCCAGCAGCCACTGGAAGGTCAGCCCGGCCAGATACCAACCCCAGGTGTTGGGGGTGTTGAGCATGGAATCGTGCGCGGCATGTTCGGCAAGGCGGAAGATCCGCGCCATCGGCCGGGTCGCCCGCTGCAGCAGGTCGCGACGGATGATCATGACCAGCAGGCCGGATGGGCCGATGTTTTTCTGCGCGCCGGCGTAGATCAGGCCGAAGCGCGATACGTCCAGCGGCCCGGACAGGATGTTCGACGACATGTCGGCCACCAGCGGCACCGCGCCGACGTCGGGAATTTCGCGAAACTCCACGCCGTGAATCGTCTCGTTCGGCGTGTAGTGCACATACGCTGCCTGCGGGTCGAGCTGCCAGCTGTCGCGCGAGGGCAGGCGCCGGTAATCGTCGGCCCGGCCGCTGGCCGCCACGTTGACCCGTACATACGGGGCCGCCTCGCTGATGGCCTTGGCACTCCAGTGACCGCTGTCGACGTAATCGGCGCTGCCGCCTTCGCCGGCAAGGTTCATGGGGATCTGTGCGAACTGCTGGGTGGCGCCACCTTGCAGAAACAGCACGGCGTAATCGGCGGGGATCGCCAGCAATGTGCGCAGGTCGGCCTCGGCCTGCGCCGCCATCTCGATGAACCGCTTGCCGCGATGGGATTGTTCCATCACCGAAGCGCCGCTGCCGTTCCAATCCAGCAATTCGCGTTGCGCACGCTCGAGTACGGACTGCGGCATCGCCGCCGGGCCCGCACTGAAATTCCAGACTCTGCTCACCTGCCGTCGCACCCCGTCGATAGTATTCCGCACATTATGGCGCGGCGCAGCATGGCGCGGTCAACTCCCCGGACATGACGGGGCCGGATCGCTCAGAATCGAATCAGCAGAACCAGCGCGATACCGAACGCCAGCACGGCAGCGGTGGCGATCAACCACCACACTTCACCCGGCGGACCCGCTGCCGCCTCCGGAAGCGGCTCGTGCAACGGCTCGGGCCTCGCGATTTCCGGTTCCAGCTCCATTCCCGGCGCGTCCACCACGAACCGGTGCATGGCGAGGCCGATCTGATCGCCGGGCCGCAACGCCACCCGCTCCACGGCAACCCCGTTGACCCGCACCGGATGGCGGGTGGCCGACTGCACGACTTCGAGCAGCAAGCTGCCGTCCTGCCAGAAGACACGCAACGCAGCGACCTCGCCTTGCGGCAATTCCAACGGGCAGCGCCCCTGCGGACCGAGTTCGAGGATGTCGTGCAACGGCAGCACCCGGCCGGACAGCGGGCCGGCCACGGCGCGCAAGGCAACCGTGCAGCCCCCCTGCTTCGGCACGTTCAGCATGGGTCTCAGTGCCGGATCCTGATCGTCGCGCAGCAGCAGGCGGCAATCGCCCACGCTGACCACATCGCCGGCACGCAACAATGCCCGCTCGCGCACCGGCCTGGCATTGACGTAGATGCGGGCAGCGGAAGGCAGCAATTGCAGCACCCAGCCGCGACGATCCTGCTGGATTCGCAAATGCCGGGCCGCGGCCTGGCCGGCAGCCAGCACCAGATCATTGTCGGGCGCGCTGCCGATACTCAGTTGCGCCTGCTCCCAACGGAAATCTTCACGGGCTGCATTGAGAAATTCGATACGCATGGATGACCCTTCCGGTGGACCGCGAAACTCTAGCAGCCTGCCGCATGCCGGCACATGACTGGCACTATGATGTCCGATCTACGCAGGAATCACGCCATGCCGAGTATCGACATTCGCCGCCCGCATCAACTTCCGATCGCCGCCGCCCGCGCCGTGGTCGATCGGGTTGCCGCACGCATGCAGGAGAAATTCGGCATGGATGGCCAGTGGCATGGCGACACCCTGCGCTTTTCCCGGCCGGGCGCAAACGGCACGATCGCCATCGACAGCGACGCGATCCAGGTCAATGTGCAGCTGGGAATGATGCTGGCGCCGCTGAAAGGCCTGATCGAGCAGGAAATCCGGCGCAAGCTGGATGAGCATTTCTCTTGAGCGGAATGTTCGGGAATTCTTCAACCTGACGCCTATTCATGGCATAATCGATGGCTTACGCAGCCATGACGGCTGTGCATGACCCTCGGAACACATGGCCAAAGACGACGTCATCGAAATGGAAGGCACGGTCCAGGAGACCTTGCCCAACACCATGTTTCGCGTACAGCTGGAGAACGGGCACGTCGTGACCGCCCATATTTCAGGCCGCATGCGCAAGCACTACATCCGCATACTCACGGGCGACAAGGTCAAGATCGAGATGACCCCGTACGACCTGAGCAAGGGACGCATCACTTACCGCATGAAGTAAGTGCAGCCGGTACGTTCACGATGAAAAGGCCGCGCCATGCGCGGCCTTTTCGCGTTTCATGGAACGGGGCCGGCAACCTCGTTGCCATAGCCATCGGCAACGCCGGAACTCGCCAGCCGCCGGCGCCGCTCCCGGCAGCGCGCTACTCGACTACGGCCGGCAGTGTCTCAACGGCCTCGCAATCCACCTGCAATTCGCCATCGCGCACGCTCAGGCGCACCTGGCCGCCACCGGACAGCTTGCCGAACAGCAGCTCGTCGGCCAGCGCGCGCTTGACCTTCTCCTGGATCACCCGCGCCATCGGCCGTGCCCCCATCTGCGGATCGAAGCCGTGCTCGGCCAGCCAGCCGCGTGCGTCGGCATCGACATCCAGGCTCACGCGTTTTTCGGTCAGCTGACTCTCCAGTTCGATCAGGAACTTGTCGACCACGCGCAGGATGTGCTCGAAATCGAGCGCGCTGAACTGGATGATCGCGTCCAGCCGGTTGCGGAACTCCGGGGTGAAGGTGCGACGGATCACTTCCATCGCGTCCGAATCGTGCTTTTGCTCGACAAACCCGATGCTGCGGCGCGAGGCCAGCGCCGCGCCAGCATTGGTGGTCATCACCAGCACCACGTTCTTGAAGTTGGCCTCGCGTCCATTGGTGTCGGTCAGCACGCCGCGATCCATCACCTGCAGCAGGATGTTGAATACATCCGGATGCGCCTTCTCGATCTCGTCCAGCAACAATACCGCGTGCGGATGCTTGGTCACCGCCTCGGTCAGCAGACCGCCCTGGTCGAAACCGACGTAGCCCGGAGGCGCGCCGACCAGCCGCGATACCGAGTGGCCCTCCATATATTCGGACATGTCGAAGCGGATCATCTCGATGCCCAGTTGCATCGCCAGTTGCTTGGTCACTTCGGTCTTGCCGACGCCTGTCGGACCGGCGAGCAGGAAGCAGCCGATCGGTTTGGACGGGTCGGCCAGGCCCGAACGGGCCATCTTGATCGACGCGGCCAGCGCCTCGATCGCCGGATCCTGGCCGAACACGACCATTTTCAGGTTGCGCTCGAGGTTGCGCAGCACATCGCGATCCGACGCGGACACCTGCTTGGCCGGAATCCGCGCCATCTTGGCAACGATGTACTCGACCTCGGTCACGCCGACCGTCCCGGTGCGCTGATCTTCCGGCAGCAGGCGCTGCCGCGCACCGGCCTCGTCGATCACGTCGATCGCCTTGTCCGGCAGCAGCCGGTCGGGGATGTGCTTGACCGACAGGTCGACCGCCGCCTTCAGCGCCTCGTTGGTATAAGCCACGTGGTGGTGTTCCTCGAAGCGCGAACGCAGCCCCTTGAGGATCTCGATGCTGTCGGCCACGGTGGGTTCGACCACGTCGACCTTCTGGAAGCGCCGGGCCAGCGCGCGATCCTTCTCGAACACGCCGCGATACTCCTGGAACGTGGTCGACCCGATGCAGCGCAGTTCGCCCGACGCCAGCATCGGCTTGATCAGGTTCGACGCATCCATGGTGCCGCCCGACGCCGAACCGGCACCGATGATGGTGTGGATCTCGTCGATGAACAGGATCGCCCCGGGCTGTTTCTTGAGCTGATTGATCACTCCCTTGAGCCGCTTCTCGAAATCGCCGCGGTACTTCGTGCCGGCCACCAGCGCGCCCAGGTCCAGCGACCAGATCGTGGCGCTTTCCAGCACCTCGGGCACCTCGCCGTCGACGATGCGCTTGGCCAGGCCCTCGGCCAGCGCGGTCTTGCCCACGCCGGCCTCGCCGACGTACAACGGATTGTTCTTGCGCCGGCGGCACAATACCTGGAT
>JAGWNA010000011.1 GCA_028871555.1 Lysobacteraceae bacterium
GTCTGTCTTTCTGAAGCGTTCTTCCCGACCAATCAAAACTCATTACTGACTTTTTCTTGGTGGGACGCTTGCGTTGCTTGGACAGGTCGCTACCTTCCATCGCAAGACGTCCACACAATTCACCTGCGCACACTGTCAAAGATCTTCCACCTGCCACCGGGTTTCCCCGGTCGCGTCCCGGTACGTTTCGTCCCGGGTGAGCCGACCATTCTACATCGCTTTTCTTTACCGTCAACAGCCGCGAAGAACAATTTTTCATTCGGCCTTGCTACGGCAATCGTCGAGAACGCTCGCCTCGACGAAGGGGCGAGAATCATAGCGCCAAGGCAGCTGTCTGGGAAGAGGCGCGCGCACTTTTCCTGCGCGAAAATGCACAGGGTGGCGGTACCGTGCGCTTCCTGGACATCGCTGCGGCTGTGATGCATCCCCGCATGCGCGCAGTGGGTTGTGCAGGCCGAGGAACGCGACGATGCGGCTGGGCATGGCGCATGTCGATACAGGTCCGGCAGCTGCTGTCGATGCCGCTGGATGTGTCGGACGCTCCCCACCTGACATGGAGCCGGGCGGGGAGCGTGCCCGTCACGTGCTGGAACTGTCCGCCGATGCGTCGACGCGCGGCATCGGCGCGCAGGCGGGCGACGAACTGGACGAACTGAAGGTCGATGGCGATCGGGGAACGGTGCGCTGAGCCAGCGTGTCTGGCGTGCGCAACAGGCCGACGCGGTAAGGTATCAACGCCCCGGGGCTGAGTTGTGCCAAGGCGTCCCAGTCATCTTCGAAGGGTATGAACTGTCGCATGGGAGCTCCTTCAGGAATAGCGCATCACGGAATCGTGTGCAGGAGCATCAGAGCAGATGGCCCGGCCAAGGGGCGGGCAAGATCGGGCCATTTGGTGGCAGAGAGAAGCCTTCAGTCGATTTCGATCATCTCGAAATCATCCTTGGTGGTGCCGCAGTCCGGACAGGTCCATGTCTCGGGAACATCTTCCCACCGCGTACCCGGAGCGATGCCCTCATCGGGAACGCCCTCAGCCTCGTCATAGATGTATCCGCACACGACGCACATCCATTTGCGCATGAGTAGGGCATTGGTGGAACTCTGGCTCATTGTCAGTCTTCTTCGATCACGATGGAATGGCACATTCTCGCAACTCGCCCGGCAATGCGAAAGCATGTGTCATCGTTCACCCCATCCGCACATATCGAGGTCATGACTTGAATACGTCTACGCAACTGGCAGGCCGCGGCCTGTACGCGATTACCGGCGGGCCGCGCCCCGATCTGCTGGATGTCGTGGCACAGGCTCTTGCCGGCGGTGCACAACTGCTGCAATACCGGGACTTGACCGACGACGCAGAACGTCGCCACGCAGAAGCTGCAGCATTGCGGCAATTGTGCAGCCGTCATGGGGTACCGTTGATCATCGATCATGACATCGCCCTGGCGCAGGCGGTGGCTGCGGATGGCGTGCATCTGGGCCGGGATGATGACGAGCCTGGTGCCGTACGTGCGGTCCTGGGGCACCGCGCGATCATCGGGGTATCCTGCTACGGCTCGCTGCCGCGCGCGCAAGCCGCCGCCAACGCGGGCGCCAGCTATGTCTCATTCGGTGCGTTCTTCCCTTCGCCGACCAAGCCGCTGGCTCCGTGCGTGTCGATCGAACTGCTGAGGCAAAGCGCCGCGCTGGGCGTGCCACGGGTGGCTATCGGCGGCATCACACCGGACAATGGAGCCGCACTGGTCGAAGCGGGTGCCGACTACCTGGCCGCGGTCTCCGCCGTGTTTGGTGCTCCCGACGCACGCAACGCCGCACGGTGCTTCACCGATCTGTACCCCCCGACCTCCGGAACATCGTCATGACGACCAGCCACGAACTCTTCCAGCGCGCACAGAACCTGATGCCGGGCGGCGTCAACTCGCCGGTAAGAGCCTTCAGGTCAATTGGCGGCGAACCGTTTTTCACCGCACGCGCCGACGGCGCGTATCTGTGGGATGTCGAGGGAACGCGCTATATCGATTACGTCGGCTCGTGGGGACCGATGATCGCCGGCCACAACCACCCTGCGGTGCGCGAGGCGGTGGAACGCGCCGTGAAGAATGGCCTGTCGTTCGGCACTCCCTGCCCGGCCGAGGTGGCCATGGCCGAGACCATTACCCGATTGATTCCTTCCATCGACATGGTTCGCATGGTCAATTCCGGCACCGAGGCAACCATGTCGGCCATCCGGCTTGCCCGCGGCGCCACCGGACGCAACAAGATCCTGAAGTTCGAGGGTTGCTATCACGGCCACGGCGACAGTTTCCTGGTGAAGGCCGGCTCGGGCGCGCTGACGTTCGGCGTGCCCACATCACCGGGCGTGCCCAAGGCGAATGCCGACCTCACCCTCACGCTGCCCTACAACGATCTTGATGCGGCCAAGGCGCTGTTTTCGGAACAGGGGGCCGAGATCGCCGGCCTGATCATCGAACCGGTGGCCGGCAACATGAACTGCATCCTGCCCGTGGACGGCTACCTGCAAGGCCTGCGTGAATTGTGTAGCCGGCATGGCACCGTACTGATCTTCGACGAGGTGATGACCGGTTTCCGCGTCGCCCTGGGCGGCGCGCAGGCACACTACGGCGTCACACCCGACCTCACCACTTTCGGCAAGATCATCGGCGGCGGCATGCCGGTGGGCGCCTATGGCGGTCGTCGCGACCTGATGGAGCAGATTGCGCCCAGCGGCCCGATCTACCAGGCCGGCACGCTCAGCGGCAATCCGGTGGCGATGGCGGCGGGCCTGGCGATGCTGGAACTGGTCCAGGCACCCGGCTTTCACGAAACACTCGCCGCGCGCACGCGACGGCTGTGCGACGGCCTGCAGTCAGTGGCCGATGAGGCCGGCATTCCGTTCAGCACCAACCAGGTGGGCGGCATGTTCGGCCTGTTTTTCGCCGACGGGCACGTAACCAGCTTCGCCCAGGCGACCGCCTGCGATACCGGGCTGTTCAACCGCTTCTTCCATGCCATGTTGAAGCGCGGCGTCTACCTGGCGCCCAGCGCGTTCGAGGCGGGCTTCATGTCCGCGGCACACCGTGGAGAAGATATTGCGCTGACCCTGGACGCCGCGCGCGAAGCCATGCGTGTCGCGCAAGCCGGTTGAGGGGCCACCCACGAGCGGCGGCCGATGCCTGCCAGCCGCCAGCCGACCATCACCAGACGCCGGTGTTCGGCATCGATACCCAGGGTTCGCGTGGCGGCAACGCATCACCCTTCTGCAACAGCTCGATCGAGATCAGGTCCGGCGAACGCACGAAGGCCATGTGACCATCGCGCGGCGGCCGGTTGATGGTCACGCCGATCTTCTGCAGCCGTTCGCAGGTGGCGTAGATGTCGTCGACGCGAAACGCAAGGTGACCGAAGTTGCGCGCCGACCCATAGTCCTCCTGCGAACCCCAGTTGTGGGTCAGCTCGATCTCCGCCTCCGGGCTCTCCGGGGCAGCCAGGAAAACCAGGGTGAACCTGCCTTGCGGGTAGTCGTTGCGACGCACTTCGGCGAGCCCAAGCCCGTCGACATAAAAATGCAGCGAGGCATCCAGATCGCGTACGCGCACCATGCTGTGCAGATATTTCATCGGGAAAATTCCTTCGTGGGACAAGGCATCAGCCTGCCACAAAATCCCGTAATGCAGCACCCAGGCGGGCAAGGCCCTCGGCCAGCTCGTCGTCATCGATGGTCAGCGGCGGCAGGAAACGCAGGACGTCGGGGCCTGCCTGCAGCAGCAGCAATCCATGCCCGGCGGCATGATCGAGAATCGCCGCCGCCTTGCCTTTCCATGCATCAGCGAGCACTGCACCGATCATCAGGCCGCGCCCGCGCACTTCGGCAAACAGGCCCAACGCATGATTGATCTCTGCCAGACCGGTGCGCAGCGCATTCGCCTGCTGTTCCACGTTCAGTCGCACGGCTGGTGACGCCAGTTTGCGCAACGCCACCCGCGCCACCGCCGCGGCCAGCGGGTTGCCGCCGAAGGTCGTGCCGTGCGCGCCGTACTGCATCACCTCGGCCACCTTCGGGCCGGCCAGCAGCGCGCCGATCGGAAACCCGCAACCCAGCGCCTTGGCCAGCGTCACGATGTCCGGCCGCACATGATCCTGTTCATGCGCGAACAGCGTGCCGGTGCGGCCCATGCCGCACTGGATCTCGTCCAGCACCAGCAGCGCGCCATGGACATCGCACAGCTCGCGAACCCGTTGAAGGAATCCGGGCGCAGCCGGCAGCACTCCACCTTCGCCCTGCACCGGCTCCAGCATCACCGCAGCGACATCGTTCGCGGCGAAGGCGGCTTCCAGCGCATCCGGATCATTGAACGCGACGTAGCGGAAACCCGCCGGCAGCGGCTCGTAACCTTCCTGGTACTTCGGCTGTGCGGTGGCGGTGACGGTGGCCAGCGTGCGGCCGTGGAACGAGCCGTGGAAGGTCACGATGACACGCCGTTCCGGCGGCCGGCCCTGTGCCGCCGCCCACTTGCGCACCAGCTTGATCGCCGCCTCGTTCGCTTCCGCGCCGGAATTGCACAGGAACACCCGCTCGGCAAAACCACACGCCTGCACCAGCTCCTCGGCCAGTCGCAGCGGCGGCTCGGTATAGAACACGTTGCTGCTGTGCCACAGCTTGTGCGCCTGCGTGGTCAGCGCGGCGAGCAGGTCAGGATCCTGATGGCCCAGCGCGTTCACCGCGATGCCGGCACCGAAATCCACGTAATCGCGCCCTTGCGTATCCCAGACCCGCGCACCCTTGCCATGGTCGAGTATCAGTTCACGCGGTTTGTACACCGGCAGCCAGTAGCGCCTGCCGAGGTCGATCAGACGGGTGTCGTGTGCTGGCATGGATATTCCGTGCGGTTGCATGGATGTGGTCATGAACTGAGGCAGGGCGGGCAAGCTTGCGGGGAAGGCATCGTAAGTCCTGGCCGATGGCATCGCACGTCCCCGATACCCGACCCGATCGGCCGATGATGGCGGACGGAGCAGCCGTTCATCGTCAGCCGAGAAACAGGTCCGGCAGCAACGGCATGCCCGGTTGCACCGCGTAACCGTCGAAATCGACCACGCCATCCTCGCGCAGCACATCCTCGTCGATCGCGAAATGGCCGGTAAAGCTCCGCGAGGATCGCGTCAGAATGGCATGCGCGGCATCGGCCACGATGTCCGGTGTGCGGCAGTGCTGCGGCTGCACGCCGTCGATCATCGCAATCGCCGCCGTGGCGATCACCGTGCGCGGCCACAATGCGTTCACCGCGATGCCCAGCGCGGCGAACTCCGCGCTCATGCCCAGCACGCACAGGCTCATGCCGTATTTGGCGATGGTGTAGGCGGTGTGCGGCGCGAACCATTTCGGATCGAGATTCGGTGGCGGCGACAGCATCAGCACGTGCGGATTGGCCGCCTGCTTCAGGTAGGGCAGGCAGCTCTGGGTCACCAGGAAGGTGCCGCGGGTATTGACCTGATGCATCAGGTCGAAGCGCTTCATCGGCGTCTCGGCGGTACCGGCCAGCCAGATCGCACTGGCATTGTTGACCACGATGTCGATGCCGCCGAAACGCTCGGCGGCCTGTGCCGCGGCGGCGCGCACCTGCTGCTCCTCGCGGATGTCGACCTGCAGCGCCAGCGCCCGGCCGCCGGCCGCCTCGATGGCGGCCGCGGCGGTATGGATCGTGCCGGGCAATTTCGGATTGGCCACGGCGCTCTTGGCGGCGATCACGACATTGGCGCCATCGCGTGCGGCGCGCAGCGCTATGGCCAGGCCGATGCCGCGCGAGGCGCCGGTGATGAACAAGGTCTTGCCTGACAGGTTGCCCATATGCATCGGCTCCACGACAAATGAGTGAGTTTACCCGGGCCAGGACCCGTCGAAGCGGAACGACCGGCCGCCGGTCATCCTTTCTGGAACCGCGGCAGGATGTCGCGCAATTCCGCCAGCCGCAGCAGCGGATCGTGCAATTCCAGCATGCGCTGTTGCTCGATCGGCTCCAGCGGCAGCAGTTCGGCCAGACGAAACCCCAGCCAGCTCGCATCGTCATAGGCACTGCGTGGCGCATGCCGCCAACGCGGCGCCATCGTCTCGATCAGCCGTTCCAGGATGCTTTGCAGCAAGGCGAACTCCACCGGCACTGGCAGCGCCGGTTCCGCCGGCCATACCACCACGTCGCCGCGAAGCAGCCCGTCGGATCGCGCCCTGCTGCGCTCGACCCGGAAGCGCGAGCCACCCTCGGCGACAATGCCCAGCAGTCCATCGTCATCGCGATCGAAGTCGCTGATGCGTGCCACCGTGCCGATGCGGGCCGGCACTGCCGGTGCACCTGTCTCGCCCCCCTGCAGGATCAGGCACACACCAAAACCGGTACCCTGCCGGGTGCATTCGCGAACCAGGTCGAGATAGCGCGGCTCGAAAATGCGCAGCTGCAACTGACCGCCGGGAAACAGCACCGCAGAGAGCGGAAACAAGGGCATCTCGATGAGCGGAGTCTGCACGACCATCCGGTCAGTTTAGCCACAGCTACCACCGCAGGCCACGACAACGGCGATTGCCGCAACCTGTCTGACGCTGTTCCATGCCTGTGCGCCGAGCGCGAGCATCAGCAGCCTCGATACCGACCCAGGCTCTCCACGAAACGCCGTGGCGCAGCCTCGAAACCGCCATTGGACATGAAGATGACATGGTCACCCCTCTGCGCCTGGCTGCGCAGCGCCTCGATCAGCGCATCCACCGTCGGTACCGTGCTGCCGCGGCCGCCCAGTGCCGCGGTGACCCGACCGGCATCCCACGCCAGTTCCGGACGATGCAGCAACAGCACGACATCGGCATCGGCCAGCGAGGGCGCCAGCGCCTGCGCATGCGCGCCCTGACGCATCGAGTTAGAGCGTGGCTCCAATGCCACCAGGATGCGCGACGTGCCGACCCTGGCACGCAGACCGGCCAGGGTCGTGGCAATCGCGGTGGGATGATGGGCAAAATCGTCGTAGACGCGCACGCCTTTGACCTCGCCCACCACTTCCATCCGCCGCTTCACACCTTCGAACGTGGCGAATGCGCCAAGCAGCGCGCGCGGATCGGCGCCCGCCGCCGCCGCGGCGGCAAGCGCAGCGAGCGCGTTCATCACGCTGTGCCTGCCCAGCAACGGCCAGCGCACCTCGCCGATCCGCTCGCCCCGACGATGCACGACGAACGCCGAGCCGTCCGCCTCGATCAAGCTTGCCTGCCAATCGCCGCATCCGATGCCGAAGGTTTCCACCGGCGTCCAGCAGCCCATCGCCAGCACCTCGGCGAGATGGCGGTCATTGGCATTGACGATCAGCCGGCCATTGCCCGGCACCGTGCGCACGAGATGATGGAACTGGCGCTGGATCGCAGCGACATCCGGGAAGATGTCGGCATGGTCGTATTCGAGATTGTTCAGGATCGCGATGCGCGGGTGGTAATGCACGAACTTCGAACGCTTGTCGAAGAACGCGGTGTCGTATTCATCCGCTTCAATCACAAACGGCGCAGCCGGCGTCTGCGCGCCGGAAGGGGGACACCGGGAATCCCGCACTCCCCCCAACCGCGCCGACACCCCGAAATTTCCCGGCACGCCGCCGATCAGGAAGCCCGGCGCGAGCCCGGCCTGCTCTTTTGAGGCGTGCTGCAGCAGGTGCGCGAGCAGGCTCGCCGTGGTGGTCTTGCCGTGCGTGCCGGCCACCGCGAGCACCTCGCGCTGCGCCAGCACGGTTTCGCCCAGCCACTGCGGCCCGGAGATATAGCGCAGACCCTGATCCAGCATGTATTCCACCGCCGGATTGCCGCGGGTCATCGCGTTGCCGACCACCACCAGATCCGGCGCCGGTCGCAGATGTTCCGCCGCATAACCTTGCATCAGCTCGATACCAAGCGCCTGCAGCTGGTCGCTCATCGGCGGGTAGACGTTCGCGTCGGAACCCTCGACGCTCAACCCGAGTTCGCGTGCCAGCGCGGCGACGCCGCCCATGAAGGTGCCGCAGATACCGAGGATGTGCAGGCGCATGGATAACCCGTTGCGTGAAAGCGTGGCGCCGTGCGGCATCGCATGATGCCGCCTGCAAGCCAAGGCAGCGGCCTGTGCCGCTCAGTTGCCGGCAGTGGCCGATTCGACGCGCAGCACGCGCTTCACCCGCGCAGTGACCTCGTCGAGCTCGCCGACACCGTCAACGACCTGCAGCTTGCCCCGCCTGGCGTAGAAATCCGCCACCGGTGCCGTCTGTTCGGCATAGATGTCCAGTCGCTTGCGCACGGTGTCCGGATTGTCGTCGGCCCGGGCTTCCGCCTTGAAGCGGATTTCGCAGCGGCCCACGATCACTTCGCCGGGCACCTTGAGCTTGACGACCACATCCAGCGGCTGGCCGATCCGTGCCAGAAGGTGATCGAGCGCATCGGCCTGGGCAAGGTTGCGCGGATAGCCATCCAGGATGAAACCGGCCTTGGCGTCATCCTGCGCAAGACGATCTTCCAGCATGCCGAGCAGAATGTCGTCGGAAACCAGTTGGCCGGCATCCATCACCGCCTTGGCCTTCAGCCCCATCGCCGTGCCTGCCGCGACGGCGGCACGCAGCATGTCGCCGGTCGAGATGTGCGGCACACCCAACGCCGCCTTGAGACGGGCAGCTTGCGTCCCTTTGCCCGAGCCGGGCGCACCTAGTAGGACAAGTCGCATAATGCTCCACACGTTTGGCGGGGTGACCACACACTGCAGCTGCCCGACAGATTCCCGGAATGAGTGGCCAAATTAGCGTCTGCACCGGGTGCCGTCAAACAGATTCGTTCGCCACTTGCCGCCAAGTACCTGTTGCTGAAAGATTTGCCACCGACCATCACGACACTACCGCTGCCCACCGAGGATGCCCATGAGCCCAACCCGCCCCCTGCCCGCCACCACCGGCAACCTGCTGTACGCCCAATCCGGCGGCGTGACCGCGGTGATCAACGCCACCGCCGCGGGCGTGATCGAAGCCGCGCGTGCCCGCGGCGTGAAGGTTTACGCCGCCCGCAACGGCATCCTCGGCGCGCTGCGCGAAGAGCTTATCGACACCTCGAAGGAACCGAAGGCCGCGATCGCCGCGCTGCGCCATACCCCCGGCGGCGCGTTCGGCTCCTGCCGCTACAAGTTGAAGTCGCTGGAAGCCAATCGCGCCGAGTACGAACGCCTGATCGAGGTGTTCCGCGCCCACGACATCCGCTGGTTCCTCTACAACGGCGGCAACGACTCGGCCGACACCGCATTGAAGATCTCGCAGATCGGCAAGACATTGGGCTACGACATCCGCTGCATCGGCGTGCCCAAGACGGTGGACAACGACCTGGCGGTGACGGACTGCTGCCCCGGTTTCGGTTCGGTCGCCAAGTACACCGCGATCTCGACGCTGGAAGCGAGCCTCGATGTGGCCTCGATGGCCGAAACCTCGACCAAGGTGTTCATCCTCGAAGTGATGGGCCGCCATGCCGGATGGATCGCCGCCGCCGCCGGCCTCGCCGGCGAAGGCGCGGAGGCGGCGCCGCACGTCATTCTGTTCCCCGAGAATCCGTTCGACGAAGCGGCATTCCTGGCCAAGGTGAAAGCCACGGTCGAGCGCGTCGGCTGGTGCACCGTGGTCGCCTCCGAGGGCGTACGCAATGCCGCCGGCCAGTTCCTTGCCGAAGCGGGTACGCGCGATGCCTTCGGGCACGCCCAGCTCGGCGGCGTGGCGCCGGTGCTGGCCGCGCTGGTGCAAGAGAAGCTCGGCTACAAATACCACTGGGCGGTGCCCGACTACCTGCAGCGTTCCGCACGACATGCCGCCTCCGCGGTGGATGCCGAACAGGCCTTTGCGGTCGGCAAGGCCGCGGTCGATTACGCGCTGGCCGGCATGAATGCCGTGATGCCGGTCATCGTGCGCAGCAGCGATGCCCCGTATCGCTGGAAGATCGAACCGGCAGCGCTGGCGAAGATCGCCAATCGCGAAAAGAAGATGCCGAAGAACTTCATCAGCCGCGACGGTTTCGGCATCACCCCCGCCGCCCGCCGCTACCTGGCGCCGCTGATCCGCGGCGAAGCGCCGTTGCCGTACGGCAAGGACGGCCTGCCGCGCTACGTGCAACTGAGGAATGCCGCCGTGGCCAGGAAACTGGCTGGCTTCACTTCGTTGCGCTGAGCCCACCGGGAGCGCGCGCCAGCCGCTGCCTGCCTGACCGGGTCGGGGCTGGAGCGAGCCGCCTGAACGCGCCCTTGCGTTCAGGTACAAGCGCACTGAACCGGCGCCATCGCAAACGACCAGAGGCCATGCTTCCGTGCATGGCCTTTTCGCCGGCTGTTGCGAGTCATGCACTCGTGCGACATTGCGCCGCACAACAGCCTGTGGCACGACGTCTGTCTATACTCCACGCGGCTGCCCGTCCTGGGCGGTCATCTCCGGCTTGTCCGTCGACAACCCGGGGTTCAGGGTGACAACTCATGGGAGGCTCCGATGCTGCAGCAGTATGGCTGGTGGATCGTTCTGGCATGTGCGTCAGTGGCGATCTTGTATGGCGCATTTTCGGCGCGCTGGATCCTGGCCCAATCGCCGGGCAATACACGAATGCAGGAAATCGCGGCAGCCATCCAGGAAGGCGCCCGCGCTTACCTCAACCGCCAGTACACCACCATCGCCATGGTCGGCGCGGTGTTGTTCGTGCTGATCGGCCTGTTTCTCAACTGGCCGACCGCGATCGGCTTCCTGCTCGGCGCCTTGCTTTCCGGAGCCACCGGCTACATCGGCATGAACGTCTCGGTGCGCGCCAACGTGCGCACCGCCGAAGCCGCACGCCGCGGCCTGAGCCCCGCGATGAACGTGGCGTTCCGCGGCGGCGCGATCACCGGCATGCTGGTGGTCGGTCTGGCGCTGTTCGGCGTCGCCGGCTACTACAAGGTCCTTGAACAGATGGGCACCACCGGCGAACCGGCGCTGCATGCGCTGGTCGGCCTGGCCTTCGGCAGCTCGCTGATCTCGATCTTCGCGCGCCTGGGCGGCGGCATCTTCACCAAGGGCGCCGATGTCGGCGCGGATCTGGTCGGCAAGGTCGAGGCCGGCATTCCCGAGGACGACCCGCGCAACCCCGCGGTGATCGCCGACAACGTGGGCGACAACGTCGGCGACTGCGCCGGCATGGCCGCCGACCTGTTCGAGACCTATGCGGTGACGGTGATCGCCACGATGCTGCTGGGCGGCCTGACGCTTTCCGGCGCAGGCACCGATGCCGTGCTGTACCCGCTGCTGCTGGGCGGAATATCGATCATCGCCTCGATCATCGGCACGCTGTTCGTCAAGGTGAAGGACGGCGGCTCGATCATGGGCGCGCTGTACAAGGGCGTGATCGTCTCGGCGGTGCTGGCCGCCATGGCGTTCTACCCGGTCACCATCCGGCTGATGCCCGGCTTCGGCCACGGCGCGCTGAACCTGTGGGGCTGCTCGCTGATCGGGCTGGCGCTGACCGGCGCGATCGTGTGGATCACCGAGTACTACACCGGCACCGAATTCAAGCCGGTGCAGCACATTGCCGCCGCCTCCACCACCGGCCACGGCACCAACATCATCGCCGGCCTGGGCGTATCGATGAAATCGACCGCGATGCCGGTGATCGTGATCTGCGTGGCGATCTGGGCCTCCTATACCCTGGGCGGCCTGTACGGCATCGCGGTCGCTGCCACCGCCATGCTGTCGATGGCCGGCATGATCGTGGCGCTGGATGCCTATGGCCCGATCACCGACAACGCCGGCGGCATCGCCGAAATGGCCGACCTGCCGCCGGAAGTGCGCGGCATCACCGATCCGCTCGACGCCGTGGGCAACACCACCAAGGCGGTGACCAAGGGCTACGCCATCGGTTCGGCCGCACTGGCCGCACTGGTGCTGTTCGCCGACTACACGCACAACCTCGATGTCGAACTGGGGGCCAAGGCGGCGAAGGCCGGTGCCGCGTACGTCAGCACCACCTTCGACCTGTCCGACCACATGGTGATCATCGGCCTGCTGATCGGCGGCCTGATCCCCTACCTGTTCGGCGCGATGGCGATGGAGGCGGTGGGCCGTGCGGCCGGGGCCGTGGTGGTCGAGGTGCGCCGCCAGTTCCGCGAGATCAGCGGCATCATGCAGGGCACCGCCAAGCCCGAATATTCGCGCGCGGTGGACATGCTGACCAAGTCGGCGATCCGCGAAATGATCCTGCCGTCGCTGCTTCCCGTGGCGGTGCCGATCGTGGTCGGCCTGCTGCTGGGACCGAAGGCGCTGGGCGGCGTGCTGATCGGCACCATCGTCACCGGCCTGTTCGTGGCGATCTCGATGACCACCGGCGGCGGCGCCTGGGACAACGCCAAGAAGTACATCGAGGACGGCCACCACGGCGGCAAGGGTTCCGAGGCGCACAAGGCCGCGGTCACCGGCGACACCGTGGGTGACCCGTACAAGGACACCGCCGGACCGGCGATCAACCCGCTGATCAAGATCATCAATATTGTTGCGCTGCTGCTGATTCCGCTGCTGTAAATCGAAGCGACTCCCGCACGGCACCTTCGCCCCTCTCCTGCAAAGCGGGAGAGGGGGGACGGGGTGAGGGACGCCGCAGGCGGGGATCAAGATCATCAACATCGTGGCCCTCCTGCTCATGCCTCTTTTGCAGGGCCGCCACTCTGCCGTGTACCGCAACAAGGCCCCGCATCGTGCGGGGCCTTGTTCTTTCGGGCCTGACTTTAGCCACGGGCGATCATGTCTCCGGACGGTTATCCTCGAATCGATCCACTGCCCACGGGAACACACCATGAAATCGATCTGGCTGATGCTGGCACTCGGCGTCACACTGGCGGGCATGGATCACGCCGGCGCCCACCTCAGCAAACCCGCCCGCACGCCCACCGACAGCCGTGCCGGCGATGACCCCTACCTGTGGCTGGAGGACATTCACGGCGCCCGCCCGATGGCCTGGGTCAAGGCCGAAAATGCGGTGACGGCAAAAAGGTTTCTCGACAATGCCGAATTCGCGAAAACCCGCGACGGCATCCTCGCGGTGCTCGACTCCGATGCGCGCATCCCCGAAGTCAGCCGGATGGGCGGTTACCTGTACAACTTCTGGCGCGACAAGGCGCACCCGCGCGGCATCTGGCGCCGCACCACGCTGGCCGAGTACCGCAAGGCCGACCCGCAGTGGGATGTGCTGCTCGACCTCGACGCGCTGAACAAGACCGAAGGCAGGCGCTGGGTGTTCAAGGGTGTCCAGTGCCTGAAGCCGGAATACCAGCGCTGCCTGATCTCGCTGTCGCCGGACGGCGGCGATGCGGTGAACGTGCGCGAATTCGACATCCCGGACAAGTCCTTCGTCAAGGGTGGTTTCGATTTGCCGGTGGCGAAGACCGATGCCAGCTGGATCGACGCCGACACGATCTATGTCGGTACCGATTTCGGTCCCGGCACGATGACCCGATCGAGCTATCCGCGCATCGTCAAGGAATGGAAGCGCGGCACGCCGCTGTCGGCGGCAACCACGGTCTACGCCGGCAAACCCACCGACCTCGCCGTCGGCGCCATGCACGACCGCACACCCGGCTTCGAACGCGATTTCGTCACCGTCGCGAAGGACTTCTTCCACAACGAGCTGTATCAGCGCCATGGCGGAAAACTCACGCGGGTCGAGGTGCCCACGGACGCCATCACCGATGCCCATCGCGAGTGGCTGCTGGTGCAGACCCGCTCGGCCTGGACCGTCGGCGGCGCCACCTACCCGGCCGGCGCGCTGCTGGCGACGAAGTTCGACGACTTCATGGCCGGCCAGCGGCACTTCAGCGTGCTGTTCAAGCCCGATGCGCACACCTCGCTGGCCTCGTACAACTGGACCCGGCACCACCTGATCCTGGACGTGCTGGACGACGTCAAGAGCCGGCTGGAGCTGCTCACGCCACCGGCGACGGGAGCGGCCGCCGGCGCATGGGCGCATGCGCCAATGCCCGGCGCGCCGGCAATGAGCACAGTCACCGTGCTCGACACCGACCCCGACCACAGCGACGAATACTGGCTCGGCGTCACCGGCTTCCTCACCCCGTCATCGCTGGAACGCGGCGTGCTGGGCAGCGTGCCGGCCGCGACGATCAAGCACGAACCGGCGTTCTTCGATGCCTCCGGCTTCGTCGTCAGCCAGCACTTTGTCCGCTCGAAGGACGGCACCCGCGTGCCCTATTTCGAGATCGCACCGAAGGCGATCAGGCTCGACGGCTCCAACCGCACCCTGCTGTATGGCTATGGCGGCTTCGAGATCTCGCTGCTGCCCCATTACAGCGGCAGCATCGGCCGCGCCTGGCTGCAGCGCGGCGGCGTGTTCGTGATCGCCAACATCCGCGGCGGCGGCGAATACGGCCCGCGCTGGCACCAGGCGGCGCTGAAGGCAAACCGGCCGCGCGCCTATGAGGACTTCGCCGCGGTGGCGAAGGATCTGATCAGGCGCGGCGTGACCTCGCCGAGGCACCTGGGCGCCGAGGGCGGCAGCAACGGCGGCCTGCTGATGGGCAACATGCTGACGACATATCCGCAGCTGTTCGGCGCGATCTCCTGCGAAGTGCCGCTGCTGGACATGAAGCGCTACACCCATCTTTCCGCCGGCGCCTCGTGGATCGCCGAATACGGCAATCCGGATACCGCGGACTGGAACTTCATCAAGACCTTCTCGCCGTACCGGAACGTCAGGAAAGACGGGCACTACCCGCCGGTGCTGTTCTACACCACCACCAGCGACGACCGCGTGGGACCGGCACAGGCCCGCAAGATGGCGGCGAAGATGCAGGCGATGGGCCACAGGAGCGTCTGGTTCTACGAAAACCTGGAGGGCGGCCACGGTGCCGGCGCGGACAACCGCCAGGCCGCGCTGATGCATGCGCTGGCCTACGATTTCCTGTGGGACCAGTTGAAATAGGCCATGCCCTGCGCACGGACCCGATGAGCCGGCAGCCATGATTTCGGCGCCATTGCTGCGGCGCAGCAGCATTTGGCGTATCCTACGCGGCCCACTCCCGATCAGTGCAAGGATCTTCCATGAGTCTGCAGCTCGTCCGTGCCGGCAGCGATGTGCCGAACGAAATCAACGTGATCATCGAAATCCCCAAGGATGCCGAACCGGTCAAGTACGAGGTGGAAAAAGCCAGCGGCGCGATCTTCGTCGACCGCATCCTGTCCACGCCGATGCGCTACCCGTGCAACTACGGCTATGTGCCCGGCACGCTGGGCGGCGATGGCGATCCGCTGGACGCACTGGTGATCCTGCCGCTGCCGCTGATCCCCGGCTCGGTGATCCGCTGCCTGCCGGTCGGCATGCTGAAGATGACCGACGAGGCCGGCAGCGACGAGAAGCTGCTGGTGATCCCGGCACCGAAGATCTTTCCGGGCTATGCCCACATCAACGACATCAAAGGTGTCTCACCGCACTGGCTGGAGCGTATCGGCCACTTCTTCGAGCACTACAAGGATCTGGAGAAAGGCAAGTGGGTGAAGCTGGACGGCTGGCTCGGCGCGGATGAGGCGAAGGCCGAGATTCTGGCAGGCGTCCGGCGCTACGAGCAGGAAAGCATCTGATGTCCGTTTGACCGTGCGCAATGCTGCCTGCCGGAATCAGGCAGCCATTGTGATGGGGATCGATCGCGAGCAACGCGGTCAGCGCGGCCGATAGGCACGCAAAAACGTGTCCACGCCGGTACGTGCCATTTCCTCGATTTCCGCCGCGGCGGCCACCGGGCATTCATCGCAGGCAAACAGCCGACGCAACAGCATGTCGCCCTTGATCAACGAGAAGAACTGCACGCTCGCCGTCTTCACGACGGGAATCTCCAGCGCGCCATCGTCAACCGCCTGCTGCAACAGCCGTTCCATCAGGTGATGCGTCCGTGCCGGCCCTTCTTCCCACAGCAGTTTGCCGTAACGGGGGTTGCCCTGTCGGCAATCGCTGAGGATGGCGCGAATGGTGCCGACATTCTCGGCCTCGCAGTCCAGGCGCATGTGTGCCTGCGCGATAGCGATCAAGGTCACGCCGATATCGACATGCGGGTCGTAGGCGTAGAGATTCTCCGGCAACAGATCGTGGATGCGTGCGCGGATCACTTCGCGGAACAGGTTGTCCTTGTCACCGAAATGGCTGTAGACGGTGAGCTTGGATACCCCTGCATCGGCGGCAATCGCATCCATGCTGGTCCCGGCAAAGGCATTGCGGATGAACAGTCCCTTCGCGGCTGCCAGAATCGCCGCCCGTTTCTCCATGTCCTTCGGGCGACCGGGCCCCTGGGGTTTGGTTTGCGCGCTGATTGTCATGCCCGCACCTTCACACGGAAAAGTTCAAAGTTTAGTATACGTGCCAGTTCAATTATTTTCCAGAATAGACCCCATCTACGTTTCAGGTGCCTCAAGGAAGCCGCGCTCGATGCGCCAGATGACGCCCGTCAGCAGCACGCGATGACTTCCGGCACTTCGTGACCTGCTGCACAAGCGGCAGGCTTGTCGCCGTGGGGATAAACTTGCGAACTTGACTGACCTATCCGATCCACACGGGACATGAACAAGATGGCTATGAACTTCGAGCAGGCGCGACTGAACATGGTGGAAAGCCAGGTACGTCCTTGGGAGGTACTGGACGGCCGGGTATTGGATGTCATCAGCCGTGTTCATCGCGAGGATTTCGTCGCGCCCGCGCATCGACAACTCGCCTTTGCCGATCTGTGTCTGCCGCTGGGCCACGGCGAAGTCATGATGAAACCGGTGCTGGAAGCTCGCGTGCTGCAGGCACTGCAATTGCAGCCAACCGACCGGGTGCTGGAAATCGGTACCGGTTCGGGGTTCCTCACCGCTTGTCTGGCCGGGCTGTCGGCACACGTGACAAGCGTGGACATCCATGCGGATTTCACGGCTGCGGCCACACGGCGCCTGCAGGACGCCGGCTTCACCAACACGAACCTGGTCACCGGTGAAGCGGTCAATGCCTGGCAACCCGACGGCTTGTTCGATGCCGTGGTGGTGACCGGCGCGGTGTTCGAGGTTCCGTCGCGCTGGCTGAGCTGGCTCAAGCCCGGTGGCCGGATGCTGGTCGTGCACGGTCTGTCGCCGGTGCAACGTGCCAGCCTGATGACGATCGAGGGGTCGGGCCAGTGCCGCGAAGAAAGCCTGTTCGAGACCGACTTGCCCTATCTGGCCCATGCCGAACCGCCGCAGCGCTTCGTTTTGTGACTACGCCCCGACCGATTCCCATCGAGACATCCCATGCGTTTGAAGCTGCTCACCCTGGCGCTGGCACTGGCCGCCATTTCGCTACCCAGCCACGGCGAGGATCTGCTCTCCGCCTACCGTGAAGCACTCGCCAACGATCCGGTGCTGTCGCAGGCGGACGCCACCCGGCTCGCCACCGGCGAAGGTGTGAACCAGGCGCGGGCCCTGCTGCTGCCGCAGGTCTCGGCAAGCCTCTCACTGGACCAGACCAACGGCGGCGGCGGCGGCGGCACCACCGTTGCCCCGGATCCGAACAACCCGGGCCAGCTGATCACGGTCACCACCCGGACGGGCCACACCCGCACGCGGAATATCGACGGCCAGATCAGCCAGACGGTGCTGGACTTCAGCAAGTTCGCCAATCTGAAGGCGGCCCACTCGGCCGCGAATGCACAGGACGAGATCTACCAGGCCGCGTTGCAGAACCTGCTGGTCAGGGTCACCGAAGCCTACTTCAGCGTGCTGAACGACGAAGACCAGCTGACCTACGCCAAGGCCAACGAAGATGCCTTCAAGCGGCAATACGATCAGGCCAGCCAACAGTTCAAGGTCGGCCTGGCCGCGATCACCAACGTCTATCAGGCCAAGGCGTTCTACGAGAACGCCCGGACGCAGACGATCACGGCGCAAAACACGCTCGACAACGACAAGGAAGCCCTGAAGGTCATTACCGGCAAGCCGATCGGTCATCTCAAGAAACTGCGCGACGAGCTGCCCATGCAGCCGCCCGCACCGGCCGATCCGAATGCCTGGGTCAAGCAGGCCTTGCAGACCAATCCGAACCTGCTGGCACAGAAGGACAACGTGGCAACGGCCGAGCACAACATCAGCGCGGCCCGCGCCGGGCACTTGCCGACCATCACGGCGGGCGTCAGTTACAGCAAGACCACCGGCTGGTTCCAGCGCCCCCTGACTTTCCCGAACCGGCCGCATTCGATCACGATGGGCCTGACCCTGAACGTACCGCTGTTCGAGGGCGGCGGCACCCAGTCGCGTGTGCGCCAATCGATCTATCAGCGCGATGCGGCGACCGACTCGATGGAACTGCAGCGTCGCCAGGTGATCCAGAACACCCTCAACTACTACCGTTCGGTGATCGCCGGGATATCCCAGGTCCAGTCGGGCAAGGCCTCGGTGGAATCGGGCCAGAAAGCGCTGGAGGCTACCCGCGCGGGTTTCGAGGTAGGCACCCAGACCTTCACCGAGGTGCTGCTGGCCATTCAGACCCTGACCCAGTCGGAAAGCAATTACTCGCAGACCCGGCACCAGTTCATCCTCAACAAGCTGCTGCTCAAGCAGGCTGCCGGCACCGCCGATCTGAAGGACCTCGAGGCGATCAACGCGCTGCTGCAGTGACTGGTCGTCGCGTGTGGAAAAGGTCGGCTGCACGCCGGCCTTTTCATGGGCTTGCCAAGCGCTGCACGCTACTCTTGCAGCAAGCTGTCGATCATCCGCATGATCCGCTGCACCGCGCCACGCTCGCGCTCGAACAGCCGTTGCGCGGCCAGTCCCATCTGCTGGCGTTTGCCGGGGTCGTTCAGCAGCTGCAACACATCCCGATCCAGCTGCTCGGGACTCATCACGCGCTCGGCACCGCCCTGCTGGATCAGGCTGCGGGTGATTTCCTCGAAATTGAAGGTGTGCGGCCCCACCAGCACCGGAGTGGAAAGTGCCGCCGGCTCCAGCACATTGTGGCCACCGATCGGCACCAGGCTGCCGCCCACGAACGCCACATCGGCGGCGGCGAAAAACGGCATGAGCTGTCCCATCGCGTCGATCACGAACACCTGATGCTGCGGTGACGGCACCGTGTCGGCGCTGTACGTGGCCACGCCGAAACCCTGGCTGCGTACCGCATGTTCGACCAGGCGAAATCGCTCCGGATGACGCGGGGCCAGCAGCAGCAGCGCTTCGGGCAGCTGCCTGAGTATTTGCTGGTGCGCCTGCAGTACCGCCATGTCCTCGCCTTCGTGCGTGCTGGCGGCCATCCACACCGGCCGACCCGGCCCCCAGCGTTCGCGCATGGCGGCGCCGGCAGCCACCGCGCCATCCGGTATCGGCATGTCGAACTTCATGTTGCCGGTAACCACGACGTGCCGAGGGTCGGCTCCAAGCAACCGATAGCGCGCCACGTCTATGCGCGACTGCGCGGCAATCATCCTCACGCAACGCAGCGCTGCACGCACCACGCCACGCATCGGCCGGTAACCGCGCAACGAACGTTCGGACAACCGTGCATTGACGATCATCAGCGGAATCCCGCTGCGGCAGCAGGCGAAATACAGATTCGGCCAGATCTCCGTTTCCACGATCAGCGCCAGGCGCGGCCGTACCCGCCGCAGGAAACCGTTCACCGCGAACGGCAAATCGTAGGGCAAGTAGACCTGGAACACGCTGTCGCCGAAGAGCTGATGCACCCGCGCGGTGCCCGTTGCAGTGACCGTCGTGATCACCAGCGGCGCGTTCGGGTAATCCCGGCGCAACGCCTTGATCAGCGGCTCTGCCGCATTCACCTCGCCGACCGATACGGCATGCACCCACAGGCTGCCGGTGAACCCCGGTGCATCGAAGAATCCGAAACGCTCCGGCCAGCGCCCGCGTGGAGGGCGCAACCGCGCACCACGCATGAGCAGCCGCACCACCATCAATGGCGTCACCAGAAACATCGCGAGGGTATAGAGATAGCGCAAGAGCCGGTCCGTGCCTGAAGGACGCGTGAGTATAGCCAGAGCGGCCAGCGCAAGCCGGAGCGAAGGCGGCCCGCTACAATACGGACGATGCCCGGCATGCCCCGCCCCGCCTTCACCCGCTCACTGCTGGCGCCGCGTCATTGGCCGGCGTGGCTGGGCGTGGGCGTGATCTGGCTGATCGCACATTTGCGGTATCCGGCACTGCTGTGGCTGGGACGTCGGCTTGGCACGCTGGTGCAATGGATTCCCTCCGCGCGGCGGCAGATTGCCGAAACCAATATCTCGCTGTGCTTTCCCGAGCTCGATGCCGCAGCCAGGGCCCGCCTGGTCGAGCGCAACCTGCGCGACATCGGCCTGATGCTGGTGGAGTTCGCCCTGGGCTGGATGGGCAGCGATCGCAGCATCGCGCGCATGCCGACCCGCATCGACGGACTGCAGCACCTCGAGGCGGCGCGCGCGCAAGGCAAGGGCGTACTGCTGGTCGGCGGCCACTTCTCGCACCTGGAACTGTGCGCGCGGCTGGTCTCGCAACGTATCCGCATTGCCGGCATGTACCGGAAAATGGATTCGACCGTGTTCGAGTGGGCCGTGCTGCGCGCGCGGCTGCATTACGCCGAGGCCATGTTCGACAAGGACGACATCCGCGGCACCGTGAAATACCTGCGCGGCGGCGGCACGCTGTGGTACGCGCCGGATCAGGACATGCGCAGCAAGGACAGCATGTTCGTACCGTTTTTCGGCGTGCCGTCCGCCACCATCACGGCAACCCACCATCTGGCGAGGATGTCCGGCGCGGCGGTCATTCCGTTCGCCCATCGCCGCCTGCCGGATGGCCAGGGATACGCATTGCGCCTGGGGACACCGCTGGAAAACTTCCCCGGCGCGGATGTGCTCGAGGATACGGCGCGCATCAATGCCTGCATCGAACAGATGGTGCGCGAGGCACCCGAACAGTATCTGTGGGTGCACAAGCGTTTCAAGACGCGACCGCCGGGAACGCCCGAGGTCTACTGACTCGTCGACAGCATGGTGAAAGTTTGACCTGCTGACATTGCGCGGCATTCGCGACAAGAACCGGTCATGCCGGGTGATTTGCGTCCGGACGACGATCCCGCACGGGCAGGCAACCGGCGGATCAATCGGCCACGTCCTTGCGATCCCGCCGCATGACCGGATTGGGGATGCCCCATGCGCGAACCAACCTATCACTGATGCTGCATCGACACCGGAGCCGGGCAATGGAACGCGCCAAGCCGCAGGGGAGGCATGCCCTGCCGATTTTCATGTATCACAACATCGCGCCTGCACCGCGCGATCTGCGCGTCTACCGCAGCCTGTACGTCAGCCCAGCTGCGTTCGCCCGGCAGATGTGGCTGCTGCACCGACTCGGCTATACCGGGCTGTCCATGTCGGCTGCCATGCCCTATCTGCGCGGCGAACGCCAGGGCCGCATCACGGTGGTCACGCTGGACGACGGCTATGCCGACAACCTGGCAGCGGCACTGCCGGTGCTGCGCAAGTTCGGTTTCAGTGCCACCTGCTACGTGGTCAGCGACTGCATCGGCCGGTACAACATGTGGGACGCCGAGCGCCTTGGCGTCCGCAAACCCCTGATGTCGGTCGCGGAACTGCGGCGTTGGCACGATGGCGGCATGGAGATCGGCGCCCACACGCGTACTCACCCGCGACTGACCCGCTGCAGCGACGCGCAGTTGCACGACGAGGTCCACGGCAGCAAGGCCGAACTGGAGGATCGCATCGGCGCCCCGGTAAACCAGTTCTGCTACCCCTATGGCGACATGGATGACCGCGTCGTCGATGTCACCCGCCAGGCCGGCTATGCAGCAGCCACCACGACCCGTCGCGGGCGCGCCATTGCGGGCACGGATCCGTGGCGACTGCCGCGGGTGCAGGTCGCGCGCCACCACCTGCTGCCGCAATTCGCGCTGCGGTCGTTCACCCGATACGAGGATCGACGGGCATGAAGTTTCTCTTTGTCGGCACCAATCCCGAGAACACGGGTGCCGCATCCCATTTCGTCGCCCTCGCCCAGGCCCTGGCCGAAGCCGGCCATGACGTCAGCGTGGTGGTCTATCCCGATGGCCTGATCGCCCAGGGACTGGCCAGCTCGAATGTCCGCCTGCACGAGGCAAAGTTCCGCAATGTGCTCGACCTGCGCGGCTATGCCGCGGTATTCGCCGCGGTAAAACGATCGCGGCCGGACTGGCTGGTCGGCAACTTCGGCAAGGAATACTGGCCGCTGATCCTGTGCGGACGGCTGCTCAAACTGCCGGTTGCGCTGTTCCGCCACCGCACGCCGCCGATGAGCCGGGTTTCCGGCTACTTACTGCCGCGCCTGGCGCAACGGTTCTTCGCGGTCTCGAATTACGCCCGCCAGGCCTATCTCGACCGCGGCACGCCGGCGGAATTGGTGCAGGTGCTGTACAACCCGGTGAACATGGCACTGTGCCGGCCTGACCCGCAGCAGCGCAGCGCGATCCTGCAGGCACTCGGCATCCGCGAGGATGCCGTCGTGCTGGGCTACTTCGGGCGCATCCACGCGGGCAAGGGCATCTTCACCCTGCTGGACGCCGCCAACCAGGCGATGGCACGAGAGCCCCGGCTGCATTGCCTGTGGCTGGGCGACGGGCCGGACGCGCCGTCACTACGCGACCGGGTCGCCGCCCACCCGATGGCGGGGCGGCACCATTTCGCCGGCTGGATCCACGACGTGCACCCCTGGTACAGCGCGATATCGGTGCTGGCCTTTCCCTCGATCCTGCCGGAAACCTTCGGCCGCGTATCGATCGAGGCACAGGCGGCCGGCGTGCCGGTGCTGGGCAGCGACGTCGGCGGCGTCCCGGAAACGCTGCAAGCGGGCGTGACCGGCATGCTGCTGCCGCCGGGCGACGTCGACGCCTGGCGCGATGCGATCCTCGAGCTGTGCGACCCGGCCCATCGCCTGCCGATGGCGGCCGCGACACGCGATTACGTGCAACGGCATTTCAGCACCGGCGTCATCGCCGCCGACTTCGTGCGCATCCTCGGCGAAACCACGCCTGCCCCGTCACGTACCTCGGCAACGCGCCGGTGATCCCGTGACGACACCGCGATGGCGGCTTTCAGGCGTCTGACGACCCGCAACTCAGGCGATGTCGACACCCCCGCTCATGCACTTTCCGCGGGCGCCGGCTCGACGTACAACGCGGCACACCACAGTCCGAGCAGCCAGGCGAACAGCAATCCCCACCAAGCCGAATAGAAGGCCAGATGGGTATTCAGCGGGAACAGCATCACGCCCAATGCCAGCGTGACCGGGAAGGCCCGCGCGCGCGCCGCCGGGCCGACCCGGCGCCATGCCCGCCACGCCAAACCGACAGCTGCCAGCCACAGCAGCAGTCCGATCGTGCCGGTTTCGGCAAGGATCTCCAGTACCAGCTGATGCGCATGACAGGCGCCCTCGCCCGCGCCGCACGATTCGGCGACCAGAAAGTGGTCATTCGCCGGCGCATAGTGCGGATAGGCGTAACGGAAACCGCGCACGCCGACGCCATTGAACGGGTGCGCCGCGATCATCTCGATGCTGGTGTGCCAGATATCGAGCCGGCCACTGAGTGCGCTATCCACCGATCGGTCCGTGCCGTGCAAGACGAGCAGGCTGCGGTCCATCCTGGCGTCGAAGCGCGCCGAGGTTTTCCAGGCGATGCCTCCGGCCAGCGCCACCAGCAGCGCTGCGATCGCGCAGTACCCCGCAAAGCGCCGCGGCGAATTCGCCTCGCGCCAGATGAATCCCAGCGCCACCAGCCCGTAGCACAACCAGGCCGCACGCGAACCGGCCAGCAGGACCGGCCCCAGGATCAGCGCAAAGGCGAGCAGCAGACCCGGCCGGCCCCAGCGACGACGCGCCGCCCACAGCGCAAACGGCGACAGCACCGCCAGCGTCGGCCCCAGCTTGAGATTGCCCGCGCCGAAAATGCCGGAGACGCGCTCGGCTTCGGCATGACCGCCGAGGCTCCAACCGGTCAGTGCCTGCAGCCACGCGTCGGCGACCCACAATGCCAGCACCAGCGCCACGGCGACATACAGTGTCCGCAACTTGCCGTCGCGGCGGATTGCGAAGCAGGCATACAGGCCCAGCGGCGCGTAGCGCAGCAGGCCGGCCACGGCGCCCCAGCTCTTGCCGGGCATGATCGCGTCGAATGCCGACAACAGCGCTGCCCCCACATAGGCGGCCAGCAGCCACAGCAACAGGCGTGCGCCCGCATGCTGCCGCAGCGCGTGCGGCTCGCGTGCGAACAGCAGCAGCACGCCCAGCAGGCACAGCAAGGTCCCCAGTTCCGAACTGCGTCCGAACGGCAGCAGCGCGATCACCAGCCAGAACGGCAGCAACGGGGAATGCAGGGCAGCCTTGAGCGAGGAACCGAACGAGTTCATGCCGGATGAGATCATGCCGAGAGAGACCCTGCGTTGCCCGGACCGAAGGCGGTCAGGCATTGTAGGCGAGCACGAACTCAGACGCTGGCCACTTCCTGGTACAGCGCCAGGGTGGCTTGCTGCATCTCGGTCAACTGGTAACTCTGCAGCGGCGAGATCGACGGCGCCACCCGCAGCAATTCCGCGGCACGTTCCACCAGGCGCTCGCGATCGCCCGGTGGCACGCGGCCGGCCGGATAAAGTTCAGCCAGCAACTCGCCGACGCCGCCATGCGCGTAACCGAGCACCGGCCGGCACAACGACAGCGCCTCGACCACGGTGCGCCCGAAGGACTCGGGTTTGTTCGACAACTGCAGCACCAGCGCCGATACCGCGTAGATGTCGCGGACATCGCTGCGCGGCGGTGTCAGCACGACCTGCGAGGTCAGCCCGCGCACGCGGATCAGTTCGCGCAGCTCCTCCAGGTAGGCCTCGCGCCCCGCTTCGATGACACCCAGCAGCAGCAGGCGCGCCTCGATCCCGCGGCGCTTGAGATTCGCCAGCAATTCGATCGCATCATGGTGACCCTTCAGCCGCGTGCCACGCGCGGGCAGGGTCAGCAACGGCGCACCGGTCAGCTGCGGATATTCGGCAAAAAAAGCCTTTTGCCACGCATCGTCCGGTCGATGACCATAGGGAAATTCCACCGGATCGATACCGCGCGGAATCACCCGCACCCGGCCGGGCTCCAGCCAGCGGTAATGGCTGAGCACGTAATCGCGCAGTGTCTGCGATACCGCGATCACCCGCTCACCGCGCAACAGGATCGCACTGTAGCTCCCCGGCGTATTGAATCCATGCACGGTGGTGATGAAATGCGGCCGTGGCGTCATCCCCTTGAGCGCCCACCAGCCAAGCCATGCCGGCAGCCGCGAACGGGCATGCACGATATCCGGCTTGAGCTCGCGCAACACCCGCCGCAGCGCGCCGATTCGGCCCAGCGTGCGCAGCGACTTGCGACCCAGGTCGAGTGCCACATGCTCGCTGCCCGCCGCCCGCAACGGATCAACCAGCCGCCCGCCTGCCGAGATCACCACCGAACGGTGGCCGGCCTGCACCAGGGCACGGGCGATCTCCAGCGCCGAACGCTCCGCACCGCCCGAATGCAGGGAAGGGATCAGTTGGACTACAGTCAACAGCCTGGCAGGAACGACAATGCTGGACATGAGTTCTGGACTGGAGGCTTTCATTCTTGAAAGGCAAGCAAAAACAGTGCCGCCAACCGTTTGAAGGGTGCCCCGACCTGTCGCCCGGCTCAGTCTCGCAGGATGTAATGCGCACCACAGTAGGCACAGGTTGACTCGCCGCCGTCGTCAACGATCGGCAGATAGACCTTCGGATGCGAATTCCACAGCTCCATGCCGGGCATCGGGCAGGCCAGCGGCAGGTCCGCGCGCGTCACTTCATAACGATTTTCGGCATTTGCCGGCACCAGCGGCGCGGCCGTGGCAAGGGGGCGCGACATGAGCGGACTCCAGACTTGGGCATCAGACCGCAAATGGTAGCAGGCTGCAGCCTGCCGTCGGATATGCATGCCGGGATTTGCGCCGCGCACCGCCAGCGCGACCGCAGCCCACGCCGACGACAATGGCGATGCATTCACGCACCCCACGCACCGGCGACGGCGCGGGGGTGCGCCCGGACAGCTGAAACTACTTGCCGGCGCCGGCCTTCGGCACCGAACCTTCGGTGGTGATGCGGATCCTGATTTCGTCGCTGACATTCGGTACGTAGGCGCCGATACCGAAATCGGATCGCTTGAGGGTGGCGGTGGCGTCGAAGCCGATCGACGGCGCCTTGGTCATCGGATGCGGCCCGATCCTGTTGAGCGTGGCTTCCAGCACGACCGGCCTGGTCACGCCGTGCACGGTCAGATTGCCGGTGACCTTGAACTTGTGAGCGCCCAGCGACTGTACCCGGGTGCTCTTGAACGTCACCGTCGGGTACTTGGCGGCGTCGAAGAAATCGGCCTCCTTCAGGTGCTGGTCGAGCGCCGGCACATGGGTATCGAGCATGGACAGCGGCATGCTCACGTCCACGCTGGACTTGGCCGGATTCTTCTCGTCGAACACCACCGTGCCGCTGCTGATGCCCAGATCGGCGGTGGGATTGGAGAATCCGAAGTGGTTCCAGCTGAACAGCACCATCGTGTGGTTGGGATCGAGCCGGTAGGCGACCGGCGCGGCCTGCACCGGGGCGGCTTGAATGAATCCGGCAACACCGAGCAGGCCGGCAAGGACAAGATATTTCAGTGCGCGCATGGGAATGTCTCCTTGGGAACAGCGGACGGGAAATGTTTCAGGCAATCTTGCAGGCTTCATCGAACGACAGGCGCGGGCTGCGCGGGAACAGGTCGCGGCCGGCATCGCCGTAACCGATATTGATCAGGAAATTGGACTTGACCGTGGTACCGGCAAAGAACGCGGCATCCACCCCGGCCTGGTCGAAACCGGACATCGGTCCGCAATCCAGCCCCAGCGCGCGTGCCGCCAGCAATACGTAGGCACCTTGCAGGGTTGCATTGCGAAACGCGGTGGCGTCGATCAGCGGCTGGTTGCCGACGAACCAGCTGCGGGCATCGGCATGCGGGAACAACTTCGGCAGGTGTTCGTAAAACGCGTGGTCGGTCGCGATGATCGCGGTCACCGGCGCTTCCATCGTCTTGGCACGGTTGCCCTCGGACATGAACTGCCCCAGCTTCGCCTTGGCGGCCTTCGACTTCACGAACACCACCCGCATCGGCGAGGCATTTGCGCTGGTCGGGCCGAACTTGGCCAGTTCGTACAGCTGGTGGAGCTGTTGGTCGCTCACGTCTTTGAGCAGCCAGGCATTGAACGTGCGTGCCTCGCGGAACAATTGGTCGAGGGCGGCCTCGGAAAGCATCTCGCTCATGGGTATCCTCTGCTGCGTCGACGCGCCGACAGTGGCGCCTGAGCCTGCAAGTGTATAAGCCGGCAGGCAGGAACTGACCAGGCCCGTGGGGGAACGTACTGTGCTCATTTGCGAAACAATGCCGCGCCGCCTGTGCCCATGCTGATTCGGCACGACTCCTGCTGGGTGATCACCGATGCGGCCGCCGGCAACCAGCGCCAGGCGCTGGCGCTGGCCGGCCATCTGCAACTGCAGCTGCGGCACCTGATCCTGGAACCGCGTGCGCCATGGTCGTGGCTGGCGCCGCGGTTCACCCCCGGCGGCACGTTTGCCCTGCCCGCCGATCAGCGCGCATTGCTTGCGCCGCCATGGCCACGGGTGGCGATCGGCTGCGGGCGCGCGGCAGCCCTGTTCACCCGCCAGCTGCGGCGCTGGTCCGGCGGCGGCTGCCATACCGTGCAGATCCTCGACCCGCGCATCGACCCGGAGCACTGGGACACGGTGATCGCCCCGCGGCACGACCGGCTCGACGGCCGCAACGTGCTGACGCCGCTGGGTTCGCTCAATCCCGTCGACGAGGACTGGCTCGCGGACGGCCGCGAGTCCTGCCCCACGCTCGCCGATCTGCCGCAGCCCCGCGTCGGCGTATTGCTGGGCGGCCCGCGCCGGGGCATCCCGCTCGATGCCGATTACGCGCAACAGCTGGCCAGCCGACTGCTCGCACGCCAGCGCATCGAAGGTGGCAGCCTGCTGGTCCTCGCTTCGCGCCGCACTCCTGCCGCGGTGATGGCAATCATGCGCGCCATGCTCGCCGCCAGCCCCGGCCTGATGTGGACCGGCCGCGAGGATGGCCCAAACCCCTACCCGTGCGTGCTCGGCTGGGCCGACCGCATGGTCGTCAGCCCCGACTCGGTCAACATGCTCAGCGAAGCCTGCGCCATCGGTTGCCCGGTACATACCTTCGTCACCGTGCCACTGCAGGGAAAGCTCGCGCTGTTCCACCGCAGCTTGCGCGACGCCGGCCTGCTGCACGACCTCGATGCCACACCGCCCCCACGCCAGCCGCCGCTGCGCGAAACCGGCGGCATCGCCGCCGAACTGTGCCGGCGCATCGCCGCTCGTGTGTAAGGAGTCCGCTTGCGGGCGATGCTTTTGCTTTTGATCTCTCCGACTGGATTCGGAGCAAAGGCATCGCCCGCAAGCGGGCTCCTGCACAACACTAAAAATCGCTCGACAGCGAACAGAGTGTCGGCACGAAGCCCCATCATGGCGCGGACGGACAGCCGCTCAGCCGAAACTGAAGCCCAGCGCATCGGTGACTTCGCGCACATCGGCGCTCAACTGCTCCAGCTCCGCATCGCGCACAGCGATGCGTGAACGCAGGTCGAGCGTGCAGGTCAGCGCGCGCTGCAGCAGTTCGGCATGCGCCACCGACAGGATGGCCGCCTGATTGGCGTCGAGAAGACCCGCGGCACGACAGGCTTCGATCATGCTGGCATTGGCGGTCACGTCCAGCAGCCCGGGTTGTTGCGCGGCATGCGCCAGCACGAGTCCCTGCAGCGCGAACTCGATATCCAGCAGGCAGCCGTGGCCCTGCTTGAGATCGAGCCGGCGACTGTCGGAACGGTCGCGCTCGGCACGCCAGCGCCTGCGCATGCTGCCGACCTCGTCCAGCACCACCGTACGTTCGCGCGCCACGGCAAGGACCGCGCGACGCACCTCGACCAGTTCGTGCCGCAACGCCGCGTCGCCGGCAACCGGCCGGGCGCGCAGCAGCGCCTGATGTTCCCAGGTCCATGCACGGCTTTTCTGATAGACCACGAAAGCGTCCAGGCTGCTGACCAGCAAGCCCTTGGAACCATCGGGGCGCAGGCGCGCATCGACTTCGTACAAGCGCCCGGCACGGGTCAGCAGGGTGAGCCAGTTCATGGTCCGCTGGGCCAGCCGCTGGTACCAGCGCACGCCCTCCAGCGGACGCGCGCCATCGCTCGTCATCCGGGCACGGCGGCCATCGTAGACGAACACCAGATCCAGATCCGAGGCGAAACCCAGTTCCTCGCCCCCCAGGCTGCCGTAGCCGAGTACGGCGAAACCCGACCCCGTGCCAGGCAGCCGGCCATGCTGGACGACCAGCTCGCGCTCGGCCAGCGCAGTCACCGCGATCACCACCGATTCGGCCAGCGCACCCAGGCGACGCGCGGTGGCGACGGCACCAACGCGACCGTCATTGAATGCGAGCCCGAGCCGGAACGCAGTGGATGCCTTGAACTCGTTGATGCGTTCAAGTTCGGCCTCGGCGCCGCGCTCGTCCAGCGTGGCCAGCACGCGGGTGATTTCGACGGTGACGTCGGCCGACTTGAACGGCAGTTGATCGATGCGCGGATCGAGCACGTCGTCCAGCAGCAGCGGCTGCGCGATGACGCACTCGGCCAGAAATGCGCTGTCGCCGAACAGGCGTACCAGCCGCTTGCGTGCGGCCGGCTGCTCCTCCAGCAGCGCCAGGTAGGACGAACGCCGCGCGACCGCCTGTATCAGCCGGCACAGGCGCAACATGCACGGCACCGGCGCGGCGCTGGCGCGGGCCGCGCCGAACAGCTGCGGCAGCAGCCGATCCAGCCGCTCGCGCGAACGCACCGACATCGCCCGCACCTGCCCGTCCTGCGGCAGCTTGAGCAAGGCGTCGGCCAGCTCGGCACCCGGCGCGAAACCGGAGGCTTCCAGCAGCGCCGGGTCGAGTGATTCGTCGCATGCCTGTTGCCACAGCAGGCGATCTTCGACTGGCGCACTGGCGCTGCGCCCGCCCTGCGGCACCAGCACAGCGGCAAATTCCTCGCTGACGATGGCGCGATGCCGGACCAGCGCCGCATCGAGCGCCTGCCAGTCCGGATAGTCCAGGCTCAGCGCGATGCGCTCGCGGCACAGTGCGTCGGAGGGAATATCGTGCGTCTGCGCATCGCGCAGCATCTGCACGTGGTTTTCCGTGCGGCGCAACAGCGCATAAGCTTCGCGCAGCACGCGCGCGCGCACCGAGCTGATGTGCCCGCGGGCCTCGCAGGCGCCCAGTGCCGGCAGCAGGCCGCGCACCCGCAGGCTCGGTTCCCGTCCTCCGCGGATCAGCTGGGTCAGCTGCACGATGAATTCGATCTCGCGAATGCCGCCGGGGCCGAGCTTGAGGTTGTCGGCCAGATCCTTGCGCGCGACTTCGGCGTCGATCAACGCCTTCATCTCGCGCAGGCCGGCAAAGGCGGTGTAATCGAGATACTTGCGGTAGACGAACGGTCGCAGCAGTTCCTGCAACTGTCGGCCGGCATTGCGGTCGCCGGCCACCGGGCGCGCCTTGATCCACGCGTAACGCTCCCAGTCGCGCCCTTCGCTCTGGTAGTACTGCTCCATCGCGGCGAACGACAACGCCAGCCGGCCGGCATTGCCGAACGGGCGCAGGCGCAGGTCGACCCGCGCACAGATCCCGTCCATCGTCGGCTCGTGCAGCAGACGCACCAGCTGGCGGCCCAGCCGCACAAAGTACTCGCTGTTGTCGAGCTGACGCGGGCCGTCGCTGTGGCCACCTTGCGGGTAGGCCAGCACCAGGTCGATGTCGGAGGAGAAGTTCAGCTCGCTGCCGCCGAGCTTGCCGAAGCCGAGCACGACCATCCGCTGCCGTGTGCCGTCGTTGCCGCGGCTGTGGCCGTAGCGCGTGGCCAGTGCGCGCTCGGACCAGGCCAGCGCGGCGCCCAGCAATTCCTCGTACAGGACACTGGTGGCCGACAGGGTTTCCGGCAACTGGTCCAGCCCGTTGACATCGCGAAACAGCAGCCGCAACGCCTCGGCATGGCGGAAACGACGCAACGCCAGCATGCCGGCGGCTTCATCGGCCGGCAGCTGCAACGCCTCGATGCGGGCTCCGGCATCGTTGCCCGAACGCAACCGCTCCAGCCCCTGCGGCGCCAGCAGCTGCGGCTGGCGACACCACACGTCGAACGCGAAGTCGCTGGCCAGCAAGGTGCGCCGGATGCGTTCGGCGACACCGGCATCGTCGTGCAGGGGCACGCCGGCGGTGCGGCAACGGGCGGCGAGCTCGCTGTAACGGTCGTCGATCAGCGCACGCAGCGCGGCGGATTCATGGGCTGGCATCGGGCCATTGTGCCGCAGTGCGGGCAACCTGCCGACCACCGGCACGCCATAGCCATGGCGCCGGCGACCTGCCCGGTGCCGTCACGTTGAATCGACCGCGGCAGGCCAGGGGCGACATGCGCCCCGGATCGGGAAACGCTGGGTTCATGTCCGGAAGATTACATTTCAATGCCATGCCCATGACGGCAACCGCAGGACTGCCCATCAATGTCCAACTCAGCAAACACGACGCCACGCTGGCGCACTCTGGCTGCACGGAGCGCGCTGGTGCTGTTGCTGGCGCTGGTGTTTGTGCTGTTGACCGGACTGCTCGACGGCGGCAGCGGCGTGCTGCCGTCGCGGTTGTTCGACCAGCCGCGTTTCCCGCTGGCCAATGCATGGCCGGGCCTGTTGCTGGCCGGGGTGCTGCTGGCGCTCAGCCGCCGCCTGCTGCTGTCGTTCGGCCTGACATTCCTGCTGCAGGGGTTGCTCTACAGCGTCAACGCGTTGAAGGTGGAAAACCTCGGCACGCCCCTGCTGCCGGCCGATTTCCGCATGGTCGGCCAGCTGCGCAAGGGCGGTGCGCACCTGCTGGCCGGCTATCTGCCGCACAGCCCATGGCCATGGCTGGCGCTGCTGGCCGCACTCACGCTGATCATCGCGATATGGCGTTATGAGCCGCCGTTGTTCCCGCGCCGCTCCCGCGGCAAACGGCTGCTGGCTGGCAGCATGCTGGCGGCAATACTGCTCAGCATGCTGGTCGGCATGCCGGCCTGGGCGAACGTCTACAACGCCAGGGTGCTTTGGCTGGAGCCGTGGTCGGCCTCTTCCACCAGCACCCATTCCGGTCTGATCAGTTCACTGATGATGTTTCGCCTGCAGTACGGCCACGGCAAGCACAAACCCGACTCCGTCGCGGCCATGCAGTTGATCGATCAGTCCGCCGCGGCGCTGCGGCAGTCCATGCAGACGCTGCCCGCGAACACCGGCTTGCCGGACATCGTGGTGGTGCAAAGCGAATCGTTCTTCGACCCGACCGGCATGCGCGGTTACGAGCGAAGCAACTTCACCCCGAACCTGCGCCGGCTCGCCGCCCACGGGATCAGCGGCAAACTCCATGTGCCGACGTTCGGCGGCGGCACCATCCGTACCGAATTCGAGGTGCTCACCGGGCTGTCGCTGCGCTACTTCGACGACCTGCAGTTCCCCTACCTGCAGATGAACCACAAGCGGGTGCCGAGCCTGGTGCACGCCTTGGACGCGCATGGCTACGAAACGGTGGCCGTGCACGGCAACGATCCGGCATTCTGGAACCGCACCACCGCCTTCAAGGCGCTGGGCTTCGACCGCTTCGTGTCGCGGTCGTCATTCCCCGCCGCCGCCCCGAACGACGGCAAGTACATGGCCGACAGTGCGATGACCGACGAGATCATGGCACAGCTGAAGGACAGCGGCCCACCGCGGTTCATCTTCGCGATCAGCATCGAGGCGCACGGCCCGTACGACGTCGAGCCCAGCCATGCCGCCGAGCGTGATGCCATTCCGGTACCTGCCGGGGTCAGCGGCAAGGCCAGGCGCGAACTGCAGAACTACCTCTACCACATCGGCCACGCCGACGCCGAGCTCGGGCGGCTGGTGAGCTGGCTGGCTCACCGCAAGCGGCCAAGTCTGGTGCTGTTCTACGGCGATCACCTGCCGGCATTGACGAATGCCTACCAGGTCACCGGCTTTGTCGACGGCAAGGGCATGCTGAGCCAGGCCGGGGTCTGGCTGCTGGTCGACCCGCACCACCCGGGCAAACCGGTACATCTGGACACCGCCGCGTGGCTGCTCCCCGGCAAGTTGCTGGAGCAGGCCGGCATCCGTGACGAGCCCTATTTCGGGCTGAGCGAACTGGTCGGTCCGCCGCTCGCGGCGTTGACCGCAGCGCCAGGCGCTCCACTGCCAGCCGAAGGCGGTAGCGAACAGAAGCTCGATCGGGCCATGGCCAGCATCGATCAGCTGCGTCTGGGCGGGAAACTGGACAAGCTGCTGCTGCAGGCTCGAGTGCCGCCCGCCGCCGGCGATGCCGGCGAGAACACCGCGGCGGCCGAACCGCAACCCCGGGCTGCCGCACATCGTTGAACCGGTGCAACGAACCGGCATGCCGGCGGCACCCGTCGGAATTTTCGCCTGCAGCGAAATGCGGAACACGAGCAGACGGCCGCGCACCATCCGCTGAAAGCTCCGGTTCAGCCAGCTGTCTACCGGCTTAAGCATGGAACTGCGCATTCAGGGCACAGTGGGAAGCACCTGCCTATGGTCGATCCAGCCGCGAGACATTCGTGTTCACGGCTCCACCCATCGGGAGATCATGACCATGCACAAGACCATGCTTGCTGCTTTCGTCACTGCGGCTGCCGTACTCAGCGTCCCCGCTTTCGCTCAGGTCCACCTTGGCGGCGCCATCGGTGGCGCGGGCCGGATCGGCGCCGGCGTACCTGCCGGCAGCACATTGCCCAGCGCCACGCATGCGGTTGACCAGATCGGCAGCCGCGGTGGCGACATGATCGGCCAAGCCGGCCAGCACATCCGGCGCACGACCCGCACGGCCGTCCACAAGACCCGCTCGACCGCCACCCATGACAGCCAGATCAATGCCGGCATGGATGCCAACGCATCGGCCCACGCCAGCGCTGCCGGCGCGAACGGCGAGACCGGCGCCAGCACGGACAAGAACACCGGCCTCGATGCTGCCGCCTTGGCCGGCAAGGCAGGCCAGGAGGGCCGCGGTGTCGGCGGCGAAGTTCGCGATGCGGCCCACTCGGCGATCCAGTCCTCCGACCGTACCGCCGGCTCGGTGGGCGACGCGGTGAAGGGCATCAACGCCAGCGGCAATGCCAGCAGCAACGCCGACGGCAGCGCCAGCGGAAATGCCCGCCGCAACGGCGGCAGCAAGGGCACTGCCCGTACCCGTGGCAGCAGCAACGCCGGCTCCCGCAGCGACGTGAATGCCGGTCACTGAACTCTCCGCCAGGCGTGAAAGGCAAGCCCCGGGGATGCACTCCCCCGGGGCTTGTGTTTTTCGCATGACTGCACGCTGATCGTGACGAAAGCACCGACCGGCGGCGTACCGTCCTTGGTCCGCGGCCACTTCGTACCCCCCCTCAAGAGAAAACCCCGCCGAGGCGGGGTTTTCTTCGATACCGCCAGTGGAGCCAGGACTTAGAAGTCCATGCCGCCCATGCCGCCCATGCCACCGGCGCCCATGCCGCCGGCGCCGTGGCTGTGGCCTTCGTCCTTCTTCGGCACTTCGGCCACGATGGCCTCGGTGGTGATCGCCAGGCCGGCAACCGACGCGGCGTGCTGCAGCGCGGTGCGGGTGACCTTGGTCGGGTCCAGGATGCCCATCCCGACCATGTCGCCGAACTCGCCGCTGGCGGCGTTGTAGCCGAAGTTGCCCTTGCCTTCCTTGACCTTGTTGAGGATCACGGACGGCTCTTCGCCGGCGTTGGCGACGATCGAGCGCAGCGGTGCTTCCAGCGCGCGGCGGGTGATCGCGATGCCCAGGTCCTGATCGGTGTTGTCGCCCTTCAGGCCTTCGACCGCCTTCAGCGCACGGATCAGCGCGACGCCACCGCCGGGAACCACGCCTTCTTCGACGGCTGCACGGGTAGCGTGCAGGGCGTCTTCGACGCGGGCCTTCTTTTCCTTCATTTCGAGCTCGGTGCCGGCACCGACCTTGATCACCGCAACACCGCCGGCCAGCTTGGCCACACGCTCCTGCAGCTTCTCACGGTCGTAGTCGGAAGAGGTCTCCTCGATCTGCGCCTTGATCTGGCCGATGCGCGACTGGATCTTCTCCGCTTCGCCGGCGCCGTCGATGATCGTGGTGTTTTCCTTGGTGATCACGATGCGCTTGGCGCGACCCAGATCGGCGAGCGTGGTCTTCTCCAGCGACAGACCGACTTCCTCGGAAACCACCTGGCCGTTGGTCAGCACGGCGATGTCTTCCAGGATCGCCTTGCGACGGTCGCCGAAGCCCGGCGCCTTCACGGCGGCGACCTTGACGATGCCGCGGATCGTATTGACCACCAGCGTGGCCAGTGCCTCGCCCTCGACTTCCTCGGCGACGATCAGCAGCGGCTTGCCGGCCTTGGCGACGGCTTCCAGCACCGGCAGCAGCTCGCGCACGTTGGAGACTTTCTTGTCGTGGATCAGGATGTACGGGTCGTCCAGCTCGACCTGCTGGCTGGTCTGGTTGTTGATGAAGTACGGCGACAGATAGCCGCGGTCGAACTGCATGCCCTCGACCACGTCCAGCTCGTTGTCCAGGCCCGAGCCTTCCTCGACGGTGATCACGCCTTCCTTGCCGACCTTCTTCATCGCGGTGGCGATGATGTCGCCGATGTTGACGTCGGAGTTGGCCGAGATCGTACCGACCTGGGCGATTTCCTTGTCGTTCGCGGTGGGGTTGGAGAGCTTCTTCAGCTCGCCGACGGCGGCGCTGACCGCCTTGTCGATGCCCCGCTTCAGATCCATCGGATTCATGCCGGCGGCGACGGCCTTCAGGCCTTCCTGGATGAACGCCTGCGCCAGCACGGTGGCGGTGGTGGTGCCGTCACCGGCCACATCGGAAGTCTTGGACGCGGCCTCCTTGACGATCTGCGCGCCGAGGTTCTCGTACTTGTCGGCCAGCTCGATCTCCTTGGCGACGGACACGCCGTCCTTGGTGATCGTGGGGGCGCCGAAGCTCTTCTCGAGCACGACATTGCGGCCCTTCGGACCCAGGGTGACCTTGACCGCGTTGGCCAGGGTGTTGACGCCCTTGAGCATGCGGGCGCGGGCGTCTTCGCCGAAACGTACTTCTTTAGCGGACATGATTTTTTTGCCTCAAAAAATTGAACAGGAATGGGAAAATGTCGTGAAGTGCTGCCAGAAGGAGCCGAAGGCGACTGGGTGCGCGGTCTTGATTTTCGCGCTACACCAACCAGGCTCCACCCGATCAGCCCTCGATCACGGCCACGATGTCGTCTTCCTTCAGGAACACGAGTTCTTCGCCGTCGATCTTGATTTCCTGGCCGGCGTACTTGCCGAACAGCACCACGTCGCCGGCCTTCAGCGACATCGGACGCACCTTGCCATCGCTCATGATCAGGCCGGTGCCGGCGGCGACGACCTTGCCACGGGTGGGCTTTTCGGTGGCGCTGTCGGGGATGACGATGCCGCCGGCGGAAACGCGCTCCTCTTCCAGGCGCTTGACGATGACGCGATCATGCAACGGACGCAGTGTGCTCATGGATGACTCCCATTGGTTTGAGGGGGAACAAGGCTTTCGAGACCCGGATCGGCGGTCTTGTTAGCACTCATGGTAAACGAGTGCCAATTTTAGCGATGCGGCCTGCCGTTGCAAGAGCTTCGTTCCGGTGACTGCAGGCAGATTGGGCGATTGGGGCCGACTTTCAAGGGTCGCTCGATATTTGGTCCCCGCCTACCGCCAGGAGCCCGCTTGCGGGCGATGCCTTGCTTTCGGAACTCGCAAGAGCATCGCCCGCAAGCGGGCTCCTCCGGAATCTCCCATAAAGGCATCGCGCACAAGGTGCGCTCCTACGCGGTGCGCGATACGCTGTCGGCATGCCCGGTACCGTCCTGCTCTGCTATTGCAGCTGCCCCGACGCCGCCAGCGCCCAGGCGATTGCCGCGACGCTGGTCGACGAACGGCTGGCCGCCTGCGTCAGCCGCCTGCCCGGCGTCAGTTCCACCTATCGCTGGCAAGGCGTCGTGACCACCGGCAGCGAGGAACTGCTGCTGATCAAGACCACCACGGGATGCTTCGAGGAACTGAAAGCCCGCCTGCTGGTCTTGCATCCCTACGAGGTGCCCGAACTGGTCGCGGTGCCGGTACAACACGGGCACGCGGCCTATCTGGACTGGGTACGCGCCAACAGTGCAGGTTGAGCGCAGCGGTCGCCTTGCCAGCTAAGCCATAATGCACATTCATCCGCCCTGAATTCGGGCCCATGGTATAGATGGAGTCATGATGCGATCGCTGTTTGCCGGCCCACGGGCCACCTGCCTGCTGGTCTGGCTGAGCCTGCTGCTTGGCACGTTGCCGGTTTTCTCGCAGAACGCCGACGGCCTGCTGCCCGTCACCGATGCCTACCGGCTCAGTGCCGATGCCGCCACCCCGGGCGTATTGAAACTGCACTGGACGATCGCGCCGGATTATTACCTCTACCGCGGCCGCATGAAGTTCACGGCCGGCGATGGCGTGACGCTGGGTACGGCGCAATTGCCCGCCGGCAAGAAGCATCACGACCCCTATATCGGTGACGTGGAGATCTATCACCAGGCCGTCGATGCCAGCGTGCCGTACACGCTGGCTGCCGGCGCCACCCGGCTGAAATTGAGCGTGCAGTACCAGGGCTGCCATGAAGTGGACCCGAAGATCTGCTACCCGCCGCATACCGAACAACTGGATCTGCCGTTGCCCGCCGGCGCGGCTGCGAATTCCGCAGGGATGCCCCCACTCCCGCCATCAGGTGGCGCGCTGGGTTCCGCACTGAAAGCCTTTGACAGCCAACCCGCCAGCGCGGCCGATGGCGCCCCCCTGCCGCCCGGGCAGGCGTTCCGCCTTGAAGCGCTGGCCAGTTCACCGCACCAGCTGCTGCTGCGCTGGACGATGCCCGCAGGCTATTACCTGTATCGCGACCGCACCACATTGAAGCTCGAGGATGCCGCCGGCCTGAGCCTGAAGCCCGCGTGGCCGGCAGGCACGGCGCACCACGACGAGCATTACGGCGACGTCACCGTGTATTTCGATCAAGTCGACTTGCCGGTGGCGGTCGAAGGCGACCTGGCCGGACGGCACCAGTTGCTCCTGCAGGCCAGCTTCCAGGGCTGTCAGCAAGGCGGCCTGTGCTATCCGCTGATGACCCGCACGATCAGCATCGACCTCGGTAGCGGTATCGCCAGCTCCGGCGCTGCCACGCCTCGCAGGCCGTCGCTCGACAGCACGCCAGGCACCCTTCCGATCAGCTTGATCGCGGCGCTGCTGCTGGCACTGGGCGGTGGTCTGGTACTGAACCTGATGCCCTGCGTGCTGCCGGTCCTGTCGATCAAGGCGGTGAGCGTGCTGGAAAGTGGCGAAAGCCATGCCAGGGCGCGCCGTCATGCCCTCTTCTATACCGCTGGCGTGCTGAGCAGTTTCGCGATACTGGGCATGGGCATTCTCGCCTTGCGCGCGGCGGGCCACGCACTGGGCTGGGGTACGCAACTGCAGCAACCGCTGCTGGTCGGCATGCTGGCGCTGGTGATGCTGGCGGTAGGATTGTCGATGTCGGGCGTGGTGCAGTTCGGCGCCAGCCTGGGCAATACCGGCGCAATGCTGGCGTCGCGCTCCGGCCCGGCCGGAGATTTCTTCACCGGCGTGCTCGCGGTAGTGGTGGCCAGCCCCTGCACGGCGCCGTTCATGGGTAGTGCGCTGGCATACGCGTTTGCCGCGCCGATGCTGTCCGCGCTGCTGGTGTTTCTGGCGCTGGGTGTCGGGCTGGCGCTGCCGTTCCTGCTGATCGGTTTCGTGCCCGCACTGGCGCGGCTTTTGCCGCGCCCCGGGCGCTGGATGGAAACGCTGAAGCAGGTGCTGGCATTCCCGATGTATCTGACCGCAGCATGGCTGGTGTGGGTGCTGGCCAACCAGCGCGGCGCCGATGCGGTAGGCCTGGTGCTGGTAGCGATGGTGCTGCTGGCAATGACGCTGTGGTGGTTCGAACGCAGCCGTGCGCGCGGTTCGTTGAGCCGCGCGCTGGTCGCCTTGCTGGCGCTGGTCACCCTCGTGCCGATGTATCTGCTCGCCCAGGTGCCACCGCCCTCTGCCGTCGCCGCGCCCCGGGATGGCGTGGTGGCGTACAGCCCGCGAAAACTCGCAGCGCTGCGCGCCGCGGGCACGCCGGTTTTCGTCGACATCACCGCCGACTGGTGCGTCACCTGCAAAGCGAATGAACACACCGTGCTGGACACGCAGGCGTTCCGCGACCTGCTGCAGCGTACCGGCGCGGTCTACATGAAAGGTGACTGGACCGACGTCAACCCGACCATCGGCGCTTTCCTGCAGCAATATCACTCGCCCGGGGTACCGCTGTACGTGGTGTTTCCCGGGAACGGCGGTCCCGGCAAGCAGTTGTCCACCGTACTGACTTACTCGCGGGTGCAGCAGGCACTGACCGAAGCCGCGCGTCGATGATGAGCCGCAGCAACTGGCTGATCCTCGCCCTGGCCGTACTGGCTGGTGCGCTCGGCGGCTATGCCGAACTCCGCGGCCCGCCGCCGGCAACGGCAGACTCGTCCCTGCTCGGCCGGCCCCCACCGCCCCTGAGCCTGCCCGGTCTTGACGGCAAGCAGCACCGGCTGAGCGATTATCGCGGCCGCCGGGTACTGCTGAATTTCTGGGCCAGCTGGTGCGGCCCGTGCCTGGATGAAATCCCGGCGCTGACCCGGGCCCAGGCGAAGTTCGGCGCATACCGGGTGGCCATCGTCGGCATTGCGATGGACGAGCCCGGCCGCGTGCGTGCATTTGTGGCGGCACATCGGCTGAATTACCCGATCTGGCTGGGCCAGCTCGGCACAGCGGACAGTTCGCGGCAGCTCGGCGATGTGCAAGGTGTATTGCCCTACAGTGTGCTGCTCGACGCCGATGGGCGTGTGCGGGCAACCCACGTCGGCGCCATGCCTGCCGCGCAACTGGAAGCCTGGCTGACAACACCCGCCGGGCAGCCCTGAGCATTGGGCGACATACGCTTACGCACGGAAACCCCCGGGCTTCTGCGCCAAACATCGCCGATCTGCAGTGAACTGGACAACATCCACGACTGCGTGCAAACTGCGTCGATGCCCGGGTATCCGGACGCAAGCTGGGGGACTTCGTGGCGAAGATTCTGGTCCTGCACGGACCCAATCTCAATCTGCTGGGTACGCGCGAGCCGGCGATCTACGGCCGCGAAACACTGGCCGGCATCAACCAGCAGCTGGCCGAACTGGCCCACGCTGCCGGGCACGAACTGGTCTGTTTCCAGTCCAACGCCGAACACGAACTGGTCGGCCGCATCCAGCAGGGGCGCGATGATCGTACCGCACTGATCCTGTGCAATGCAGGCGCATTCACCCACACCAGCATCGCGCTGCGCGACGCGCTGGCCGCCGTGGCGATCCCGTTCATCGAAGTGCATTTGTCCAACGTGCATGCGCGCGAGCCGTTCCGCCATCATTCGTACCTGTCCGATATCGCGATCGGCGTGATCTGCGGTTTCGGCGCCGACAGCTATCGCCTCGCCCTGGAAGCGGCGCTGCACCGGCTGCAGGCACCGGCGGCGCCGTAGGCACACGCCCGGCAAGCATGCCCGCCCCACTTAACATCACGCGAGTCCCTTCGCACAACCCGCACATCCATGTGCGGACTCTTCAAAATTCAGCCACCAGCGGTGGCATGACTGACAAAAGGCTGATCCGATGGATTTGCGCAAAATCAAGAAACTGATCGATCTGCTGGAAGAATCCAACCTCGCCGAACTGGAGATCAAGGAGGGTGAGGAAGTGGTGCGCCTGTCGCGCGTTCCCAGGACTGCCACGCCGGTGGCTGCCCCCGCCGCACCCGCCCCGATCGCTGTCCCGCCGGCACCGACAGCCGCCGTCGTCGAACCCCCGGCTGCCGATGCGTTGCCTGCCGGGCACGTGGTGAAGGCGCCGATGGTCGGTACGTTCTACGAGTCGGCCAGCCCGGGCACGCCGGCGTTCGTCAAGGTCGGCCAGAAGGTCCAGGTCGGCGAGACGCTGGGCATCATCGAGGCAATGAAGATGTTCAACCAGATCGAAGCCGACGTGGCCGGCACCGTGCAGGCCATCCTGGTCAAGAACGGCCTGCCGGTGGAATTCGACGAACCGATGTTCGTGATCGCCTGATGATGAAGCGGGGAACGGGGAACGGGGAGCGGGGAACGGAAAGATCAAGGGCGCACTTTCGCAGCTTCTGACTTTTCCTTTCCCCGCTCCCCGTTCCCCGTTCCCGCTCTTTGGAGCTTCCATGCTAGAAAAAGTCGTCATCGCCAACCGCGGCGAAATCGCCCTGCGCATACTGCGCGCCTGCCACAGTCTGGGCATCAAGACCGTGGCGGTGCATTCCACCGTGGACCGCAACCTCAAACATGTCGGCCTCGCCGACGAGTCGGTGTGCATCGGCCCCGGCCCCTCGGTTGACAGCTATCTCAATATCCCGCGCATCATCGCCGCGGCCGAGATCACCGACGCCGGCGCGATCCATCCCGGTTATGGCTTTCTGTCGGAACGCGCCGACTTCGCCGAACAGGTGGAGCAGTCCGGGTTCGTGTTCATCGGCCCGACCGCCGAAGTGATCCGTCTGATGGGCGACAAGGTCGAGGCGATCCGCGCGATGAAGGCGGCCGGCGTGCCGTGCGTCCCCGGTTCGGGCGGACCGCTCGGCGAGGACGTGGACGAAAACGTGCGCATCGCGCGCGAGATCGGCTATCCGGTGATCATCAAGGCCGCCGGCGGCGGCGGCGGCCGCGGCATGCGTGTGGTACGCACCGAGGCCCATCTGGGCAACGCCGTCAGCATGACCAAGGCCGAGGCCAAGGCCGCGTTCGGCAACGAGCAGGTCTACATGGAGAAATTCCTGGAAAATCCGCGCCACGTGGAGATCCAGGTGCTGGCCGATGGCCAGGGCAACGCGATCCATCTGGGCGAGCGCGACTGTTCCATGCAGCGTCGCCACCAGAAGGTGGTCGAGGAAGCACCCGCGCCCGGCATCACGCCCGGGCAGCGCGCGCAGATCGGCAAGGTTTGCGTCGACGCCTGCCTGCGCATCGGCTATCGCGGTGCCGGCACGTTCGAGTTCCTGTTCGAGAACGGCCGCTTCTATTTCATCGAGATGAACACCCGCATCCAGGTCGAGCACCCGGTGACCGAACTGATCACCGGCATCGACCTGGTGCGCGAACAGCTGCTGATCGCCGGCGGCGGAAAGCTCACGATCAGGCAGGAAGACGTGATGATCCACGGCCATGCGATCGAGTGCCGCATCAACGCCGAGGATCCCGAGACGTTCATGCCCAGCCCCGGCACGGTGAAGCGCTTCGAGGCGCCGGGCGGCCCCGGCGTGCGCGTCGACACCCACCTTTACGACGGCTACCGCATCCCGCCGAACTACGATTCGATGATCGGCAAGCTGATCGTGCACGGCCCCGATCGCGAAACCGCGATCGCTCGCATGCGCATGGCATTGGCCGAGACGGTGATCGAAGGGGTGAAATGCAACATCCCGCTGCAGCAGCGGATCATGGGTGACGCCGGCTTCCAGCATGGCGGCCAGAACATCCACTATCTGGAGAAACGGATGGCGGAGCAGAAAGAGCCGCACCCGACCGGCCAGTGACCCACGCCTTGCTGTAGGAGCCCGCTGGCGGGCGATGCCCTTTGCGGGTGTTCGTCGACAAGAGCATCGCCCGCCAGGGCTCCTACCCGAATTCAACGCTGCCGAATACACCCATGCCCTTCCTCGAGCTTTCCCTCACTGTCCGCGCCGCGCAACAACCCGCCGCCGAAGATGCGCTGAACGATCTGGGCGCCCTCTCGATCACCCTGCAGGACGCCGATGCGCAGACGCCGGACGAGCAGGCGATCTTCGAGCCCGGCGTGGGCGAACTGCCGCTGTGGCCGACGATCACCCTGCATGCGCTGTTCGATGAACACGCCGATCGCCGCGGTCTCACCGAAGCGCTCGGTGAACTGTTGCCGTGGCTCGAACCCGATCGGCTGCTGTTTCGCGAAGTGGCCGACCAGAACTGGGAACGGGTGTGGATGGACCAGTACCAGCCGATGCTGTTCGGCCGGCGCCTGTGGATCTATCCGTGGAACATCGAGCCGCCCACACACGACGAGCACGGCGATGACGCTTCGGTCGACCGCTCCAGCACATCCATGCGCGTCGTGGTTCGGCTCGATCCGGGCCTGGCCTTCGGCAGCGGCACGCATCCGACCACCGCGCTGTGCCTGGAATGGCTCGACGGGCTCGACATGGCCGGCAAAACCGTGATCGACTACGGCTGCGGCTCGGGCATTCTGGCGATCGCCGCGCTGAAGCTCGGCGCGGCCAGTGCGGTGGGCATCGACAACGATCCGCAGGCACTGACTGCCTCGGCCGACAACGCCCGGCGCAATGGCGTCGCCGAACGACTGGCGCTGTATCTCCCGCAGGATTTCTGCGGACAGATCGCTCCCGCGGACCCTGCGCCCACGGCGCTGGCGCATCCGTGCACGTCGCCGGCCGACGTGTTTCTCGCGAACATCCTCGCCGGCCCATTGATCGAACTGGCGCCGACGTTCGCTGCCGCCGCCAAGCCGCATGCACCGTTCGCGATCTCCGGCATCCTCGCCGGCCAGCAGGATGAACTGCTGCGGCATTATGCGGAATGGTTTGACGAGCTGCGCGTGGACCGCCGCGAGGACTGGGTGCGGATCAGCGGCCGGCGCCGCTGATTCCGTTGCCCGGCACGGACGGATTCGCAGACCGGCCAAACAACGCTCCGACAGGCTGCTAGGCTTGCACCACTTCGCCCGCACACGGCCCGCATGTACACCCAATGCCCTGACTGCCTGACCGTCTTTTCGCTGGATGTGGATGTCCTGGCGCAGGCGCGCGGCCATGTCGCCTGCGGCTGTTGCGGCATCGAATTCGATGCGATGGCAAGCCTGGCCGGGCACCTGCCGGCGGAGCCGTTTCGATTGCTGCCTCCGCAGGTGGCATCGGATCAACCGCCGTCACTGGAACTGGCGGTCTACCGGCCGCGCCCCGACCCTCCGGCGGTCGCGGGCGACAAGGCGGTGACGGCAGCAACGGAATCTTCGATGGACTTCGCGCGGATGGAGTTCGCACCGCGCTTCGTTCGCGAGCAGCAGGCACGCGCGCCCGCACGCGCGCATCGACGCCGGCGCCAACCGCACCCGCGCGAGCCCGGTGAGCGTCGCTGGCCCTGGATCGGCGCATGCATCTTGCTGTCACTGTGGCTCGGGATGCAGCTGGCATGGATCGACCGTGACGCGCTGATCCGCAATCCCGCCGTGGGCGGCTGGCTGCGCAGCAGCTGCAAACTGCTGCGCTGTGAACTTCCGCTGGTCGCCGCCCCGCAACAACTGCGTCTGCTGGCAAGCAACGTGCAGGCACACCCCAGCGTACCCGGTGCATTGATGATCAGCGCCAGCGTGCGCAATGAAGCCGCCTTCGCGCAACCGTACCCGATCGTGACCATCATCTTGTCCAACGCCCGGGGCCAGCGTCTGGCGATGCGCCGGCTGCACCCGCGCCAATACCTCGACGACGACGAGATTTTGCAGCGCGGCATGGCCCCGGGAGCCAGTACCGTACTGCTGTTCGAGGTGGAAGACCCAGGCGACAAGGCGGTGGCTTTCGAAATCAATTTCGAATAGGACTTAAATTTGTCGACGTACGCGGGTAGACTCAGGCCCCTATCGCGCGGGTTGCCATCCGGCATCCGGTCCGCGCCGCCATTCGCGTCAACAGTCACAATCATATGCCGCGGCCAATGCAGCCGCTGCCTCGTCTGTGAGGGGAAATGCCCGTGAACGCCGCAAGATTGCCTGCCGTCGAGGCTGCCAAACAGACCTCGGCGCAGCACACTGCCCCCCAGAGTGCCTTGAGCGAATGCGTCACGCACAGCGTGCGTCGTTATCTTGCCGACATCGGCGATACCCAGTGCAGCGAAGGCCTGCATGCGCTGGTGCTGCGTGAAGTCGAGAGACCGCTGCTGCGCGAAGTGCTGGCGTTCCATGACGGCAACCAGAGCCGCGCCGCTTGCGCACTCGGCATCAACCGCGCCACATTGCGCAAGAAGCTGGCCGCGCACGGCATGTTGTAGGCTGCCGCTCCGGGCCGTTGCCCAGGCATTGGGCATGTGCGGAAACGGCACGCGGATCGGACGGCTATAATGAGCGGCTTTCCCCTTCTGGAAACTGCCCATGTCCCCACCCGACCCCGCACCGATCCGCCGGGCCCTGCTCAGCGTTTCCGACAAGTCCGGCCTGATCGAGCTGGCGCGGCGACTGTCCGCCTGCGGTGTGGAGCTGCTGTCTACCGGCGGCAGTGCGAAGGCGCTGCGCGAGGCCGGCGTGACGGTGACGGATGTGAGCGACGTCACCGGCTTCCCCGAAATCATGGACGGCCGCGTGAAGACGCTGCACCCGAACGTGCATGGCGGACTGCTCGGCCGCCGCGGCACCGACGACAAGGTGATGGCCGAACTGGGCATCGCGCCGATCGATCTGCTGGTGCTGAACCTCTATCCGTTCGAGAGCACGGTGGCCAAGCCCGATTGCACGCTGGAGCAGGCGATCGAGAACATCGACATCGGCGGCCCGGCGATGCTGCGTTCCGCGGCAAAGAACTGGAACGACGTCGGCGTGCTGACCTCTCCCGGCCAATACGAAGACGCGCTGGCCGAGATCGAGAGCCGGGGCGGCCTCACCCGCGCCACCCGCTTCAGGCTGGCGGTGGCCGCGTTCAACAACGTGTCCAGCTACGACGGCGCGATCAGCGACTACCTGTCCGGGCTGGAGCTCAACGATACGCAGGACGCCATCGCCGGCCATGCCGCCTTCCCCGGCCAGGTCAACGGCCGCTTCGTGAAGCTGATGGACCTGCGCTACGGCGAGAACCCGCACCAGCAGGCCGCGTTCTACCGCGACCTGCATCCGGCGCCGGGCACGCTGGCCACGTTCCGCCAGTTGCAGGGCAAGGAGCTGTCGTACAACAACATCGCCGATGCCGATGCCGCATGGGAGTGCGTGCGCAGCTTCGTCAAGCCGGCCTGCGTGATCGTCAAGCATGCCAACCCCTGCGGTGCGGCGGTGAGCCTGGACGGCATCGGCAGAGCCTACGACCTGGCCTTCCAGACCGATCCCACCTCCGCCTTCGGCGGCATCATCGCGTTCAACCGCGAAGTCGACGGCGCCACCGCGAAGGCGATCGTCGAACGCCAGTTCGTCGAGGTGGTGCTGGCCCCGGCCTATGCGGACGACGCGCTGAAGGCCTTCCACAGGAAGGGCAACGTGCGGGTGCTGATGATCCCGGCGCCTGCCGGCGGCGACCTGCGTGCCGCACACCCGGGCATGAGCTCCAAGCGGGTCGGTTCCGGCCTGCTGATCCAGAGCGCCGACACCGGCATGATCAGCGCCGCGGACCTGAAGGTGGTGACCCGCCAGGCACCCACCGAGGCGCAGATCGACGACCTGATCTTCGCCTGGAAGGTGGCGAAGTTCGTGAAGTCCAACGCCATCGTCTACGCCAAGGCGCGCCAGACCATCGGTATCGGCGCCGGCCAGATGAGCCGCGTCTACAGCGCGAAGATCGCCGGCATCAAGGCCGCCGACGAAAAGCTCGAGGTGCGCGGCTCGGTGATGGCGAGCGATGCGTTCTTCCCGTTCCGCGACGGCATCGATGCGGCCGCCGCCGCAGGCATCAGCGCGGTGATCCAGCCCGGCGGTTCGATGCGCGACGCCGAGGTGATCGCCGCTGCCGACGAACACGGCATGGCGATGGTGTTCACCGGGGTCCGGCACTTCCGGCACTGAAGGCTGCACGCGAACCGTGCGGACACCCTGTTCGCTGTCAAGCGATTTTCAATGTTGAGCAGGAGCCCGCCGGCGGCGATGCTTCTGCTCTGAATCCAGTCGGAGAGATCAAGGCAACGGCATCGCCCGCCAGCCGGCTCCTACACGTTCCATGGAAGTCTTCTGTTCCAGCATTGACGTCTTCGACACCGGAGACTGCCATGCGCTACGAGTTGTATTACTGGACGGGCATCCAGGGCCGCGGCGAGTTCGTGCGGTTGGCTCTGGAAGATGCAGGCGCCAGCTACGTCGACGTGGCGCGCCAGAAAGGCGACGGCGCGATTGCCGCCTTTCTCGATGGGGAACACAAAGGTGCGCTGCCGTTCGCGCCGCCGTTCCTCAAGGCCGGCCGGCTGGTCATCGCACAGACCGCAAACATCCTGCAGTATCTCGGTCCGGGACTCGGCCTCGTACCCGACGGCGAGTCCGGACGCATCTACGCGCATCAGCTGGAACTGACCATCAGCGACATTGTTGCCGAGGTCCACGACAGTCACCATCCGGTTGCCGGCAGGCTGTATTACGCGGACCAGAGGGCGGAAGCGAAGCGGCGCGCCGCCGACCTTCGCGAGACGCGGCTGCCCGAATTCCTCGGTTACTTCGAGAACGTGCTGCAGCGTGGCGGCGGTCGCCACCCCCTGCGCGAACACTCCTATGTCGACCTTTCGCTATTCCAGCTGATGGCCGGGCTGGACTACGCGTTTCCCCGCGCGATGCGGCGCCTCGGGCGCGACCTTCCACGGCTGCGAGCCTTGGGCAAACGGGTCGCGGAACGGCCGCGCATCGCGGCTTATCTCGACTCTCCGCGACGCCAGGCATTCAACGAGAATGGCATCTTCCGCCATTACCCCGAGCTGGACGACCCGCTCTAGAAGAGCGTCCGACCGCTCAAAACAGCGCAATCACCATCGTACCGGACACGATCAGCACGCCACCGATCAGCAGCGGCCAGCTTGGCCGCTCGCCGAGGAACACCAGCCCCAGCACGATCGCCAGGGCCACGCTGAGTTTGTCGATCGGTGCCACCTTGCTGACCGGGCCAAGCTGCAGTGCACGGTAGTAGCAGAGCCACGACAGCCCGGTGGCGATACCCGACAGCACCAGGAACAGCCAGCTGTGCAGCGGCAGTCCGGTCGGCCTGGCCCATTCCCGACGCAGGCTGAGGATGCCGGCGGTGACCAGCAGGATCACGATGGTGCGGATGAAGGTGGCGATGTTGGAATTGATGCCGACCACGCCGAGCTTGCCGAACAGCGCCGTCAACGCCGCAAACAGCGCCGAGCCCAGCGCGAACAGCAGCCAGCTTTCACGCAGGTGCATGGCCCATCCTCATCCCCGGGCATGACCCTGATGCCGGCAACCAGGCATGGTCGGGGACGACATGCCGCAAGCAGCCTCAGTGCCCGTCGCCATCCTGCGTGTCTGCAGGGGCGGCCTGCGCGGGCGGTCTGCTCTTGCCCCACTCCAGCACCTTGTACATGACCGGCCCCACCGGTTTCTGGCCGTGCTCATCGACCAGCCGTCCCTGCGGATCGACCGTGTAGATCTGCTGGATGCCGTTCTTGGGCGTCACCACCACCATGTAGACCTGGCCATTGCGCCGGTATTCCTGCACATTGATGTCGCCTTCCTGGCGCACCCGGACGTCCGGCGGCGACGCATCGCGGCCGAGCCGGGTATCGCCGCTTTTCATCGGCGGCAGGGTCAACGGCGGCAGGCTGGACTTCGGCGTGCCGGCATGGTCGTGCCCGCCACCCGACTTCGCCGGCGACACCGCCTTCACGCCCGGATCGTTGATGCCGGGCGGTGGCGGCACGTTCGTGCTCGACACCGACGACTGCGCAAAAGCGCTGGAAGCGAGCAGAACGCTGGCGGCAGCCAGCAGGGCAGCGATTTTCATGGTGGCGACCTCGGATCGGGAATCGAAGCATAGCAGTGCATTCGTGAAGCGCGCCGATTCGCGCGCGCATGCGAGAATGGCGCATGGCCAAGCTCATCCTCATCGACGGCTCATCCTATCTGTACCGCGCCTTCCACGCGCTGCCGCCGCTGACCAATGCCCACGGCGAGCCGACCGGTGCACTGTTCGGCGTGGTCAACATGCTGCGCGCCACGTTGAAGGCCGACCCGGACTACCTCGCCTTTGTCAGCGACGCTCCCGGCCCGACCTTCCGTGACGCCTTGTACGACCAGTACAAGGCTAACCGCCCACCAATGCCCGACGACCTGCGCGCACAGGTCGAGCCGATGCTGGCGCTCGTGGGAGCACTGGGCTTTCCGATCCTGCGCGTGCCCGGGGTCGAGGCCGACGACGTGATCGGCACGCTCGCCGTGCAGGCGCAGGCACTCGGCATCGAGGTGCTGGTCTCGACCGGCGACAAGGATCTGGCGCAATTGGTGAGCCCCCATGTCACCCTGGTCAACACGATGAGCAACACGGTCACCGACGGCGCCGGGGTGATGGAAAAATTCGGGGTGCGGCCGGAGCAGATCGTCGACTTCCTCGCGCTTACCGGCGACACCGTCGACAACGTGCCGGGCGTGCCCAAGTGCGGCCCGAAGACCGCCGCCAGGTGGCTGGCCGAGTACGCCACGCTGGACGGCGTGATCGCGAATGCCGACAAGATCGGCGGCAAGATCGGCGAGAGCCTGCGCGCCGCGCTGCCACAGCTGCCGCTGTCGCGCGAGCTGGTGACGATCAAGACCGATGTGCCGCTGGATTTCGCTCCCACCGACCTGACCCGGCGCGAGGCGGACACCGCGCGGCTGCGCGAGCTGTACACCCGTTACGAGTTCAAGGCGGCGCTGAAGGACCTGGACGGAACCGCGGAATCCGCAGGAGCGCACCCTGTGCGCGAAAGCTCCGGCGACGGCTCCGAGGTATCGACCCAAGAGCATCGCGCACAGGGTGCGCTCCTGCGGGGTCCGGGCGAATACGAACTGGTCGCCACCCGGGCCGGTTTCGATGCGTGGCTGGACAAATTGCGCGGTGCCGAACTGATCGCGTTCGACACCGAGACCACCAGCATCGACGCGATGCGCGCGGATGTCGTGGGCATCAGCTTCGCGGTGGAGTCGGGCCATGCCTGCTACATCCCGCTCGGCCACGACTATCCCGGTGTGCCGTCACAGCTCGACCGCGACAGCGTGCTGGCCACCCTCAAGCCGCTCCTCGAGGACGCCGGCAAAGCCAAGCTCGGCCAGCATGCCAAGTACGACATCAACGTGCTCAGCCATTACGGCATTGCCGTGCAGGGGCTTCGGCACGACAGCATGCTCGAATCCTACGTGTGGAACGCCACCGCCACGCGCCACGACATGGATTCGCTGGCACGCAAGTACCTCGGCTACGAGACGGTCAAGTACGAGCAGGTCGCCGGCAAGGGCGCGAAGCAGATCGCGTTCTCGCAGGTGGATCTGGACACCGCCTGCCGCTATGCCGCCGAAGATGCCGACGTCACCCTGCGCCTGCATCGCGCGCTGTGGCCCATGCTGCAGAGCGTACCGAAGCTGCGCAAAGTCTACGAAGAGATCGAGATTCCGCTGGTGCCGGTGCTGGCCGCCATGGAGCGCCACGGCGTGCTGATCGACAGTGACGAACTGCGCCGGCAGAGCCAGCAACTGGGCAAACGCATGCTGGAACTGCAGCGGCTGGCGTACGGCTCGGCGGGGCGCGAATTCAACCTCGATTCGCCCAGGCAGCTGCAGGCGATCCTGTTCGACGAACTCGGCCTCAAGGCGAAGCTGAAGACCCCGACCGGCCAGCCGTCCACCAACGAGGAGGCACTGGAAGCGATCGCCGACACGCACGAGCTGCCCCGGCTGATCCTCGACTATCGCGGCCTGGCCAAGCTTCGTTCCACCTACACCGACAAGCTGGCCGGCATCGTCAACCCGCGCACCGGCCGCGTGCACACCAGCTATCACCAGGGCGCGGTGGCGACCGGGCGCATCTCCTCGTCCGATCCGAACCTGCAGAACATCCCGGTGCGTACCGAGGAAGGCCGGCGCATCCGCCAGGCATTCATCGCGCCGCCGGGCTGGAAGGTGCTGGCTGCGGACTACTCGCAGATCGAGCTGCGCATCATGGCGCACCTGTCCGGCGACGAAGGCCTGCTGCGCGCGTTCCGTGAGGGCGGCGACGTGCATCGCGCCACCGCGGCGGAAGTTTTCGCACTGGCACCGGACGAAGTCACCGCCAATCAGCGCCGCGCCGCCAAGGCGATCAACTTCGGCCTGATGTACGGCATGAGCGCGTTCGGCCTGGCCCGCCAGCTCGGCGTCGACCGCGGCGAGGCCGGCGATTACATGGCACGCTACTTCGCGCGCTATCCCGGCGTGCGTGCCTACATGGAGGCCACGCGCGAGCAGGCGCACCGCGACGGCTACGTCGAGACCCTGTTCGGCCGGCGGCTGTATCTGGAAAATCTCGCCTCGCGCAACCAGGGCCTGCGCCAGGGCGCCGAGCGCGCGGCCGTGAACGCGCCGATGCAGGGCACCGCGGCCGACATCATCAAGCGCGCGATGATCGCCATGGCCGCCTGGATCGACGGGCGCGACGACGTCCACATGCTGATGCAGGTACACGACGAGCTGGTGTTCGAGGTGCGCGCCGATGCCGTCGAGAGCGTGCGCGCCGCGGTCATCGAACGGATGTCCGGCGCGGCGGAACTGGCGGTGCCGTTGCTGGTCGATGTGGGCGTAGGCGCGAACTGGGACGAAGCGCACTGAAGCGCAACCGCAACAGCCATCGGACCGGCAAGCGCAGCAACCGCTTGCCGGTCAATGTTTCATGATGTGAACCGGCGATAAACCCGCCCTGCAGCCTGTGCAACTTTCGCCGCATCCGCCGTTCCAATTCATCGGGTGCACGCAATGGCATCCACGGCGTGTTCACCTCCCTGAACCGCCAACCCGGACGCGAACCCCTCCCCTGGTTTCGCCTCCACCGACCCCGAAGGCTCCCCCTGGCCTTCGGGGTCTTTTTTGCACTCCGCTCATGCGCGTGCTTTTTCTGCACACGTACAGCCGGCATACTCGGGCACAACCATCGATGAGGGGGTATCCATGCGCGCAGGACTGATCATCGCCGGCATCATCCTGCTGGTTGCCGGCATCTGGATCATCGCCGGCCACGCCAGCTACCAGCACACCGACACTGTGCTGCAGGTCGGTTCGGCCAAACTCACCGCCACCCAGGACAAGGACATACCGAAGTGGCTGGGTATCGCCGGCATCGTGGTGGGCGGCCTGCTGGCGATTGGCGGCTTCATCAAGAAGAATTGAGCGTGGCAGGCTGTCGGGCTCTGGTCGGCCGGGCTGCCAGGCGATACGCCCGAAAACCGCCGCACTCGCGGCGGTTTTCGTTTGGCAGCCCGGTACAATCGGCACGATGGATGTCTCGCACCTGATCGATCCGCTCAACGACGCGCAACGTGAAGCGGTCTGCGCCCCGCCCGGCCATTACCTGATACTGGCCGGCGCCGGTTCCGGCAAGACCCGCGTCCTGACCCACCGCATCGGCTGGCTGACCCGGGTCGAGCAGGTGCCGCCATGGGCGATCCTCGCCGTCACCTTCACCAACAAGGCCGCCGGCGAGATGCGGATGCGGCTGGAGGCGCTGATTCCCGGCGGCACCCAGGGGCTCACCGTCGGCACCTTCCACGGCATTGCCCATCGCCTGCTGCGCCGGCACTGGCGCGAGGCGGGGTTGCCGGAAACGTTCCAGATCCTCGACACCGACGATCAGCTGCGGCTGGTCAAGCGCGTCGTCGCCGGGCTGGGTCTGGACGATGCGAAGTTTCCGCCGCGCCAGGCCAGCTGGCAGATCAACCACTGGAAGGACGAGGGCAAGCGCCCGGACAGCATCGAGCACCGTGACCATCCGCTCACCCGCACATTGGTGCAGATCTACCAGGCCTACGAGGATGCCTGCCGTCGCGCCGGACTGGTCGACTTCGCCGAACTGCTGCTGCGCGCGCACGAGTTGTGGCTGAAGAACCCGGCACTGCTGGAGCACTACCAGCAGCGCTGGCGGCACCTGCTGATCGACGAGTTCCAGGACACCAACACGCTGCAGTACGCATGGATCCGGGTACTGGCCGGCGCGACGGGACAGGCGGCTTCCGGTCAAGTCTTCGCCGTCGGCGACGACGACCAGTCGATCTACGGCTGGCGCGGCGCCAAGGTCGAGAACATGCAGCAGTTCCTGCGCGACTTCCCCGGTGCCCGCACGATCAGGCTGGAACAGAACTACCGCTCCACCGCAACCATCCTCAAGGCCGCCAACAGCGTGATCGCGCGCAACGGCGCCCGCCTGGGCAAGCAGCTGTGGACCGCAGGCGGCGAAGGTGAACGCATCGCGCTGTACTCGGCCTACAACGAGCAGGACGAGGCGCGCTTCGTGACCGAGCGCATCGGCGAGTTCATCGCCGGCCACAACGATTCACCTCCGGGCAGCGCGAAGGACTGCGCGATCCTGTACCGCTCCAACGCACAGTCGCGCAACTTCGAGGAACAGCTGACCCAGCGCAACATCAAGTACCGCGTCTACGGCGGCCAGCGTTTCTTCGAGCGCGCCGAGATCAAGGACGCCCTGGCCTACCTGCGCCTCACCGCGAACCGGCATGATGATGCGGCGTTCGAACGGGCCGTCAATACGCCCGCGCGAGGTATCGGCGAGCGCACGCTGGACGCGCTGCGCCGTCGCGCACGCGGCGACAACACCTCGCTGTGGGAAGCGGCCTTGACCGAACTGGCAGGCGGCGAACTGGCCGGGCGCGCGAAGAATGCGGTGAAGGCGTTTCTGGCGTTGATCGACGAGATGGCGCGCACCTTCAGCCCCCTCTCCCCCGGCACAGCCGGTGAAGAGGGTCGGGGTGAAGGGACGCTCTCGCCCTCGGATCAAGAGCCCCCCTCACCCTACCCTCTCCCCCGAGCAAGCTCGGGGGAGAGGAGTGACAAGAGCCTCACCCTCGCCGAGCAGATCGACCACGCGATCACCCACACCGGTCTGCGCGATTTCTACGAGAAGGACAGCCGCGGCAACGCCGAGTCGCGGGTGGAGAACCTGGACGAACTGGTCAACGTCGCCAGCCGCTTCGAACCGACCCCGGACGACATCGAGGCGGGCCTGAGCGAACTGTCGGCGTTCCTGTCGCACGCCGCATTGGAATCCGGCGAAAACCAGGGCGAGGCGTGGGACGACTGCGTGCAGCTGATGACCCTGCATTCGGCCAAGGGGCTGGAGTTTCCGGTGGTGTTCCTGGTCGGCATGGAAGAGGGGCTGTTTCCCAGCCAGCGTTCGGTCGACGACGAAGGCCGGCTGGAAGAGGAGCGCCGGCTGGCCTACGTCGGCATCACCCGTGCCCGCGAACGACTCATCGTCACCCACGCCGAATCGCGCCGCATGCACGGTACCGAAATGCTGGCGCGGCCGTCGCGCTTTCTCGGCGAGATGCCGGGCGAACTGATCGACGAAGTGCGCCCGCGCGTGCAGGTCAGCCGCCCGCTCCACAGCGGTGCGGCACGCCATGGCGCATCCACCTCGCCGGCGGAAGATCCGCCGGTGAAACTCGGCCAGCGCGTCAGCCACCCCAGCTTCGGCGAAGGCGTGGTGGTCAGCGCCGAAGGCAGTGGCGCGCACACGCGCCTGCAGGTGAATTTCGAAGGCGCCGGCAGCAAATGGCTGGTGGCGGCGTATGCCCGTCTGACACCGCTGTAGCCGGGCCGGCGGCGGCGAACCGGCCGGCCGCCGCCGATGGATGCCTACGGCTCCGGTTCCCTGGCGGCGTTCACCGTGGCCTTGCGCTCCTGCCGGCCCCAGCCCACGGCCGGACCACGCAGCGCCGTCGACACGGACCTCACCACCACGTAGTACATCAGCTGGCGATAACCGAAGCGCTGCAGCACCAGCCACCACAGCAGGCTCCACTTTTCCTTCTTTTCCATGGCGAAGGCCAGCGCGGCTCCGGCCAGATCCACCGCCATGAACACGGCATAGAAGACCCCGACCCGGATCAGGTTGTCGGGGTTGAACTGGCCGCGATGCTGCAGGTAATCGATGCCGGTGGAGATGATCTGCCAGACCAGCAGCAGATCGACCAGCGGCGACACCACCGAAAAGACGATCTGGAACAGCCATACCTGCGGCAACGCCACCATGCCGAGCGCGCCATAGCGCGGACGGAAGGTGGCGTCGCGGTGTTTCCACAGGCATTGCAGGGTGCCGTAGGCCCAGCGGAAACGCTGGCGGGCGAGCCCGCGCATGCTGTCCGGCGCCTCGGTCCAGGCGATCGCCTCGCTGTCGAACAGTGTCTTGTAACCGGCCTTCTGGATCGCGATGGTCAGATCCTGGTCCTCGGCCAGGGTTTCGCCCGGGAAGCCGCCCAGCCGTTCCAGCGCCTCGCGGCGCCATGCACCGACGGCACCCGGCACCACGGTGATCGCGCCGAGCGCGGCCAGCGCCCGGCGCTCGAGGTTTTGCGCGGTGATGTATTCCAGCGCCTGCCACCAGGTGATCAGGTTGATCCGGTTGCCGACCTTGGCGTTGCCGGCCACCGCACCGACCCGCGGGTCGGCGAACCAGCGCACCAGATACGCGATGGTGTCGGGCTCGAACTGGGTGTCGGCGTCCAGCGCCACGATGATCGAGCCGCGCGCCTCGCGCAGTGCGGTGTTGACTGCATGGGCCTTGCCGCCATTGGCCGTGGTGATCAAGCGCACCCGCGGCTCGTTCGCGTAATGCGCGCCGACCACCGCCGAAGTGGCATCGACGGAGCCGTCGTCGACAACGATGATCTCCAGCTTCGGATAGCGGCTCGCCAGAATCCGCCGGATCGAGCTGACGATCACCTTCTCCTCGTTGTAGGCCGGAATCAGCACCGACACCAGCGCCGGATCGTCGCCGATCGATGGCGGCGTGCGGCGCCGGTCGCGCAGCCAGTTCAGCAGGCCCAGAGCGCCCAGCAGCAGCAGCCGGGCTATCCCGAGCCAGATCGCCGCGAGAAACAGCGCCCGCAGCAGGTGCCCGAACCAGCCCAGGGTGAGGAACACCGAGCGATCGGCCAGCCGCGACAGCGAACCCGGCGGCAGCGGCGGCATGCCCTGGTCGCGGGACAGTCCGGCCAGCGTGGACACGGTGACGAACTGATAGCCCTGCGCGCGCAGGCCGTCGATGATGCGCGGCAGCGCTTCCACCGTATTGGCTCGATCGCCGCCGCCGTCGTGCAGCAGCACCACCTGGCCGTGCCGGTCCGAGCCGGTGGCGGTGGCCTGGGTCAGCACCCGGCTGACGATCAGGTCCGCCGGCGGGCGCTGCCAGTCGTCCGGATCGATGTGCAGGCCCACCGCGATGTAACCCATCTTCTGCGCCAGCTGGATCGGCACCAGTTCGTCGGCGGTGGTCGGTTCGGCATCGCCGAAATACGGCGCGCGGAACAGCCGCATCGAGCGCCCGGTCAGCGCCTCGAACAGGCGCTGGGTGGCGTTGAGTTCCAGCGCCGTGATGCCCGGCGTGGTGTCGCCGAGATTGGGGTGGGTGAAGGTGTGGTTGCCGACGTCGTGGCCCTCGTCGACCTCGCGCTGCACCAGCCTGGGCGACGATTCGGCATTCTCGCCGACGATGAAGAACGTGGCCGGCACGTGCTTCGCCTTGAGGATGTCGAGGATCTGCGGCGTCCATTGCGGGTCCGGGCCATCGTCGAAGGTCAGCGCGATCTTGTGCGGCAGCGTGCCCACGCGCTGGATCACGTAGGACGAAGGCAGGCTGGTGTAGCTCTCGTCGTCGATGTCGCCGGTGTCTTTCTCGACCTCGAAGGTGCGCGCGCCGGGCGCCGGCTGGGAGGCGATCTGCAGCACTTCGCCCTCGCCCTCGATGTCGATGTCCTCGCCCTGGCCGATCTGCGCCAGCTGTGCCGGCGCCGCGGCGTCGTAGTCGCGCCCCAGCAGCGGCCAGATCGACGGATCCTCCGAACCCAGCCGCCACACCGCGTAGCCGTAGGGCTTGTAGGTATCGGCGGCGTGGATCTGGTTGTACGCAGTGACGCCGTCGAGAAACCAGACCTGGTGCACCGTGCCGTCGTCCTCGCTGTACGAGAAATGCGGGTTCTGCGTATCCGCGTCGAAGCTGATGTCGGCCTGCGCGTCCGCCGCGCGATCCATGGTGTCCTGGAAGGTCAGCGTCTCGGCGTTCTGCCCGCGCGCCCAGTCGTAGCCGTAGCTGCCGATCGCGATGATGGTCTGGTCCGGATCGAGCACCTTCATGCGCTTGTCGAGCGTGTCCTCGAACCAGGTTTCCCCGGCGATGCTGCCGGGATCCCTGCCGGCCCAGTGCTCGTCGTAGGCCATCAGCAGCTCGAAATCGACGATGTCGGCGTACGCGGCATAGTCCCACGTCGCGTCGTCGAACGGCACCGACAGCACGATCGCCCAGCCGTGCGGCGCGAACGCATCGGACAGCTCCGACAGGAACGCCTGCAGGTTTTTCTGTGCGCTGCCGGGCACCTCCTCGAAGTCGACAGTCACGCCCTGGAACTTGTTGGCGGCGAGGAAATCGACGATCTGCGCGATGCGCGCCTGCCGCATGGCAGGATCCGCCAGCAGGCGTGCGAGGCCCGGGCCGTCCCAGACGCTGTCCGCGGCGTTTTGCAGGAGCGGCAGGATCGGCGTCGACGGCTTGACCCGGCGGATCAGGTCGAACGCCTTGGCGTCGACACTGGTTTTCAGCGCCATCTGCGGTCCGCTCAGGCTCATCCAGGTGGGGATGACCCAGTCCAGCGAGGGCAGCGCACGCTTCAGCGAGGCGTAGCTGCCGTCATCCCAGTTCACGTAGAACCCGATCGCCAGTGCCCGGCCGGCCGGCTTGGCCAGCGCGGACGGCCGGAGCTTCGACGGATTGCCGTGCGGATTGCGCACCCGATGCGCGTGCAGCAGTTTCTGCCTGGCCAGCACTTCCGCCGCCAACCGCGCCGCCGGTTTCAGCAGCCCCGGTACCGCCGCCACCGAGTGCAGCCCCTTGCCGCGACTGCCCAGCTTCAGTCCGGCCATGCTCGGCCCGATCAGCAAACTGGCCGCGAACGCCACCACGAACAACGTGCTGACGACGCCCGCCAGCAGCCCGAGCCGCGAGATATGGCTGGCCCGTCGACCGGTGGGGTCGAAGAAGATCGGTTTCTTTTGCATGCCGGAGTTTATTCGACGGATGTCCCTTGCGTGCCAGTTTGTCAGGTGGCTGGTGAACCCCGATTGAGCGGCTGGCGATCACCCGGGACGCCGGCGCACGGTCTGCGCATCCCGGGCACGGCAGCGGCGTCGGCGAAACACGTCGAACGCAGCCGTTTCGAACTGGCGCGCAACGATGCCCGACCCACGCCTCGTATGCGATGCGAATGCCAGCTGAACACCGGGCCAGGACCGGGGCAATCTGCGGCCGATCACGCGGTCAGAGGCATCGCCGCCCGCTGCATCGCCGCCCGCTGCATCGACAACCCGTCTGCCCATGAATCAACCCCAGCCGCTCGACAATGACATCTGCGTGCACATCTTCACCGCGTCGGCGGCGATGGTCGGCGTGTGCCTGACGGTGATCGGGATCATCCGGCTGGTGATCGTGCGGCACAAGGCGGATCTGTTCGTGGACGATCTGCTGGCGACGGACGCGGTGCTGTACCTGCTGTCGTGCCTGCTTGCGTACTGGGCACTGCGCACCCGCAGCATCCTACGCAATCACCGGCTCGAGCGCATTGCCGATGCGATATTCCTGCTTGCGCTGACGCTCACCGCGGTCATTGCGGCATTCATCGCGCTGGCGATCTCGGTAGCCTGAGTCAGCCGGCCACCGCGCTCACCCGGGCAGCCTCGGCATGCCATGCTGGTCGCGCTCCTCGATGGCGACGGGACGGGTATCGGGCTGACCGGCATGGTTGCCCGGCGGCAACGGAACGATCCCCTCGCCGCGACCGAAAGCCAGCGCGTTGCGATAGCACAGCAGCGACAACGCGGTGTCGTCCCGGCCTGCGAAGGTGTCGCCCAGCGCCTCCCAGGCGGCTGCCGCGGGAGCCAGCGCCAGCGAACGCTCGAGCGCACGTTGCGCCTGGCCCCACAGTTTGAGTCGCACGCACATGCGGCCGAGCGTGAGCAGCAGGGCGGCGTCGTTCGGGTGTGCATCGAGCCAGCCTTCGGCGCGACGCAGACGAGCCTCGAGGTCGTCGCGACCCAGCGCGCCGTAGGTCTCGATCAATAACGGCGACCACTCCCGCCGCAGCGCGGATTCCAGTTCGTCCATGGCCGGCAGCACCAGACCGAAACCAGCCGCGCGCCTGGCATACGCATCGATGATTGCCGGCACCCTCCGCTGCGCCTTCGGCAATTGCGACCACAGCGCATTGAGCATGGCACCGCCGGTTGCCGCCTTGAGGTTCGCGGCAAGCACCTGCGCTTCGAGCGCCGCATAGCCTCGCGTGCCAAGCACGGCGCTTTTCCTCAGCGGTTCGAGTGCATCGCGGGCACGCCGGGGGTCGCCGCTGGCCAGTGCCGCCAGTGCCAGTTCGCGCCAGCCGCCGGGAGTCAGGGTACCCTTGTCGGCTTCCGGCACCAGCAATGCCAATGCTTCAGCCGGCTTGCCTTCGCCGCGAAGCATGCGGGCACGCAATACGCGGGCCGCCTGCGGAGCGGATTGCGATGCACGGTCAAGCGCTTCCAGCGCCCGGACATGCTCGCCGCGGCGTGAGGCCGCCTCGGCCGCTGCCAGCAAGGCCGGGCCACGCAGGCTGTCCAGCCGGGCGGCACCGTTGAGATCGCGCTCGGCATCGCCGTGGCGGCCTTCGATCAAGGCAATCAGGCCATCGCTCATCCGCTGCTGGCTGATCCGCCGATGCCGCCGTGAAAACGCGCCGAACGGCCAGCGCAGAAAACGCCACAGCACGGCCAGCATGATCCACGCCAGCGCCAGCAGCAGGACCGCGGCAACCACCGTGCTCTCTACCCGCCAGCCGTGCATCCGCAACAGCACATAACCGGGATCTTCCGCCACCCAATGCCAGCCGAATGCGGCCAGCAGCGCGGCGCTCGCCAGCACCAGGATCCCGCGCCACAACCTCATGGTCTGGCCCTGCCCGCAGCCGTGGCGGCAGCCGCCGGGGCGGTGCCATCGACGCCCTGCTTCAGCGCATGCACGGCACGCAGATTGCGCAGTTCGCCGAGCGCGGCGCCAAGCTGCACCGGTGCAGCCGGCGGCAACACGGCAGCCAGTTGCCGCAGCGTGGCGCGTGCCTGCCGCACGGCCGGGGCGCTGTCGTCGAAGCGGGTCGACAGGCTCTCCTGCACGCGCCGCAGTGCAGCCGCATAGGCGCTGCCGTCGTACGCCAGCAGCGCGGCCTGCGCGTGCGCCAGATCGAGCTCGGTCAGTTCGCGGGCAAAGCGCGCGTCGGCGACGGCCAGCGGTGCGCCGTGGTCGCGCTGCACACTGATCACCCCTGCCAGCGCATGGAGAATGCGTGCCCATACGCCCTGCGACGGGGTGGAGCCAGGATTGTCCAGCGGCTTCAGCGGCCACGCAGCCAACCCGCTGCGCAGTTCGGTCAACTGCTGCAGTGCGCTGACCCGACTGGCCGGCTGGCTCCTGACCAACGCCTCGCGTTCGGCGTCGATGCTCTGGCGCACACCCGAGAACGCGCCATCGTTGACCGCGGCCAGGGTCTGGTCGGCCAGCGCATACGCCGCGGCCGCACCCTGCGCATCGTGGAACAGCGTGTAGCGCTCGTTCGCCATGCGCAGCAACGATTCGGTTTCATCCAGCAGCGTCGCGTCGTGACCGGACAGGCTCTTCTCGGCCAGCTTCGCCACCGCGTCCTCGAGGTTGCGCGTGCGTTCGTCCTGGCTGAGCAGCTCCTCGCGCAGCGACCGGTTCACCTGGGCCGCATCGCTCAGGCGCTGATCCAGGCTGGCGCTCTGGCCGCTCACGCTGCTCAGGGTGGCTTCCAGTGCGCCCACCCGCCGCTGCAGCGCGGCCATCTCGCGGCTGTCCGCGGCGCTGCCCCGCATCTGTTGCCATTGACGCCAGCTGGCGTAGCCGGAAACGCCCACTGCCAGCAGCGACAGCAACAATGCCAGCGCAAGACTGCCGCTGGCGGGCGCCGCGCGCGGCGGACGCACTGGATCAGGACGGGCGCCCGCGGACGCGACGGGCTCGTTCGGTTGGTCTGCGTTGCTCATGTGCGCATGCTAGCAGCCCGTGCGCCACGGTTCGCAGCAAGGCAGCGTGAAGAAGCTCAGGTTCCGCCGGCACAGGGATTCGCGGACCGGCCACAGGCTGCCAGCAGATCGGCCGGCAGGGCCGAAGCGGCCAGTTTGATGCGGCAAAAACCGGCCTTGCCGGCGGCTACCACCAGGCGCTCGCTGCTGACCACCGCCGTCGCGGCGCACAGCCGGGCCAATGCCGGCGGCGGCAGGAGCCGGCCCAGGTTGTGCAGTGCCTCGGCACTGGACAACAGCACCAGCGACGTGAGCGGCAACTGCAGCAATGCGTCGACGTGGCGGCGGTCCAGCCGCGGTGCCGCGCGCTGGTAGACGTGCACCTCGCGCAACCGCGCTCCACGCGCGGCAAGTGCTTCGCGCAACAGGCCTCGTCCTCCCGGCGCACCGATCAAGGCCACGCGACGGTCGACCAGTTCCTGCAGCGCCGGATGGTCGAGCATGCCTTCGCTATCCTGCCGCGACGGCACCAGCGGCGATTCGATGCCATGCTGGCGCAGCGCCTGCGCCGTGCCCTGCCCGACTGCCATCACCGCGGCACGGGTACGCAGCGGCGCCAGGGCAGCGGCAAAACGCACCGCCGCCCGGCTGCTGAAGATCAGCACGTCCTCTGCCAGCGCCGCGCGCAAACCGGCCCGCGCCGGCGCCTCGTCGGCCGGGCCGCACACGGCCAGTCCCGGCAACAGAAGCGGCACACCGCCAGCCTTGCGCACCTGTTGTGCCAGGCCTGCAGCCGTACCGGCCGGACGGGTGATCACCACGACCCGCCCCTGCAAATCCACACTTTTGATCGAAGCCCCCCGCTGCACCTGTGTCCCCCTGCGTCCACTGGCTGCCTTGGCCTCATTGTAGCGGGCGCCTTACACTTGTGGGCCTTTCCCTGCTCACGGATCCCCGATCAACGTGACCATCACCGACCGACTCACCCAGGCACAAGAGCTGGTCCAGTTCATCCGTGACGAAATTCCGCTGGCCCATGCCATGGATCTGCAACTGGGCAGTTGCGACGGCGATACCTTCAGCCTGCTGGCGCCGCTGGCACCGAACGTCAACGACAAGGGCTGTGCCTTCGGCGGCAGCCTGCTCAGCCTGATGACCTTGAGCGGCTGGGGGCTGGTGGAACTGGCGCTGCGCCGGCGCGGCGAGTCCTGCGACGTATTCGTGGCCGAATCCACGGTGCGCTACCTGGCGCCGCTGTGGCAGGATTTCCACAGCGAGTCGCGGCTGGCCGCGGATGCCAGCTGGGAGACCTTCTTTCGTACCCTGAGCCTGCGTGGCCGCGCCCGCATCGAAGTGGTCAGCGTGGTGCCTGGCAGCCATGGCCAGCCGGCCGCCACGCTTGGCGCGCGCTACGTCGCCAAGCGGCGCCATTGAACTGGCAAAGACTTAAGGCCGCCGCTTGCGGCAGAATGGCCGGGCCATTCATCGGGAGACGACCCATGCGACGCATCCTGGGCATTCTTGCCATGTTGTCCGTGCTGCTGCCGGCCGGCTGTGCCACCCAGAACCGCAGTGACACCCTGACTGCCACGCTCACCGCCTACGGCAGCACGTTGCGCTGGGGTGATTTCCAGAGTGCGGCACTTTTCATCGATCCGAAAATCCGCGCTGCGCATCCGCTGAGCGATCTGGATCTGGCGCGCTACAAGCAGGTGCGGGTGACCGAATACGACAGCGGCAGCGGCCCGGTGCCGCTGGACGATCTCGACGTGCAGCAGACGGCCCGCATCAGCCTGGTCAACATCCACACCCAGTCCGAACGCACGATCGTCGACCACCAGACCTGGCACTACGACGAAAAGACCAGGCACTGGTGGCTGACCAGCGGCCTGCCCGACATCACCCGGGACTGACCCGCGCGCGACAAGCGGACGGGGGCAGCCGGCTGTCGCGCACTGTCCGTATAATCGCCGGTTTACCCGGATCGGCGCGCTGCAGCGCCTGTGGAACGACAGATGAACGATTTCCTGCACAAGCTGCCCCAGTTTCTCGGCAATCACGTGGCGTTGTCCGCGCTGTTCGTCATCCTGCTGGTGGCGTTGATCGCGATGCAGCTCGCCGAACTGTTCAGCAAGACCAGGGAGCTGACCCCGACCGGCCTGACGCTGCTGATCAACCGCGAAAACCCGCTGCTGATCGA
>JAGWNA010000074.1 GCA_028871555.1 Lysobacteraceae bacterium
CGAGCCGCGCAGCGACTTCACGAAGGCATCGCTGATCGAATAGGCCGCGAAGCAGGCAAAGCCCAGGAGCACACCTTTGCGCATGGAGGATTCCGGCACGGAAGCTTGGAGGTACGGCAGGCTATCGTCCCACGTTCGAGGGACGAGTTTGGCGGAAGGAGTTTGGCGGCGGGCCAGGAGGAGTGAGCAACGTGCAACTGCCGTCGCCGCGTCACCCGCCGTCGCTCGTTTCCCGCTTTTTCCCACCCGTTCCCAAACGTGCGCGTTTTGTGCCGGCGCGGCGCGATGACCGCAGCCCTCGACGCCAGCTACAATAGGCGACTTGCCCGATCACCACGGAACCTGCGCATGGCTGCCCGCCTCGACCCGCTCGACCTGTACGACGTCCGCTCGCTGCTCACCGACGAGGAGCGCATGGTGCAGGACACCGTTCGCCGCTTCGTCGACGAGAAGGTGCTGCCGATCATCGGCGACTGCTTCGACCAGGCGCGCTTCCCGACGGAACTGATCCCGGAGATCGCCGCGCTCGGCCTGCTCGGCGCCACGATTCCCGAGGAATACGGCGGCGCCGGCATGAACGGGGTCAGCTACGGCCTGATCTGCCAGGAGCTGGAACGCGGCGATTCGGGCCTGCGCAGCTTCGCCTCGGTGCAGAGCTCGCTGTGCATGTACCCGATCTACGCCTACGGCAGCGAGGAGCAGAAGCGGCACTACCTGCCGAAGATGGCGGCCGGCGAGGTGATCGGCTGCTTCGGCCTGACCGAGCCGCACGGCGGCTCCGACCCGGCCAACATGAAGACCCATGCGAAGCAGGACGGCGGCGACTGGGTCATCAACGGCGCCAAGATGTGGATCACCAACGGTAACCTGGCGCACATCGCGATCGTCTGGGCGCAGACCGCGGACGGCATCCAGGGCTTCATCGTGCCGACCGACACGACCGGCTTCAAGGCGCAGCAGATCCACAAGAAGATGAGCCTGCGCGCTTCGGTCACCTCGGCGCTGTTCTTCGACAACGTGCGGGTGCCGGACAGTGCGCGGCTGCCCGACGTGAAGGGCCTGAAGGGGCCGCTGGGCTGCCTCACCCAGGCGCGCTACGGCATCACCTGGGGACCGATCGGCGCGGCGCAGGCCTGCCTGAGGGAGGTGCTCGACTACACCGCCGAGCGCATCCTGTTCGACCGTCCGCTGTCCTCGAACCAGGCGGTGCAGCTGAAGCTGGCCGACATGGCCCGCCGCATCACCACCGCCCAGCTGCTGTCGCTGCAGCTGGGCCGCCTCAAGGATGCCGGCAAGATGCAGCCGACCCAGGTCTCGCTGGCGAAGTGGAACAACTGCCGCATGGCGATCGACATCGCGCGCCAGTGCCGCGACATCCTCGGCGGCGCCGGCATCACCACCGAGCACGGCGCGATCCGCCATGCGCTGAACCTGGAATCGGTGATCACCTACGAAGGCACCGAGACCGTGCATGAGCTGGTGGTCGGCCGCGAGCTCACCGGCATCAACGCGTTCTGAGGCGCAGCGTCGCGCGCAGGCATGAACCCGGAAACCCACGTCGATACGGCTGCGGCAATGCGCGACGTGCTGGTCGCGGCGGTACCGGATCTGCATCGCTGCTGCCGCGATCCGTGGACGCTGATCGGCAGCGCCGCGGCGTGGCTGGCCGGCGCGGCGGTGACGGTGGCCGATCTGGATGTGCTGACCAGCGCCCGGGATGCGCAGGCGCTGGCCGAGCGCTGGCATGATCGTCGCGACGACACCCATGTGCCCGCCGACGACGAACGCTTCCGCTCGCGTTTCGCGCGGTTCCGGTTTCCCGGGCTGCCGGTGGAGGTGATGGGGGGACTGGAGCTGCATGGCGCTGACGGCTGGGAGCCGGTACGGATCGATGCGATCGTGACCGTGGCGGTCGGCGGTCTCGCCGTGCCGATTCCGGCCGTCGCCGAACAGCTCCGCGTGCTGGAAAGTTTCGGCCGTCCCAAGGACCTTCAGCGCGTGGTGCAACTGAAGCGGCTGAATGGGAGCAACTCATGATCACGGTCTACGGCATGCGTGCCTCGGGCAATTGCTACAAGCTGCAACTGCTGCTGGACCAGCTCGGCCGCGCCTGCCGCTGGGTCGATGTCGACAGCGTCCACGGCGAAACGCGCACGCCCGCCTACCTGGCGAAGAATCCCAACGGCAAGGTGCCGCTGCTGGAGCTGGAGGACGGCCGCCGGCTGGCCGAGTCCAATGCGATCCTGTGCTACCTGGCCGAAGGCACATCGCTGTGGCCGGACGATGCATGGCTGCACGCGCAGACCCTGCAGTGGCTGTTCTTCGAGCAGTACAGCCACGAGCCGTACATCGCGGTGGCCCGTTTCATCAAGCTGTTCCTGCCGGCCGATCATCCGCGCCAGGCCGAGCTGCCGTCGCTGTACCAGCGCGGCGCACAGGCACTGGCGGTGATGGAGCAGCACCTGGCCGACCGCAACTGGTTCGTCGGCGAGCGCTACGGTATCGCCGACATCGCGCTGTATGCCTATACCCATTGCGCCGCCGACGGTGGCTTCGAACTGCAATCGTTCCCCCACCTCCGTCGCTGGCTGGCGCGCGTGCAGGCGCAGCCGGGCCATACCCCGATGCAATGCTGATGTCCGTTGGCGCCCCCTGTGCGCGGGACGGCCCTTTCGCCATCCCTTTCGCGCACAGGGTGCGCTCCTACCATCTATCCACACCATTTGACCGTTGCCCATCATGTCCATTCCGCCCGCCATCGCCGCCCGCCACAAGGGCTTCAACCGCGCCGAGATCGTCGACCAGAACTTCACCGAGTTCGTGCACTCGTGGGACGGCGGCGTGGCCGCCGCGCCGGCTGACGATGCGCCGGTCCTGCCGGGCAGTGCGCTGGATGCGCGCGGTTTCCGCGAGCTGCTGGAATCGCAGCTGATCTCGCGCCACCTCGACCTGATGGCCCGTGTGCTGCGCGTGCAGAACAAGGTGTTCTACACGATCGGCTCCGGCGGCCACGAAGGCAACGCGATGGTGGCGCGGCTGACCCGGCATACCGACCCGGCCTTCCTGCACTACCGCTCCGGCGGCTTCATGGCCGAGCGCTTCCGCAAGATCCCGGGCATGGACCCGGTGATGGACTCGGCGCTGTCCTTCGCCGCCAGCAAGGACGACCCGGCCTCCGGCGGCCGCCACAAGGTGTGGGGCAGCAAGCCGCTCTGGGTGCTGCCGCAGACCTCGACCATCGCCTCGCACCTGCCCAAGGCGCTGGGCACCGCGATCGCCATCGACCACGCGCGGCGCATCGGCCACACGCTGCCGGTGCCGGAGGACTCCATCGCGATCTGCTCGTTCGGCGACGCCTCCAGCAACCACGCCACCGCGCAGACCGCGTTCAACGCGGCCGCATGGACCGCCTACCAGAAGCTGCCGGCGCCGGTGCTGTTCGTCTGCGAGGACAACGGCATCGGCATCTCGGTGAAGACGCCGGGCGGCTGGGTCGCCAGCAATTTCCAGCACCGTTCCAACCTCGATTATTTCTTCGCCGACGGCCTGGACCTCGCCGAAGGCTACGCCCAGGTGCGGCGCGCGGTGGAGCATTGCCGCAATACCCGGCGGCCGACCTTCCTGCACCTGAAGACCACCCGGGTGATGGGCCATGCCGGCACCGACTTCGAGATCGAATGGCGCAGCATCGAGGAGCTCTGCGCGGTGGAGGCGAGCGACCCGCTGCTGCGCTCGGCGGCGATCGCGCTGGAGTCGGGCCTGTATTCGAAGGACGCGCTGCTGGATCTCTACGAGACGACCCGCAAGCGCTGCTTCGCCGGCGCCGAGGAAGCCGATCGCCGGCCCAGGCTGGAGCGGCTGGAGGACGTGATGGCGCCGCTGGCGCCGTATTCACCGGCCAAGGTAAAGGCCGAGGCCGAACGCGCCGACTATGCCGACGCCCGCCTGAAGGCGTTCGGCAGCGAGGCGAAGCTGCCGGAGAACCAGCCGCCGCGTCACCTGGCGATCCAGATCGGCCAGGCGCTGCACGATGTCATGGCGAAGTATCCCGAGTCGCTGCTGTTCGGCGAGGACGTCGCACAGAAGGGCGGCGTCTACACGGTCACCAAGGGCCTGCACAAGGCGTTCAAGAACACCCGCGTGTTCAACACCCTGCTGGACGAGACGGTCATCCTGGGCCTGGCCCAGGGCTACGCCAACATGGGCATGCTGCCGATCCCGGAGATCCAGTACCTGGCGTATTTCCACAACGCCTGCGACCAGATCCGCGGCGAGGCGGCTTCGCTGCAGTTCTTCTCCAACGGCCAGTACCGCAACCCGCTGGTGATGCGGGTCGCCTCGCTGGGTTATCAGAAGGGTTTCGGCGGGCATTTCCACAACGACAATTCGATCGCTGCGCTGCGCGACATCCCGGGCCTGATCGTCGGCTGCCCCAGCCGTGGCGACGACGCGGCGGCGATGCTGCGCACGCTGATGGCGCTGGCGAAGGTGGACGGCCGCGTGTGCGCGTTCCTCGAACCGATCGCGCTGTACATGACCAAGGATCTGTACGAAGCCGGCGACGGCCGGTGGCAGTTCGATTATCCGGCGCCGGGTCAAGCGATGCCCCCGGGCGAGGGCCGCGTCTACAACGAGGGCGCGCACGATCTGGTGGTCTTCACCTTCGGCAACGGCGTGCCGATGGCCTTGCGCGCGGCCAGACAGATCGAGGCGCAGCATGGCTGGCAGGTGCGCGTGGTCGATCTGCGCTGGCTGGTGCCGCTCAACGACGCGTTCATCGCCGAGCAGGCACGGACAGCCAGGCGCATCCTGGTGCTGGACGAAGGCCGCAAGAGCGCCGGTGTGGGCGAGGGCGTGATCACCGCGATCGTCGAGGGCGGCTGCGGCGCCACGCCGCTCGAGCGCGTGGTCGGCGCGGACACCTTCACGCCGCTGGCCGGCGCCGCGTTGCTGGTATTGCCGGGCGAGGCTGACGTGGTGGCGGCGGCACAGGCGCTGGCCGGGCGCGGGTAGCGTGCCCAAAGGGTGTCGATCGGCGGCCTGGTCCGGCGCGCCGCGTGCCCGGATCAGTGGCTGCCGCCGCGTTTTTCGACAACATGCAGCCGACGGGTCGATGGCGACGTCGGCGAGGAGCTGGCCGGGTCCATGCAGACCTGGTTGCGGCCGTTGAGCTTGGCGTTGTACATCGCCTTGTCGGCGCGTTCGAGCAACGATTCCACATCGTCGCCATCCCTGCGCATGGCGACGCCGATGCTGATGGTGAGCAGCAGCGAATGGTCGTCCAGCGGAATTTCCAGACGATGCACGCGGCGGCAAAGCCGTGTCGCCACATGCATGGCCTGTTCCGCCAGGGTGTCGTCGAGCAGGGCCACGAATTCCTCGCCGCCATAGCGGCCGAGCAGGTCGGCCGGCCGCAACTCCGCAGCCAGCGCCTGGGCCACCGCGACCAGGGCACGGTCACCGGAGTGGTGGCCCTGCCGGTCGTTCAGCAGCTTGAAATGGTCGAGGTCGAGAAACAGCACGGCGATCGGCCGCGGCGGTCCGCTTGCCAGCACGGCGCTGGCTCGCGTATTCCAGGCGCGACGGTTGAGCACATTGGTCAGCGCATCGTGATCGGCCAGCCGCCGTACCCGGTCGCGATCGTGGCGCAGGCTGAGCGCGCGGTCGGCCAGGCCCAGCGACAACACCACGGCCTCGAATGCGCCGCCGGCCAGGCTGGCATCGTTGAGCCAGTCCAGCTCCGGCAGGGCGCCGTTGACCTGGGCGCTGGTCATCGCGGTGAGTATCAGCAGCGGCGTCCAGCCGGCAAGGAAGAACCATGCCTGGCGCGAGCCGCGCACGGCCGCGACGATCGCGGCGAGCAGCAACAGCATCGCGCCGATCATCAGGAACGGGTTGAGCAGGGCATGCGTCACCTCGACCAGCAGCGGAATGTGGCTGCAGCACATCAGCACCAGCAGGGTCATGCCGACCGCCACCGCCATGATCGGCACCTGCAGCAGCGGCTCGTGGCGCCGCAACTCGCAGAATCGCACCATGAACAGCGAGGCGAACGCCACCGACAGCGCCACCGCCGCCGTGCCGACCGTCATCGCCATTGCGGCCAGCCACTGCCACTGAAGCGGATGAAACAGGAATCCGGTCTGGATGCCCTGGATCAGCATGTAGCAGACGATGTAGCCGGCGTACAAGGCAAAGGTGACGTCGCGCAGCATCAGCGCGAAGCTCAGCGCCATCAGCACCATGGCCAGCATCACCGCGAAACAGGTGCTGGCGAACACCAGCCACTGCGCGTCCTGATGCAGGTAATCGCTCCAGGGCTGCAGCCGGAAGCGCACCGGTGCGCTCAATGTCCGCGCTGGTTCGAACTTCAGCAGGATCGGTGCCGAGCCCACCTGCGCGGCAGGCAGTGGCCAGGCCAACCGGCCATGCCCGTGGATCGGCGCGCTGAAATCGTCCAGCGCCAGTGTCTGCGTCTGGTCCGGTCCGAATACGCTGACCTTGTTCAGCGGTGGCGGGTAGATCGTCAACACCAGCGCGCCGTTGTTCCAGGGCGGCTGCGGCGCGAGAACCACCCAGCTGCCCCGCGCGTTGTCGTGCGCAAACCGCACCAGCAGGGCCGGGTTGAAACTCTGCAGCATGCCGGCCTTGTATTCGTTCAGCACGATCTGCGGCGTGTCACCGGCGTGCGCCTCGCGCCAGCCGCCATTGAGCAGGATGGTGGCATGGGCATGGACGACACCCGCCCACAGCAGGCATGCCCACAGCGCAAAGGAGGCAAGGCCTGACCTTGGCCGCCGATGGCGGCCCTGTGCCGGAACTGTGCGCAACCTTTGCATTGGCATCTCTTTGATCTTGCCACATTGCCGCAGGGATCCCATTCCGATGACGCCAGAACCGGCGAGAAGCCCGCGTGATGACGCAGGCAACCAATGTCGCACGACTTCCGACCCATCGGCGCGCAGCACCCCGGCCGCGTCACCCATTATCAATCGAACGGATGCCTTGCGCTGCCGGATTGCCGATCTTGCCCGAAAGACAAAGCACGGGTCGTGCCAGCACCCTTCGACAAGCTCCATGGTGGCTGCGGAGCGCCATGGGACCGTGTTCCGCCGGGAAGCCGGCGGCATCGCCGACGAGGTTCAACCCAGACATGGAGCGTCATCCGGCAGCCCGATTACAGCAGACCATGGCGGGTTTGCAACGCTTCCTCGACCGCCCACAGGCGATCCTGTCCCCACACAGCCGTCGTGCCGGCACGGAACGACGGCACTCCCCACAGCCCCAGGCCGAACATTTCGCGGCGGTTGTCTTCGGCCGTCCTGCGCCAGGCTTCGTCTTTCAGCGCCCGTGCCGCCTCGTCCCATGACAGGCCGGCACGTTCGGCGATCCGGCGCAGGCCGCGATCGCTTCCGGCATCGATGCCTTCGGCCCACACGCCGCGCATGAAGGACAGCACATAGTCCGGCCCACGGCCCGCCCGCTCGGCACAGGGGATCAGCGCCAAGCCGCGTTCCGCGGGCCGCCCCAGCGGGTCATTCAGGCGGCCGAACGGAATGCCCCGCGCAAAGGCCTCGCGTGCCGCGTCATGCGCGATATACCGGCGCTTCTCGCGCGGCACCGGCAGGCCGCGCATCACCATGGGCAGCACGAAACGCAGCCGGACCTCGGCGCCGGCAAGGCGGGCCAGTTCGAAGATGCGCGGCGTCACGATGGCGGAGTAGGGGCTGCGCAGCGAAAAAAAGAAGTCGATCGGCGGCGGATCGTCGATGTGCACCGGCTCCCGCAAATCCTCGCCGGACGGAAACATCACGCCGCGGACCCCAGGGCGTTGCGCGCCCAGATCCTGCAATCGCCGTTCCAGGTGGTGGAGCCGGTCGATGCCCCAATACCATTCGCCGCCATAGAAGAACGTCGCGCCAAGGTAATGGCCGAGCCGCTGGCGCAACGCGTTCGCCGCTTCCATGTGCAAGGCCGTATCCCGCGGACCGGCGATGCGCAGGTCGCCGGCCGGGAGGCCGCCGCCGAAGTCCCCCGCGGCGCGCCACAGACTTGCCGACACCTGGCAGGCTACGTCGGCGAAGCGGCCATCGGCGATAGCCGCCACCAGCACGCCGGCGGCCCATTGCACCGCATGGGGCGCCGGCTGCGCGCCCGTGTCCTGGAAATCCAGGCCGGCATGCCGCGCCAGCAACTGCGCATCCCTGCGGCTGTAGGCAACCAGCCTGTCGCGCTCGGGAGCCGCACTGTCCGGCGGCGGGCCGACCACATGCGCAACCAGGTCGATGTCGTAACGTGCCAGCAAGCGTTGCAGGCTGGCCGCGGCCAGCGCGCTGTAAGGGTCGTCCACCTGATGGAAATAATGAACCCGATGCCGTTCGCCGCGCGCCACCCTGGCGCGCTCGCTGCGGACGCGCCGCGCGAGCAGGCGCTCCCTCGACAGCAGGCGCTGCGTGAATGCGGGCATCAGCAGGCTTTTGATCGACACGGTGGGTCAGGCTTCACAGTGGTAGGGGACGTCCATTTGCCTGGCGGTCGCCATGGCCAGTTCGCGGCCCGCCATGCGCGCCACCAGGTGCAGGCTCATGTCGATGCCCGCGGCGATTCCGGCCGAGGATACGACATGGCCTTCATCGACCCAGCGCACGTTCTCCCGCACCAGGATTCCGGGAAAGCGGGTGCGAAGATCATCGAGGTCCTCCCAGTGCGTGGTGGCCGATTTTCCGTCAAGAAGGCCGGCCCCGGCCAGCAGGAATGCCCCGGTACAGACGCAGGCCGTGATCGACGCCGTCCTTGCGCACTGCCGGATCCAGTCGATCACCTGGCCGTCCATCAGCTCGTCGTCGACGACACCGCCGGGTATCAGCAGGACCTCGGCGGCAGGGCATGTGGCGAACGAACAGTCGGGCAGCACCTGCAGCCCGGCCCGCGCCCGTACCGGGGCGTGCGTCCTGGCGACAGTGATGACCCGGAACGGCGCCTGGCCTTGCGGGTTGCTGCGCAGGAACACGCGGCTGGCCGTCGTGAAGACTTCATAGGGTCCGGAAAAATCCAGCACCTCGACATTCGCAAAGAGGTAGATGGCGATGGTTGCGGTCATGTGCGAGCCATGGCGAAGTGGTGCAAAGCCTTCCGCGATCCTGCGGCAATGCCCCAGGGCCGACAAGAGGCGGCAGGATCTGCGTCGGCAGCATCGGTGGAGCCTTTCAAGCGCCGGGCAGAATCAGGCGGAAGCCGAATACCTGCAGCCCCTGCTGGTCGAAATCCAGGTCATCGGATCGCCTGAAGCCCAGCCGTTCGTAGAGCCCCCAGGCGACCTTCATCGGCCGCGTGGTGTGGAGTATGACCTGGCCATGGCCGCGCTCGCGCGCAAGGTCGATGCACGCCCGGGTCAGAGCCTTTCCGACGCCCATGTTGCGAAGCGATGGCTCTACGCCGAGAAGGCGGATGCCGGAGGCATTCCTCGCCTGCGTTGCCGGACCGCCGGCCCCGTAGCTGGCCATGTCGCCGAAGTAAACGACCCCGCCGGCCAGCGTGCCCTCGCGCGTCAGTGCGACAAGAACGCGGGTTTCACTCTTCTGGGTAAAAAGCCCGATGTTCAGCAGCATGTCGTAGTACCCCGGCTGCTGCGCCGGCGTGGGAAACCCGTCGAGCCCCGAGTAGACCCTGACCAGAAGCTGGCCCAGCGTGTCGGCCTCGGCGGCAGCAAGATCGCGGATAGTGAGTCGGGAGGTCATGAATTTTCCTGATGCAGGCGGCATGCCGGAGCCGGACCGCAACGGCGCGGCCGATGGCCGTCGGCATGGCTGGCCATCTTCGATCGTTGTCCGCGGCATCCATTTTCCCTGCGGATGTGCGGCCTGGCCGACGTTGCATTGCCGCAGGCGCTGGCGCACACGCCGCACGGAGGACAGTGCGATGGCCCGCAGTGGCCCGAAAGCGCAGGGCAGAAGCATCATGTGCCCGGGTTGACGGGGAAGTCGCCTGAGGAACTGTCAGGCGCCAGCCGCGACATCGTGGGTTCCTTCAATCCGCTGCCCGGGGCGCACTGAGGCTTTTGCTGTAGAAACCGGACTGATCGAAGCAGCAGACCCGCCGTTTTCCGGAAGCAAGCATGTCACATGCATTGTCTATCCGGCGCTTTCGAGTCTTCGAGTGTTTGGCAGACTCGATCCAGTGTATCCAATCCAGACGGGCAATGGTTGTGGTGTTTTCCCACACTGCCTCAGCCTGCGGGGATGCGGCAAGGGCTTCATGCAGGTCGGCAGGCACCGCGGGTTCCGGCTCTTGCTCCACCGGAGCAATCTCCAGCGTAACCATGTCGCCTGCACGCACACCGGAAGCTTCGCACAGCTCCTTGCCCACTCTCAGCCAGTGGCTCAGTTGGCCATCCGGCTCAAGCGTGGCTTGAAAAGGGTGACAATTCATGGTGCCTTCCACCGTCGTCCTGCCGCGTCTCGGAAGCACGTCACTCGCAACCTTGGGCAGGATCAGAAAGGCCCAGGCGCCATCCTTGCCAGGTTTGGCCGGACGAAGCAGCTTTGCTTCGAAGCGGTAGTTTGAGGCTGTTTTATCCATGTCGGCAGTTTCCGCAACGCCTTCAGACGCTTCATCAGGGCAAAAGCATCATGCACCTGGGATTGACGGGAAGTCTCTTGCGGAATTGTTAGGCAGGCTGCTCCGGGAGTACCACACTTGGCATTGGGTGAACCTCGAAGTTAAAGCCCACATTGGCCTTTATCACCGGGTCGTTGGCGCCTAGAGTGTCAGCGCCGGAGCTGTCTTGAAGCCGGAAGATGGCAATGCCATAAGGGCCTTTTGGATCGGCTACCGGACCAAAGGCGACCACTAGACCCTTATTCATCAAATCACGCCAATATGTGGCGTGTTCTTGCATCAACTCCATTTCGACGGGCGTTATATCCGCCGGGAAGGTGGCGCGAGGTGTGTTTAGCTTGTACAGAAAATAATTCATCCGAACCTCCAAGTGAGGATTAAGGTGTTTCATGCCAACGCAAAGTCAAACGGCGATCGCGCGCCATGCAGCGCAAGCCGAGCGCAACGAAAGTGCGGGCGTCGGGGCTGCCCGCTTGAACGACGGGTTGGGCGTCACGTCACTTCCCGGCTGATTGTCCCATATAAGGCGCCCTTATACTCTTTACCTCGAATCCGCTTCCATTCCACCTGTACGTGATCGTCAGAGGAGGCAATGGCCTGCCAGACCGATCATGCCACATAGCCACAAGTTCTCCTTTCCGAACAGATAGGTCATAGTTCCGATTGCCAACCATGCCATCGAAGTACTTTTGATCAACATCTGGAACAGGAAGCTCGGAGAACGTTCCATCCGGATTGCGTGCAAATACCGAGTGAACGTCAGGGCCGGCAGTTCCAGTGTTGCAGGTGGACGCAAGCACGATCAGCTTCTCTGACCCCGAATGGCCAAAGTCGAAATACTTGAGATCATTTATCTCGACGCCATTTTGCGGATCATCGCAGTCATTCTGTTGAGCCAACATCTTTGCAAGGGCAGCCGAGTCGCCTCTTGCATCATGCTTTTGTGGGGCGGCGCCCACGACACCAGATGCCAGCACCAGCAACAAAGTACCCGAGAGACTGAGCCGACCCATTACCATCGCCGCGTTCCTGATGCCCAACGCATGGCTAAGCCGCGGTGAACTGCGCAGCGGTTTGGCGTCGGTTTGATTGTTAGACGGCATGGCCGGAGAGCTTGCTCAACAGAAGTACGCCACACATCAAGAGGCATAGGGCGGTAACCCAGCGAATCACACGCACCCTGTTACCAACAATAGCGGCGAGCGACAAGCCGATGGCGCCAAAAAATCCGATTCCAAACTGGACCCTGCTGGCAGGAGGCCAAGGAAGCAAATAATTGTAGAACATCAATACGGCAGAGAGCGCACACCCTGCACGTTGCCAAGTACTGAGGTATGCAATGGAATCGTCAATTTTGATCATGAAACCTCCCTTGCCTAGACAGCATGATTTTCGCAGCGCGTGCCGCCCCCGCGGGACCATAAGCGCGGGTTGGCAAGTTGCCAGAGCCGCATGAGTGGGCAAAATCTACGCTCATCGTTCGGTTTCCACCGCCAATTTATCAGCCACGTCTCCATTAATCGGTCACACATAACGCAACACAGAGGACAAAATGATGACCAGCAGCAACCCGAACGCTCAGGGCAAAAGCATCACGCGCCCGGTGTTGACTGGAAGTCTCTTACGGATATTTTAGGCGACGCTGTCACAGCCCGCCTGCGGATAGGCACGAGTACGAGGAGCACAGCGTTAAGTAGTAGCGGAATGGGGTGCCGAACCCCGCCGAGCCAGGCGAGTATTAGGACGGCAAGAGCTATACCGGCAGGTACCACGACAGGCCACCAACGGATATCGTCTTTGAACCAAATGCGATAGGCACCAAAGGAATACAAGACGCCGAGGATGAGACCTAAGCCAGCATCCAAGGGCGACGCTGTTAGAAGTGCGATGCCACTAACAACGTTCGCGAACGCCGAGTAAGCCATGAGCCCAAATACAGCCATCGTCAACTTGCGCTCACGAGCCTCTAGTGTGCGGCGACGATTACGCATGGCAATCTCTGCGCGGTGGCCATTTGCTTCTTCTCTTTCATCCATGATGGATCTCCCCTTACCTAAGCGAACGGCAAACGAAAAAGATGTGACGCCCAAGACACCGGAGTTGTAACTGCCGACAGACTAAAACTCAACCACATCAACGCTGCCTTCGTTGTGCCGCCAAGCGATTCGTGATGTGAACAGGTCGAAGCCGGCATCTTTGAGAGCCGGCCAGATGACTTTCTTGATCTCTCGGTTTACGACTTTGCTATCCATGCCATCTAACGTAGAAGTGTGGGGCAGCCGGAGTGCGAAGCACGGAGGGAACCAACAAGCGCAGCTTGTTGGTTGTCCCGCTCGACTGCCGGGTTAGGCGCCATGTTGGCCCGCCGAATTGACAATACCCGCAACGCCATGAATTACCTCAGCGCAAAGCAACAGAAATTGGTCATCGACTTCAACCAAGGTTGAGATTTCAGCTACATCACCTTCGTTGAAAAATGCTTCATTCGGCTGTTTTACTCGGAACGCCAATGAAGCGGACTTTTTGACCAAAGCGTCATAACTCCGCCCTCCGCCGTGCTTTAGTACATTGATGGCCAGTCGTAGGTCAGAGAAACTCTGATTTAGTGCTTTCTCATCTTGAGCCTCCAACAACTCTTCTGCTGCCTGAAAACCGTCGGCGCACTGTAGTTGTTCTTGAAGGATTGCATCGAACATTGAAAACATGCCGACTGCGGAGATGGCCTTCTGCAGCTGAACCATCTGCAGCGTCTTTACTAGCGACGTCGCCGCACTGGTTTGAAGGCCGTCAATTGCACTTTGCTGGGCAGCATTGAGTGCATTGAGGCTAAACGCGGTGCTGTGCTCAACCAACTCGCTAAATTCGTGCATGGCTATGCTTTGCGCCTAACGTAGAGGTAACCGGCCTCGCGCGGCTTTATGCGCGAGGTCCGGTTGACCGCCGGGTTGGGGCCTGCGCATCGACATAGGCGTCGATAAGTCGACGAATCATGCGTTGATACTGCGTGTGATGTTTGGTCGCCTCGGACTTGAAGAATTCGATGCTCTTCTTGCTCAGAGCCAACGTTACCTTTACACCTTCCTCACGGAAAGCCAATTCGGCAGGAGAGGGAAGGAAGTCGGGAATCACCTGAACCTTGCTAAGGGGTTCATCGGTGTATTTGATTTTCGCGCTCATAGATTGCCTATCCTTTACGCCAATAGCCGGCGCCAATGATTCGAATAACCGAGGCGCGGAAAGTAAACCGCACCGTCAGGATGCCGCCATCGACTTCGCCGAAACAGTAGAACCGTTCTTCGGTTTGGCTATGAGCGACATCCTTGGCAATGACGCGCTGTGGGTCCGCAAAGGCGTATTGAGCACGGGAGAACGAAACCCCGTGCTTCTTCTCGTTTTCAGCGGCCTTGTCAGGATCCCAATCGAAGCGAGTGTGTGCCATCGACAAAGACTAGCACTTGGCAATACAAAAAGCCATACGGCCGTATGGCAGGCTCCAACGCCGGAAATCAGCGGCGCGGGAACCGCGTCCGCTGCATTGGTTAGGCCCCTGATAGCCGCTGAAAGTAGCCGGCCCACTCATGCGGTTCTGGGTTCTTTTGACGAACAGCTAGGCGAACTAAGCGTGGCTGGCGTGACCACCACGCATCAAAGTCGTCTCGGTAAGCCTCACCAACACCCATGCGCCAGCCAGAAGATGCGCGAGGAAGATTGGGGAACTTGACCCATGGTGGGTTCATGTGACCGTCAGCGTCGAACTCAGGAATTTCAGGACTTGGCCAAGGGCCGACTTTGGGTGTGTCGGATTGTGTCATGAAGGTATCAACGCTTGAGGTAACCGGCGCGAACCCGCGCAGCGGGTGAGCGTCCGGTTGACCGAGTAAAAAGAGACTTCCTCCCCTGTTCGGCCTCAAGGGCCATGATGGTGTTGCGACACAACCGTCACTGCGAAGAGGAAGTCTCCATGAGCACTATAACCCTGGGTGTGGATTTGGCGAAGACCCCCTCAGCCTGCCTCGCCCATCCCATGCACCGGCAGGCCAGCACGACCTGAGCCGCACGCTTTCGCTTCGCCGCTTTGCCTCACCGTTTCGTTCCACCGTCAGCGCAGCACGGTAACAACGGGTCAGACCCACCCGGAGAGAACCTGA
>JAGWNA010000075.1 GCA_028871555.1 Lysobacteraceae bacterium
CGGCTCGGCAAGGGCGACGTGATCGGCGGGTTTGCCGGCGCCACCGCCGACGCGTTCACGCTGTTCGAACTGTTCGAGGAAAAGCTGTCCAAGTACAGCGCCAACCTCACCCGCGCCGCGGTCGAGATGGCCAAGGAATGGCGTACCGATCGCCGCCTCGGCAAGCTCGAGGCGATGCTGGCGGTGGCCGACAAGGACGCGTCGCTGCTGATCTCGGGCAATGGCGACGTGCTGGAGCCCGAGCACGGCCTGCTCGCGATCGGTTCCGGCGGCCCGTTTGCGCAGTCGGCCGCGCTGGCGCTGCTGGAAAACACCGAACTGGATGCGCGCACGATTGTCGAAAAGGCGCTGAAGATCGCCGGCGACATCTGCATCTACACCAATCACAACGTGTCGATCGAAGAGCTGTGAAGAAGAGCGGGGCGCGGAGACCGCGGAACGGGGATCGCGGCGTTCGCCGAAGCCTGCCACCCGCCTCCAGCCACGACGCTCTGAATCCGTGCCGCGGCGGCACGTGCCGCAGCCGCGCAACTCCCCCCATTCCCGCTTTCAAAGAAGCAAGTCATGAGCGAACTCACTCCCCGCGAAATCGTCAACGAACTCGACCGCTACATCATCGGCCAGCACGACGCCAAGCGCGCGGTGGCGGTGGCGCTGCGCAGCCGCTGGCGGCGCATGCAGCTGGAGCCGGGCATGCGCGAGGAGGTGACGCCGAAGAACATCCTGATGATCGGCCCTACCGGCGTGGGCAAGACCGAGATCGCGCGCCGCCTGGCGACGCTGGCGAACGCGCCGTTCGTGAAAGTGGAGGCAACCAAGTTCACCGAGGTCGGCTACGTCGGCAAGGATGTCGAATCGATCATCCGCGACCTCGCCGACGTGGCGTACAAGCTCACCCGCGAGCAGGCGATCAAGCGCGTGCGCACGCAGGCCGAGGACCGCGCCGAGGATCGCATCCTCGACGCGTTGCTGCCGCGCCGGCAGGTACCGGCCGACTGGAGCCACGATGCGCCGGCCCCGGCGATCGACAGCGACACTCGCCAGAAACTTCGCAAGCAGCTGCGCGAAGGCAGCCTGGACGAACGCGAGATCGAGCTGGATTTCGCCATGAACGTGGGCGTGGAGATCATGTCACCGCCCGGCATGGAGGAGATGGGCCAGCAACTGCGGCAGATGTTCCAGAACCTGGGCGGCGCCAAGAGCCAGCAGCGGAAGCTCGCGATCAAGCTGGCGCGCCCGCTGCTGATCGATGAGGAGGCCGGCAAGCTGCTCAACGACGAGGAGCTGCGCACGCAGGCCATGGAGGCGGCCGAACAGAACGGCATCGTGTTCATCGACGAGATCGACAAGGTCGCGCAACGCGGCGACCATGGCCATGCCGGGGTCAGCCGCGAGGGCGTGCAGCGCGATCTGCTGCCGCTGGTCGAGGGCTCCACGGTGTCCACCAAATACGGTCCGATCAAGACCGACCACATGCTGTTCATTGCCTCCGGCGCGTTCTCGCTGGCCAAGCCGTCCGACCTGATCCCGGAGCTGCAGGGTCGGTTGCCGATCCGGGTCGAGCTGTCGGCGCTGTCGGTGGACGATTTCAAGCGCATCCTGCGCGAGCCGCACAACGCGCTGACCAAGCAATACGCCGCCCTGCTCGCCACCGAGGGCGTCGGCCTTGAATTCGCCGACAGCGGCATCGGCCGGCTGGCCGAGGTGGCGTTCCAGGTGAACGAGCGCACCGAGAACATCGGCGCGCGCCGGCTACATACGGTGATGGAACGCCTGCTGGAGAAGATCTCCTATGAAGCTGCAGACAAATCCGGCGAAAAATACCTGATCGACGCCGAACATGTTGATAAGAGCCTTGGAAGCCTGGTCTCCGACGAAGACCTCAGCCGCTACATTCTGTAAACAAGCCTGACAGCCCGATCTGCTAAAATCCTCGTTGTGAGCAACATCATTGAACTGAAAACCACCGGCCAGCGCGCCCAGCTGCGGGAAGCGCAGCAGAAGCAGACACTGGTCCGGCTGTGGCGCGAAGAGCTTGAACACGGCAGCTTCTGCGGTTACGTGGGTGGTGTCGGGCGCGAATTCTTCCTGTTGTGGGTGATCGGCGACGGCATCACCTACGACGGCATGTACGTGATGCGCCACCGCGACGTTTCCGAGCTGGAGGCGCCGGACAAGCACCACGTTTTCTTCGAGAAGGCGCTGGCGCTGAAACAGATCCTGCCGAGCCCGCCGCGCGGTTTCCCGCTGGACAATATCCGTGAAGTCATCCAGGCCGCCGGCGCGCGCGCAGCGGTGATCGGCGTGCACGTGAACAGCGAGGACGACTCCGAGGTCTGCTACATCGGCCGGCTGTCCAGCGTCGACGAGGACGGGTTCTACCTGCAGGAACTCAGCCCCGATGCGGAGTGGATGCTCGAGGCGTCGTTCTTTACCTGGGACGAGGTATCCACCGTCAGCATGGAGGACGGTTATGCGCTGTCCCTGCTGGCCGTGGCCGGCGCCGCGCCGGCACTGGAGCCGGGCGACTCCGGCATCGGTCGCGTGCCGTCTCCCTGAGAAGAGTCCCCCTGCGGGAGCGAGCGGCTTCGGCCGCGACAGCCCGCAAGCAAATGCCGGAACCCCGCTTCCGACCCGTCGTCCCGGCGCCGATCCTGGCCCAAGCCCCAACAAGCGCTGCGCCAACAGGTAAGCTTTCCGGATTCACGCTGAAAGTCCGCAACCGGGAAGCGTCCATGACACGCATCGTCGTCGTCGGCAGCATCAACATGGATCTGGTCACGCAGGCGCCGCGCTTCCCCGATCCCGGCGAAACCCTGCTCGGCGAGCGCTTTTTCACCGTACCCGGCGGCAAGGGCGCCAACCAGGCGGTGGCCGCGGCGCGGCTGGGCGCCGAGGTGGCGCTGGTCGGCGCCCTTGGCGACGACGATTTCGGCCAGCGGCTGCATCGCGCGCTGGCCGATGAGGGCATCGCTCTGGATCATCTGCTGACGCTGCGCGACGCTGCCAGCGGCACCGCATCGATCACCGTGGCGCAGGGCGAAAACCAGATCATCGTGGTGCCCGCGGCAAACGCCTGCGTCAGCCCGGCCCAGGTGGAACGCGCGCAGGCTCTGATCGCCCGTGCCGATGCCGTGCTGGTGCAACTGGAAATCCCGCTGGAAACGGTGGAGGCCACGGTGCGGCTGTGCCATCGGCTCGGCGTGCCGGTGATCCTCGACCCGGCGCCGGCCCAACCGCTGCCCGCCGCGTGGCTGCGGCTGGCGCGCTACGTCACCCCCAACCAGCACGAGCTGGCGACGCTGCTGGGCGCCGATCCAGACGAGGATTTCCGCGTCCTGATGCAACGCGCGCCGTGCCCGGTCGTGCTCACCCGCGGCAGCGAGGGCGCGTGGTATCGCGAACAGGCCGCGCCGATCCACCAGCCGGGCTTCAGGGTTGCCGCCGTCGACAGCACCGGCGCCGGCGACACCTTCAACGCCGCCCTCGCCGTGTTCCTGCACGAAGGCCTGCCGCAAGCCGTCCGCAAGGCCTGCGCCGCCGCCGCGCTGTCGGTCGGCAAGCTCGGCGCACAAGCAGGCATGCCAGACCGTAGCGAGGTCGACGCGTTGCTGGCACGCTCGATCGATTGAGTTTCGCGCTTCACTGTTTTGACCGGGCTCTTGCACCGGGCCAGTGAACAACGCTTCCCCGCCGCCGCGCCTGTGGCGGCTCGGACCCGAACCCGGCCCGAAGGTCGCTGGCGCGCCGGCTGGCTGACCGGACATCCCTTCGACTTGGCTCCGCCGCCGCATTCCGGCGTGGCCGCCGTCAGATCCGTCGCATGTTCCTGCGTCGATCGATAGCCAGAAACAGCGAGGTGTCGTGCTGCACGATGCGCTACCAAAGTCGTAGAACATTCGCCTGTAAATTCCTTTCATTGTGCCTTCACGCCGATGTAGGCTTTCAGCCTGAGTTGGACGATGATTTTCAGATATCACCGTAGTCAGTGGTGCCTCCGACACTCCGGCAATCAGCTGGCTATTGATGGTTTCCCAGCCTGAGGGGGAGGAATCCATGACACCGCGGCCCCCTGTCCGCCACAGCGAGTCGCCGGTTTTCGTCGCCGCTGCCGCATTGGTGCCGCCGCTCATCAGCATGAGCGGCACCGCGCGCGATGGTGAAAAACATGATTCATGCGCCAAACCCCTCGCGCCAACCGGACTGTTCCCCGTCACCGGTAGATCCACCGCGCACGCCGGCGCAACCCACTCTCATGCAGCATCTTTTTGCCACTTCCCTCCACCCGGCAATCGCCTGGGTGCCCGGATGAATGCCTGCGGCCAACCGTTTGAGGGTGGCTCGCCGCAGGGATGACGATACGTGTGATGACGCGTCCGACTTGATGAGGTCAGCCATGATGAAATCAGCCATGAAGAGGTACCTGTTTCGCGGCGGCATCTGCGTGCTCGCCATGCTGCTGACAACAGCGGCGGCGGCAGCGGATCTGCAACCCGCTCCGGTGCATTTCTCCAGCAAATACGGCTCGATGAGCTTCCCGGCCAGTTTTCCTGCCGGCACCACGCTCACCATCACCCAGTGGAGCCATTTCGTGCCGCGTTACGACAAGTGGTTCGACCAGTATGCGCAGGAGTGGGGCAAGCACAACAACGTCAAGGTGACGGTGCAGCACATCAATCTGGGGGATCTGGTGCCGACCCTGGCGGCGTCGATCGCCGCCGGCAAGGGCTCCACGCTGATCGAGACCATTTCAACGCCCGCTTCCTTCATCGAGGGACTGCAGGATCTGGCCGACGTCAACCACGCGGCGGAGCAGGCCTTCGGCAAGCAGGACGCGGTGTGCACCAGCCAGAGCTATCTGCCGCTCAAGAAAGCCTGGTACGGCTACTGCCACGGCTGGGTGCCGGATCCGGGGGATTACCGGATATCGCTCTGGAAGGCGGCCGGCTACCCGAACGGCCCCAGGAGCTATGCCGACCTGTACGCCGGCGGGGTGAAGATCTTCCAGAAGACCGGCATCCCGGTGGGCGTCGGCATGTCACCGGAACTGGATTCCGAATTCTATGCCCGTTCGCTGATCTGGTCGTATGGCGGTTCGGTATTCGACAAATGCGGCAACGTGGCATTGGACTCGCCGCAGGTGGTCAAGGCGGTCGAATTCCAGACGAAACTGTTCAAGGACGCCGAAACTCCCGAGGTATTCAGCTGGAACCCCGCCTCGAACAACCAGGCCTTCGTCTCCGGCCAGGCGTCTTACATCCAGAATTCCATCTCGTTCTACCGCACCGCCCAGCAAGCCAATGCAAAAAATGCTGCGGACACCGGCTTCAGTCCCGGCCTCAAGGGACCGGGCGGCGAAGTGCACCAGACCTCGCACGTGTGGTTCATCTACGTGTTGCCGAAATACGTGACCGATCACGAGCAGACGCTGGCGGCCAAGAAGTTCCTGCTGGATCTCACCGCGAACTACAGCTGGGCCACCCGCGAAAGCGAGCTGTACAACTTCCCCGCCTTCCCCAAGACCGTGCCGCAACTGTGGGCGCACAACGGCTGGCTGGACCATGACGCGAGCTCGGTGCCGACCGACAAGCTCGAGGTGTTGCGCAACGCCGTCGAGTGGACCGCATGGCCAGGTTATCCCGGCTTCGCCAACCCGGCGGCGAGCGAGGTCTACAACACGCACCTGCTGTCCACCATGATGGCGCAAGCGGCACTCGGCAAGAAAACGCCGGCGCAGGCGGTCAAGGACACGGCTGCGCAGGTCGCCAGCATCGTCGCCAAATGGAAGGCAAAGGGCTACATCGGTTGTCCGGCCAAATGAACCAGCGGGGACTGAGGATATGACGTATGGCGACGCTTGAACTGCGGGGAATAAAAAAGCATTACGGCAGCATCCACGCAGTGAATGGCGTCGACGTTGTGGTGGCGGAAGGTGAGTTTCTGGCGATCCTTGGCCCTTCCGGCTGCGGGAAGACCACGCTCATGCGCATGATTGCCGGACTGGAAATGCCCAGTGAAGGCGAGATCCTGATCGGCGGCGAGCCGGTTACGCATCTGCCGCCGCGCGCCCGCAACATATCGATGGTGTTCCAGAGTTACGCGCTGTATCCGAACATGACGGTGACCAAGAACATCGCCTTTCCGCTCAAGACCCGCGGCATGCCGCAGGCCGAGCGCGACGCCAAGGTCGCATGGGCCGTCGGCATCATGGGCATCGGGCATCTGCTGCATCGCCGGCCGGCGCGGCTGTCCGGCGGTGAGAAGCAGAAAGTGGCGCTGGCGCGTGCGCTGGTTCGCAATCCGGCGCTTTTCATCTTCGACGAACCGTTGAGTTCGCTGGATGCGCAGGTGCGTACCATGGCGCGCGGCGAACTGCGCCAGTTGCACGATCGCACCGGCGTCACCACCGTCTACGTCACCCACGATCAGCTCGAGGCGCTGGGCATGGGCGACCGCATCGCCATCATGCAGCATGGCCGGGTGCACCAGCTCGGCACGCCGCAGGAGCTGTACGACGATCCGGCCGACACTTTCGTGGCCGCGTTTCTCGGCGCACCGCCGATGAACATGCTGGAGCGGGACGGGCGCATCGTGGGCTTTCGCGCCGAATACCTGTTGCCCAGCGCATCGCCGGCTGTCGCACACGATGATGCGCTGAGTTTGCACATGCACATCTCGCAACTGGAGTTTCTCGGCGCCGAATGGCTGGTGTACGGCGAGATCGAAAACGGCGCCGCGCCGCAGAAGTTGCTCGCCAAGGTGCCGCCGGCGGTGGCCGCCACGCTGCACGTCGGCGAACGGCGCCAGTTCACGGTGGCGCGTTCACGGCTGCGCTATTTCGATCCCACCACCGGTCTGCGGGTGCGCGATGAACGGGGCTGAAACAACTGCACGCGTCGGCCTGGGCGATCGCGACCGCTTGCTGGGCTGGCTCATGCTGGCCCCTTCGCTGCTCTATATCGCCGCGCTGGTGGGTCTGCCCTTTTTCCTGGCCATCGCCCTCAGCATGACGTCCGCCACGGTCGGCGATCCGAGCATCCACGGTTTCGTCGGCCTGGGCAACTTCGTGCAGGTGCTGCACGAGTCGGCGTTTCCGCTGGCGTTGCGCAACAGCGTGATCGTCACGCTGGGCACGCTGATCCTGACGCTGGTGCTGGCCACCGCGGAATCGGAGTTGCTGGTGCGGGATTTCCGCGGCAAACGGCTGCTGCAGATCCTGCTGATTCTGCCCTGGGCCATGCCGGTATCGCTGGCGGCGATCGATTGGCTGTGGCTGCTGGACTCGGAATTCAGCCCGGTCGACTGGCTGCTGCGGCATATCCACCTGCTCGGCCCCGGCTCGCCATTGGGACCGGCGAACCACCTCTACTACTACGGCAAGGAATGGCTCGGTCTCGGTGCGATCGTGGCGATCAATGTGTGGCGGTTGCTGCCATTCGCCACGATCATCGTGCTCGCCGGCCGCACCTCGATTGCGCGCGACATCTTCGAGCAGGCCCAGGTCGACGGTGCCGGATTTTTCCGCACCCTGTTTTCCATCACCCTGCCGGCACTGTTGCCGATCCTGATGGTGGCCAGCATGTTTACCGCGCTGCTGGTATTCGGCGACATGGCCGTCACGGCGCTGACCACGCGTGGCGGACCGGGCTACGCCACCCAGGTTCTGCCGTACTGGGCCTATCTGAAGGGCATCGATGGCGGCGCGCTCAGCGAAGGTGCGGCGGTGGCCCTGTTCATGTTTCCGGTGCTGCTGGCGGGCGCCATCCTTGCGCTGCGCATGGCCTACCGCGCCGAATCGCAAGGCGACCGGCCATGATGCCGGCATTGCGTCGGCTGGGGTTCCTACTGGGCCTGCTGCTGTTCACGCTGTTCGCCGTTTTTCCGATCGTGTGGATGGTGATCACGGCCTTCAAGCAGGATGCGGACCTGTACGATGCCGCCAACAACCCGTTTGTCTACAACCTGCCGCCGACACTCAAGCACGTCATTTTCCTGTTCACCGGCACCAACTACCCGGTGTTCCTGTGGAACTCGCTGTTCATCGGCATCCTCGTGGTCATCATCACGCTGCTGCTGGCGGTGCCGGCCGCCTACAGCCTGTCGCGGCTGGCGGGCCACTGGGGCGAGCGCTCCGGCATCGCGATCTTTCTGGTGTATCTGATCCCGCCCACGCTGTTGTTCATTCCGCTGTACCAGATCGTCACCTTTCTCAGAGCGGCCAATACCGTGTGGGCCCTGGTCCTGGTGTATCCGACGATTACCGTGCCGTTCTGCACCTGGCTGCTGCTGGGCTTCTTCAAGTCGCTGCCGCGCGAGCTGGAAGAGGCGGCATTGATCGACGGCTGCAGTCGCTGGCAGGCTTTCGTGCGGGTGGCGCTGCCGCTGTCGCTGCCGGGCATCGCGACCTGCATCGTGTTCGCCTTCGCCCTGTCGCTGAGCGACTACATCTACGCGACGGTTTTCGTCAGTTCAACCGCCAGCCACACGGTGAGCGCCGGCGTACCCACCGAGCTGATCCGCGGCGACATCTATTACTGGCAGTCGCTGATGGCAGCGGCGGCCATCGTCACCATACCGCTCGCGGTGGCCTACGGCCTGCTGTTCGACCGGCTGGTAAAGGGCTTCCAGAGCGACTCGGCCGGAGGTGAAGCTACCCCCTGATGCAGGCCGGACGGCCCACAGGTCACTTGCCGATGCAGAACGACCCGAAGATCGCGCCCAGCAGGTCGTCGCTGGTGTACCGGCCGGTGACCTGGACGAAGTGCAGGCTCCTGTGACAGCACGAACTGGATCGCTGAAACTCAATCAGTATTCCCATGCTTCATGCGCCAGCGGTGACTTGTTGAGCAGATCACGGCGCAAGCGCCAGTCGGGCAGGTAGCAATCCATGAGCGCCGCGAATCTGTCGTTGTGGTGACGCTCCATCAAGTGCACCAATTCGTGCACGACGATGTATTCCAGGCACTGCACCGGTTTCTTGACCAGTTCCAGATTCAGCCAGATACGTCGGGCCTGAGGATTGCAGGCTCCCCAGCGGGTCTTCGCCTTGCGGATGCCCCAGTCCACCACCGTGACGCCCATCCGCGCCGCCCATTGCTCCAGCAACTCGCCGGCCGGCTCGCGCAGGCGGGCACGATACCAGCGCTCCAGCACAAGCAGGCGCTGCCCGGCATCCTGCTGGGGTCGCACGCTCAGCAGCAGCGTTTGGTGGCCGCGTACTTCCACCTGTGCGGGCGCATCGTGTTCGCGAACCTTCAAGCGATAGCGGCGACCCGCCAGGTAATGGGTCTCGCCACTCACCATCTCGCGGCGGGACTGGCGATCCTGTTCCAGGAAGGCGCGGCGCTGGCGGCGGATCCAGCCCAGCCGCGAAACCAGGGCCAGCCGGACCGCATCATCCGTCAGTCGCAGCGGCACGGCCACGCGAACCCGTCCCTGCGGCGGATACACGCCCACATGAAGGTTCTTGATGTCCTTGCGAACGACCTCGACGCGGACACCGCCGATCTCGATATGGTTGCGCTCAATATTCACGCTGATTCTTCACGAGCTCGAAAAGGGCCTCGACGCGATCGCCCGCATGTCCCAGCAGGTCGGAGATCGCCGCTTTCACCTCGCGTTCCTTGAACTTGTTGCCGCGCCAGTCCGCCTTTTTCACCGCCTGGATCGCATCATGCAAAACCAGTACCGCTGTCTGCCGGGTATTGGCATCGGCCAGTGACGCATGACCCACGGCAATGGCGTTGCACTCGGCATCGCTCAAATTGTCGTACAGCGCCTGCCGCGCGGGGCTGATGATGTTCGGCGGGTAGTCGGTGCGCACGGATGACGTACGCACCTGGCGAGTCAGTTCGACGATCTTGCGCAGGTAGTCCTTGTACTTGATTGCCTCCTGCTTGCGCTGTTTGATCAGCGCGTCCAGCAGTTCGGACATCTTTTCGTAGTACTTCGGGTTGACCGCCATCTCGTCGATGATGAGCTTGCGCACGTTGTTCTCGATGGTCTCGGCCACCGCGCCTTCGTCGCTGCGGATGCCATCCGGCAACGCACCGACGGCATCCTCGCCATGGACCACGATCAGGTCGATCAGGCCCATGTCGTCGAACGCGAAAACCTTCTCGCTGTCCTCGGCGCGGATATAGGTGTCCAGCAGGTGGCGCATCGCCGGCTCCAGGGATTTCATGTCCACATGGTCGCCACTGGCGAGGCGAACCTCCTCGAGGACCTTCTCGTAGTGCGTCACTTCCGCCCTGATCGCCTTGGCCTACGCCATTGAATACCCGGCGTCAGCCATCTCGTTGGCGATGTCCGCGTAGGCGCGCAGCAACGAGGTCACCAGCTTGTAGAGCGCGACGCGCTTGGGTTCGTTGTCCTGGGTCGCCGCCTTGTCATCGCTGGGGCCGCAGAAATAGCGCAGGTAAGCCGGCGTATCCCGGGGTGGTTCCACCGGTTCGCACAAGGCCTTGATGGATTCGCGGAGCTCGTCGAGATGCGACCGGCCCTGTTCGAGCCTGTCCTTGAGCAGGCCGGCGACGTCGTCCTTGTCGTAACCGGCAAAGGCTTCGCCGGTGTAATCCTTGATCGCACCCTCCAGCGACTTGAACAGGTCTTTGTAGTCGATGATGTAGCCGTATTCCTTGTCGTCGCCATCGAGCCGGTTGACCCGGCAGATCGCCTGGAACAGGCCGTGATCCTGCATCTGCTTGTCGATGTAGAGGTAGGTCGCCGGCGGTGCGTCGAAACCGGTCAGCAGCTTGTCCACCACGATCAGCAGGCGCATCTGGCCCGGATCGTCGACGAAGCGCTTCTTGACGTTCTTCTCGAACGTCTCGACCTTGGACATGGCCGACTCTTCCGGCTCGTCAAAGTGCTCGGCCAGCATGCGGCGATAGACGTTGTACTGCAGCAGCTTCTCGGTCAGCCCCTCGCCGCTCTCCTCACCCTTGATGTCGTTGGCCGATGGCCGATAGGAGGTGACGATCGCGCTCCGGGCCGCCAGGTCGGTCTTCTGCAACATCTCGAAGACGCGGCAGGCCGCATAGATGCTTGCGGTCACCAGGATGGCATTGCCGCGGCCATCCATCAGCCGCGGGCGGATCTCCATATCCAGCAGAACGTCGGCGACGATCTTCTCCAGCCGGTCGCGCGCACTCAGCACGCGCTGCATCGTGCCCCAGCGCTTCTTCACCTGCGCCTTGCCCCAGGCAGAAAGGCCGCGGGTCTTGATCTCGAACCACTGGTCCACTTTCTCGGGCGAGGTCAGCTGCTGGTCGATGTCGCGAGCCTCGTAGCGCAGGTCCAGCACCACCCCGTCGCGCACCGCCTCGTCGTACTTGTAGGTGTGGATGTATGGGCCGAACACCTCGATGCTCTTCTGCCGGTCGGCCCGGAGCAGGGGCGTACCGGTGAAACCGATGAACATCGCGCCGGGCAACAGGGCTTTCATGGCCTGGTGCAACTTGCCGGACTGGGTGCGGTGGCACTCGTCGACGAAGACGTGGATATCACCCCTGGCCACGAAGTCCGCGGGAAGGTGCTTGCGGATGCCTTCGACGTAAGCATCCAGCTCCTTGTCGCTCAGCTCCTCGTCGCTGCCGAACTTGTGCACCAGCGAGCAGATCAGCCATTCGTCGCGGGCATTCAGCACGCGCACCAGGTCATCGCCGCTGCGGGTGCGATAGATCTCCTCGCGCACGCCCTTGAACACTTTCTCGATCTGCTCGTCCAGCTCGGTGCGATCGGTGATCAGCAGTACGCGGGCATCGGTCACATGCTCGCGGATCCACTTGGCCAGCCACACCATGGTCAGCGACTTGCCGCTGCCCTGGGTGTGCCAGATGACGCCGCCCTCGCGCCGCCGAATATGCTCCTGCGCGGCACGCACGCCGAAATACTGGTTGTGCCGGCAGATCTGCTTGATGGCGCGATCCAGCGGACCATCCATTTCAGGTGCCGCGATCTCGCCAGGCTCCTTCCATGCCAGGTAGTACTTCTCCCGGGCGTGGACCATCCCGTAGCGCAGGCCCTCGGTGTCATTGCCCGCCATCAGCAATTGCACCGTGGTGAAGAAGGGCTCGATGAACTCCTTCTTCTGGTTGTCCAGGTTCTGCCGGATTCCCTCGCTGACCGACACCGTAGAGCGCTTAAGCTCCAGCACGCCCAGCGCGATGCCGTTGACGTAGAGCACCAGATCGGGACGCTTGGTGTGCGCGCCCGACACGGTGACTTCCTCGGCGATGGAGAAGTCGTTGTTGGCGGGGTGCTTCCAGTCGATCAGCCAGACCGTGACATGCGGCTGGCCCACAGCCGGCCGCACCTTCACGCCGTAACGCAACAAGCCGTACACGTCACGATTGGCCTCATACAGGCTGCGGCTGCCACCCAGCGCCCGCGCCTTGTCGAACTCGTACAGCGCCTTGCCGACCAACTTGTCATCGTGGCCCTGCCGGCGCAGCCAATCCTCCAGGCAAGCCACTTCGAGGTTGCTGCCACCGCGATCCTTCCAGTGGCCAAGGTAGGTGTAGCCGAGCTGCTTGAACAGCTCGACCAAGCGTTGTTGGGTGGCGATTTCACGCTGGCCGACGGTGCTCATTCAAGCTTCCCCTGTAACTGCGCACCTGCGGAATCGATACTTCCGGTCTTCTCGAAAGCTTGCCGTGCCACCTGCCTGCTCAAGCGCAAGCTGCCTGCCGGCAACAGCAAGTTCAGCCATGTCACGCTGACGCGCTGACATCCGCCCAGGCTGATCGACACCCATCATTTCAGTACTTCCCATTGCCCCGACTTGGTCGATCCCTCGCGACGAATCGCCCCGACTTTCTTCAGTTTTTCCAGGTGATACTTGATGCCGTCCACGCTCAGTCCGATGCGTTCGGACAAGGCCTTGCGGGTGAGCGTTGGCTCGGTTCGAAGCAAGGCAAGAATCTGCTGCTGCGCGGTTTCTTGGGTAGTTTCTTGGGTAGTTTCTTGGGTAGTCCACCCCCCATCCACTACTAGGAACGGCAGCTCCACCCACAAACCGTTGTCCCAGCGAAAGCGTGGCTCCGGTGAGCCGTGAGCTGCGCAGGCCTGCCGGATCAGATCAATGCCGCGGCCCCAGGATTCGAGCAGCGAAGCACGGAAGAACACGCTGGCGATATCCGGGTTGTATGGCACGGAAGCATGCTTGGCGGTGAGCTGATCCAGCGTCCAGTGCTGCGGCAACTGGCCCGGATTCCAGATCATCAGCTTGTCGTCATACACGCTGATCTGGATCGGGATGCCCGACGCATAATCCTTGTGCGCGATGGCGTTGATCACCGCCTCGCGCAGCGCCGCCTCGGGCACCGGGAAGGTTTCCAGTCGTTGCACACCAGCATAGGAAATACCCGCACGCAGGTATTTGGTCAGCAGCAGGTCCAGCATGCGATCCACCTGTGAGAACAGGTCGCCATGGATCTCGTCATGGTAGAGCAAGTCAGAATCGGTGCGGAAATAACCGATCTTCACCGAGGCTCCGGTAACCAGGCGTTCGGGATCGACACCGAACAACAACACCGCCGCGCGTTTCAGGTAGCCCTGTTCGACCAGGCGCAACTTGTCGAGCAGCACCGTATCAGGTTCCGCCAGCATCGCTGTGGAAAGCCGCTGGCCGCCGGCGGCGCGCTCGCGAAAACTGGCCAGTGCCGCCGCCGAGAGATCGGCCAAGGCAAAACCGGGCACCGGCACGCCATCCCAGTGGCGTCCCTGCTTGCGCAGAAGGAAGCGATCCAGCGCCGCTCCCTTCAAGGTCTGGTTGGTGCTGCCGCTGCGGTAGCAATACTCGCCCCGGTAGCTGATCGGGTTGGGGTAGGCCGGCACCGCGATTTCCAGATAGTCCAGGCCCGCCTCGCTGCGCAGATTCACGTCGACCATGATCCCGAGCAGGTCGCGCACCTTGTTCGGCAGTTCCTCCAGCAGGCGGTGCGCATCGGGCAAGCCGACCAGCACGCCCTCATCATCCCGCCCGATCACCAGCACGCCACCCTCGGCATTGGCAAAGCCGCAGACCCATTTCAGATAGTCGTCGCGCCAGGACGCCTTCCATTCTTCGTGCTGGTGTTCGCTCATGTCAGGCGAATCCGGCCGGTGAGCAGTTGCTGCATCATGCCTTGCTTGAGCTGATGGGTCTTGGCGAGGTGGGTTTCGAGTGCAGCGATTTCGGCGTCCACGTCGGACAGAACTTCGGCAATGGCGGTTTGCTCTTCACCTGTCGGGGGGAAAAGCACTTCGGTGGAATTGATCAGCATGGTATTCAGATTCATCTGAGAACCCGTCTGACCGTGACGAGACCAGTCACCTTCAATGGCGCGCAGCACGTAGTACAGGAATGTCTGATCAACAGTAATTTTGCCAAAGACGACGAATCCGTCGTGAATGCAGACATCTATTTTTGTAACTATCGGCCGATCCACTGTGGCGCAGATGCTCATGATCAGGCTATTTCTAGTCACTGGCCGGCTATGTTGAATTCCAAGCTGCGAAAGGCGCTGCTCAGTTCTTTCAAGGTACATGCCAGCTCCTGATTCCCCATATGCCTCATCCTCAGTTATGAGTTGTCAAATAAATCAGTAAGTTATGCGCATGCGCGACACGCTGGTTTGCGATGATGCGGCTACCGAAACGGCGGAGAGCAAGCATTGGCGCGCGAACTACGTAAGTCAGGA
>JAGWNA010000076.1 GCA_028871555.1 Lysobacteraceae bacterium
TCCTGCTTTCCCGCTTGACCTCGGCACTGATGGATACCTGGTTGCCCTCGACCGAAATCTCGATGTCGTTCTTGTCGATGCCCGGCACTTCGGCGTTGACCAGAAATGCCTTGTCGTTTTCGGTAACGTCGATACGCATGTCCGGCGCCGCCGCTTCAAGCTCGCGCCACAGCGGGCGAGTGCCCAGGCCGCGGAACATGTCTTCGAAAGTGGCGAGCGGATCCATGCGGCTCACCGTCTTGAGTGGATTCCAACGCGTCAGGGATGTCATGGGATGTGTCCTCCGCATCTAGCGACGCAGCCCTCCATGCATTGCAAGTTTGAAGCTGCGCCAAACCCGCACCCGGCCGCATCCATCGTAAATCGTGTCCGGGAGCAAGACCATCGATGATTATGCTCCCGGGCGCCGATGGCTTGTTGACGCAGATCAACGAAACGCTTCGCGCTTCAGGCTGAATCGCAGCACGTGCGGACCTCAGATGCGTGCCAGATACAGCACCGACAAGGCCGTACCTGTGGCCGCCACGAAATACACGATCACGGCCACGAACCGGTCCTGGCGCAGGCCGAAATCATGCAGCGCCACGCGCAACCGATGCGCGGCATGCCACAGAAACAACGCGATCACCGTCAGCAGGAACAGCTTGCCCAACGGATGCGCCGCAAATGCGTATAGCTGGGCATAGCTCAGCAGGCCCGGCGCGTGGCCCATCGCCGCCAGCAGGAACAACAGCACCAGCACCGGGGCCAGCATGGCTGCGAGTGTGCCGCCAGCGGCGAACAGGCTCCAGACAATGGGTTTGTTGGATTTGGCCATGGGGTTACAGGACTCCGGCAAAAAACAGCACCGCCAGCGAAATCAGTATCCATGCCGCATAGTGGGCAGCCACGATGAACCTGCCCGGCAGGAATCCCTCGCCGATCTGCACCGGCAGTGCCTTGGGGGTGACGTTGAACCAGCTGATGGCGTTGTGGACGGCAAAGATCCATACGACCGACAGGCCCAGGGTGCTCCACGGGCCGGTAATGGCGGCGAGAAACGACTCATAGGCGGCCTGGCCCTCGGACAGGCGCTCCACCGCGCACAGCAGCAGCAGTGCGAAGGCGCCGATGAAGACGCAGGTGACTTCGCGCGACATGTAACGCAGGTAGCGTGGATGCTTGAAATACCAGTGGGTCCTGGAGACCGGGCGAACGAACGGTCGGCGGCTCATTTCGCAGCCCCCGGCAGCAGGTGTTCCCTGAACCAGTCCAGGGTGCTGGCCACCTTGACTTGCTGCAACGCGCCTGCTGGATCTACGGCCTTGGGGCATACCTCGGAACAGGCGCCCACGAACGAGCACTCCCACACGCCCTCGTTGGTGGCAATCACTTGCTGGCGTTCCTCGCGCCCGCCGTCGCGCGAGTCGAGGTTGTAGCGGTGCGCCAGCGTGATGGCGGCCGGTCCGAGAAACAGCGGCTGCAAGGCGTATTGCGGGCAGGCGGCGTAGCACAGCATGCAGTTGATGCACATGGAAAAATGCCGGTACTTCATCAGCTGCGCGGGGGTTTGCCGGTACTCGCCATCGGCAATCGGCTTGTTCTCCCCGGGGATCAGGTAGGGCTTGACCCGCTTGAGCTTGTCGATGAAGTCATCCGCCACCGTGACCAGATCGCGCTCGATCGGGAAATTGGCCAGCGGCTCGACCCGGATCACCCCTTCGAAGTCGCGCAGGAAGGCATGGCAGGACAGTCTGGGCTCGCCGTTGATCATCATGCCGCAACTGCCGCACACCGCCATGTGGCAGGACCAGCGGTAGTTCAGGGTGGGGTCGATGCTTTCCTTGATCGCATTGAGCGCGTCCAGCACCACCCACTCCTCCTTGCAGGGAACTTCGTAACGCTGGAAATGCGGTTCGCCGTCGACCTGCGGGTCGTAGCGCAACACTTCGAGATGAATCATGCGTTCATTCACTGGTGGCCTCCCGAATAGTCGCGCAGGCCAGGCGGCGACCGGGTGATCACCACGTCCTGGTAGCTCACTCGCGGCGCACCGGAACCCTGGTAATGCACCATTCTGTGGCGGAGACAGTTGTCGTCGTCACGCCTCACGTAGTCCAGCCGCTGGTGCGCACCGCGCGACTCCCTGCGTGCCAGCGCGCCCACTGTCAGCGCCTCGGCACAATCGAGCATGGAGCCCAGTTCCAGCACCTGGAACAAGTCGGTGTTGAACACGTTGCTGCGATCGTTGAGCATCACCCTGCGATAGCGCTGGCGCAGCTGCCCAAGCTTGTCCACGGCTTCCTGCAAGCCGGCATGGTCGCGATAGATGCCGACGTTCTTCTCCATCGTGTCCATCATCTCCCTGCGCAAGCCGGACATGGACTCGGTGCCGTCCGTGCGCGAAAACAGCTCGCGGATGCGTGCCTGCGATTCCAGCGCACGCGCCGTCAGCGCAGCCGTGTCGGCGGCGGGAAGATCCTGGATGTATTCGATGGCCGACAATGCCGCCCGCTTGCCGAACACCAGCAGTTCCACCAGGGAATTGGACCCGAGGCGATTGGCCCCGTTGAGGCTGACGCATGCGCATTCGCCGGCGGCGAACAACCCGGGCAGCGGCGTGGCCGCCCGGGTGTCGGTGGAGATGCCGCCCATCATGTAGTGCACCACCGGGCGGACCGGCACCGGGTCGGTCACGATGTCCACGCCCAGGTAGCTGATGGCCAGCTCGCGCACCAGCGGCAAGCGCTCGTTGATCTTCTTTGCCCCCAGGTGGCGCATGTCCAGCAACACGCACTCGCCCCATCGGGTGGACACCGTGTTGCCCTTCTGCAGTTCGTGCCAATAGGCCTGGCTCAAGCGGTCGCGCGGCCCCAGTTCCATCGTCTTGAGTTGCGGCTTGCCCAGCTCGGTTTCCGGCCCCATGCCGTAGTCCTGCAGGTAGCGGCGCCCGTCTTTGTTGAGCAGCACACCACCTTCGCCGCGGCACGCCTCGGTCAGCAGACTGCCGGTATTGGGCAGCCCGGTCGGGTGGTACTGCACGAATTCCATGTCCTTCAGCGGCACGCCGGCGCGGTAGGCCAGCGCCATGCCGTCGCCGGTCTTGATCGCACCGTTGGTGGTGAACGGGAACATGCGCCCGGCACCGCCGCCGGCGATGATGACCGCCTTGGCGCGAAATTGCCGGATCAGGCCGCTGCGCATTTCCATCGCCGTCAGGCCCTGGCAACGGCCTTCGTCCAGCAGCAGGTCGAGCGCGTAGTACTCGTCGAAACGGACGATCGACGGAAACTGCAGCGACGTCTGAAACAGCGTATGCAGGATGTGAAAGCCGGATTTGTCGGCGGCGAACCAGGTTCGCTGCTTCTTCATGCCGCCGAACGATCGCACCGCCACGGAGCCGTCCGCCTCGCGGTTCCAGGGGCAGCCCCAATGCTCCAGCTGCAGCAATTCCCGGGGCGCCTCCTTGACGAAATATTCCACGCAATCCTGGTCGGACAGCCAGTCGCCGCCGCTGACCGTATCGTCAAAGTGCATGTCGAGGCTGTCACCCGCCTTGATGACTCCGGCCGCGCCGCCTTCGGCGGCGCATGTGTGGCTGCGCATAGGATAGACCTTGGAGATCAGTGCGATGCGCAGCTTCGGGTCGGTCTCGGCCAGTGCAATGGCGGCGCGCAACCCTGCCCCACCCGCTCCCACGATGGCGACATCGGCATCGATCATTTCCATTTCTCTCTCCCGACTGCCGGTCGGCGCTGACCGGTGTCGCCATGCGGAACCCCGTTTCCTGCCCGAAAACTACTGTTTTGTTGCGACGATGATCTGGAAATTCCCGAAGAAATACGTTGTGCGTTCGCACGTCCATCCGCCCATGCTTTCCAGGCAGTCGAGCGGGTCGTGGGTAGTCCACAGGGCAAGACCGAGGGGCTCGAATACCTTGAAGTACATCCAGCTCATCGCGCGCAGAACCCGCACGTCGGGCCGATGAAATTCCGCCAGCAGGAGCTTGCCGCCCGGTGCCAGCATGCGTCCGGCCTCGCTCAGGGCCTGTCCCTTGAGCTGGTGCGGCAGTTCATGCAACAGGAAAAACATGACGTTGACGGCGGCCACGCCATCGGCTTGCCGCATCGACGTGGCGTTGTCCTCGATGAACTCCACCCTGGTTGAAAGATCGTCGATCTTGCTGCGTGCGTGAACGAGTTCATTGTCGATGATGTCGGTGATCAGGACGCGCCCGGCGCCCGCCTGGAGAGCCGCCTGCACCACTCTCGGAATGACATTGCCGAAGGCGCATGACGTGATCAGCACGTTCCGGTTTTTCAGGTCGACCTGCCGGAGCTCGTGCACGATACGCGAGACAAGATGGTGGTACTGGAACAGCAGGATGGCCGAGATGATCGGCTGGAAATCGACCAGCTTGATCAGGCGCATGTTCGAATAGATGGGGTACACATGCGATTTGTCGCAGGGGGAATCCGCCGACAGGCCGCGCAGAACCAGCGCGCCTCTGGTTGCCGCAAAGAAGAACAGACCCGTGGATACCAGCAGCAAAAAAACGACCGAAAAACCACTCATCAGCCACATGTTCATGGTGCTTCCTTGATCGGCCCTGATCAGTCCCCGGTCATTGCCGAAACAGCGAACGGCAACTTGCCCGGGCATATCATGGCGCAGCTCCTGTGCCCGTGACGCTCCCGATGCACCTATACACCTGCCATTGCACCAGACAACATGGCAAGTTGTCGCAGATGGGGGCACCGGGCATCCGGCCAGGATCCGGTGGGTGTCTGCTCACCTCGACGACCATGGCCTGTGCGCTGGTTGATTTGCGTCAACACGCCGGAGCGTTCGGGCGACGAGGATGGCCGGACCATAGCCGAATGCCGCATCGCGCCGGATCCGGACGCGTTCGGCTCGAGGTGGATCGTGACCGAGGAGGAGCGCCAGCCATGCAGGACATTCTTGTTCACACGGAAAATTTCGACCACTGGACGCCGGGAGTGGAGTACGCGGCGCATCTTGCCGCAGCATTGGAGGCAGCACTGACCGGGGTGTATGTCTGCCCGTCGCCGATGGCGGCAATGCCTGCCTACGACGCGCCGGGGCTACTGGCGAACTTGCTCGAAAGCACGCGCCAGTTGAATGATCTTGCCTTCGCCGCCGGTGACTCCTTCATCGAGCTGGCGCATCGGCTCGGCGCGCGCAGGGCCGCATGGCAGGTGGCCGAAGGGTACCTGCCGGCTGTGCTTGAGCACATCGGCAACTGGCATGACCTGCTCGTGCTCGAACGTGCAGCGAACGCGCCGTGGGGCTCGGCGCCGGCGCTCGGCAACGTGGTGCTGACCACAGGCCTGCCGTGCATCACCGTCCCGCCGGGGACGAAGGCTGCCTTTGGCCTCGATTGCATCGCGCTGGCCTGGAACGGTTCGCCCGAAGCGATCCGCGCGATCCATGCCGCGCGGCCGCTGATCATGCGCACCCGGCGCGTGGTCCTGCTGCATGGTGAGCAACGCCACCCGTTCAGCGAGATCGGCTGGAGGCCTGAGTTCGACCTTCGCGATTACCTGCAGCGCCACGGTATTCATGTCGAGGAACAGCCGCTTCCGACGAGCGACGACGAGGCAGGCGAGGCCCTGCTCGATGCCGCCTCGAAGCTCGACGCCGACATGCTGGTGATGGGCGCCTATGGCCGCACGCGCTTCAGCGAGTGGGTTTTCGGCGGTGCCACGCGCCACGTCCTGGGCAATGCCTCCATTCCGGTGCTGATGCGGCATTGAGTATCAGCACCCGCCGGCAGGCACGATCCGCACCGCGACAGCCGTGTCGCGTGTTGATCTCGGTCAATACCCCGTGGTGCACCGGAGCCAAACTGCCAACATCGCCGGGCCGGTCATGGGGCACGGGAGGTTGCATGTCAGAAATCAGGCTGTACGGACTGGGTGCCAGCCGGCCGCAGGCACAGGCGATCGCCGCCACGCTCGACATCGCGCTGAGCGCGCATGAGGAACGCGAGTTCGACGATGGCGAGCACAAGGCGCGCCCGCTGGAGAGCGTGCGCGGTGCCGACATCTATGTTGTGCACTCGCTCTATGCCGACGCCGAGCAGAGCGTAAACGACAAGCTGTGCCGGCTGCTGTTTTTCTTGGCGGCCATGCGCGATGGCGGTGCGGCCAGGCTCACCGCGATCACACCCTATCTCTGCTATGCGCGCAAGGATCGTCGAAGCAAGCCCCACGATCCGGTCACGACGCGATACGTGGCACAGCTGTTTGAAGCAGTCGGCGTGAACGGCGTGCTTGCGCTCGACGTGCACAATCCAGCGGCGTTCGAGAACGCCTTTCGCTGCGGCGCCGAACAGCTGGAAGCACAGCCCCTGTTCGCCTCGCACCTGGCTGCGGTGCTGCGCGGCCGGGACGTGACCGTGCTGTCGCCGGACAGCGGCGGGTTGAAGCGTGCCGACGCGTTTCGTCGCGCCCTGGCGGATAAACTGCAGCGGCCTGCGACGCTGGGCCAGATGGAAAAATGGCGCAGTGCCGGAGTCGTGTCCGGCGAGGCGCTGTTCGCCGAGGTCGCCGGACGCAGCGTGGTGATCGTCGACGATCTGATCGGCACAGGCACGACGTTGCTGCGTGCGGCGCATGCCGCACGCGAGGCCGGCGCGCAGGCGGTGTATGCCGTCGCCAGCCACGGGTTGTTCGTCGGCACCGCTGCCCGGGAACTGGCCGATCCGGTACTGGACCGCATCCTCGTCACCGACAGCGTGCCCCCGTTTCGCCTGGCGGGCAGTGCTGCCGCGGACCGGGTCGAGGTACTGGCAAGCGCACCGTTGTTCGCCCAGGCGATACGGCGCCACCATGCCTGTTCGATGTCCGCCAGCGCCATTTGATCGTGGCGTCTTGCGGCGTGCCGGGTGCACGCACGGTGCAGGCGCAATGCGATGGGTGAGCCCTGCGCGCTACCGCCGATGCGCGGCGCTCCGCGGCGATCGGGACATGCGTCTGGCATGACGCCATGCATGGCGCAAGAAGTCGTTCGCGCAGGCGGTCCAGTGCCCTGCTGTGCCGGCATGCGGGTCATCGAGATGCCAGAGCGCGATCTTGGCGCGCACGAACGCATTGTGTGCCGCATGAAACTCGACCAGCGCATGCGCCGGATCGTCCGCGCTCAGTTCGCGGTAGGCCTGGAACAGCCATTCAGCCGGCTCCGGCCGGCCGAGGCGGCCGCACTCCATGGCGAGGAATGCAAGTTCGTCGACAGGATCACGCAATCGCAACTCCCTGTTGAACTCGATGCAATCCACGATCGTCGGCGATTCGGTCAGGTAGATATGCTCCGGACGCAGATCGCCATGCCCCTCCACGATGTGGCCGGCGCGCACCCGCGCATCGAGCATGTCGGCGTGCGCTTCGACGAAGCCGCGCAAGATCGCCGCGAACGCGGCGATCCGTCGCTGCGCCAGACCGAACTCCGGACGCATCAGTTCGACGGCAGTGGCATCGATCGATGCCAGCAGGCGCCGACGGTATGCGGCGGGCGTCCAGCCCGCGCGTGGCGCATCGGCAAAGAACGGCACCAGACGGGCCATGATGCGGCCAATGTCGGCGGCATCGACCGTTCCCATCCGCAGGCGATGCTCGAGGGTGAGTTCGGCCGGCATGCGCCGCATCTTCACCAGCCAGTCGATGCGCCGCCCGTCGCCGTCCAGCCCGAGCCGGCCCGCCGCATCGACGGTCAATGCCACCATGGCAAGGTAGACGTCCGGTGCCAGCCGGCGGTTCAGGCGCAGCTCGCGCAAGCAGTTGAGCCGGCGCGCCGCGGGCGTGCCGTAATCGATCAGGTCGTGGCGGAACGGCTTCTTCAGCTTGTACACATGGCATTCGGACAAGAACAGCCATGACATGTGCGTTTCCAGTGTCTCGATCCGCCCGACCTGCTCCGGGTAGCTGTCCGGCCGTCGCAGGAAAGCGACCTTGGCCGACAGGCCCGGCATGCGCATCCTCCGCCGCTGTGGCGCCGTGCCAGGCATCGCCGTCACCCTCGCCGCGCGCGGTACCCGGTGGGGCAAGGATGCAGCTGCCGGCATGCGCCGGGGCGGCGGCAAGATCGCGCACGGCTTCCCCTGCCGCGGAGGCAAAGAAAATGGAGTGGATGCATCGATGCTTTCATGCCAGATGCGCGCGGAACCAGTCGCGGCTCAGCTCGATCACCGTCTGCAACGTGCCCGGCTCCTCGAACAGGTGCGTCGCTCCGGGCACGATACTCAGCTCACGTTCGCAACGCATGCGCGCCAGAGCCTGGCGGTTCAGGTCGAGCACGTCGGTGTCCAGGCTGCCGACGATCAGCAAGGTCGGCGCGCGCACCCGCGGCAGAGCCTCGGCGGCCAGGTCAGGCCGTCCGCCGCGCGAGACGACAGCCACGACCCGAGTGCTGGCAGCGGCAGCCACCAGCGCAGCGGCTGCCCCCGTGCTGGCGCCGAACAGGCCGATCGGCAGATGGCCGATGTCCCCGCGTCGCGATATCCAGTCGATAGCCAGCTCCAACCGCCGGGCCAGCAAGGCGACATCGAACACGTTGCGCCGATCGCCGGCCTCGTCCTCATCCAGCAGATCGAACAGCAATGTGCCGATGCCCGAGGCGCCCAGCGCCTCGGCGACCTGGTTGTTGCGCGGACTGAGACGGCCGCTGCCGCTGCCATGCGCGAACGCCACCACGCCGAAGGCATCCGGCGGAACGCGCAGCAGGCCCTCGAGACCGGGGGGAGATACACGCACCCGCTCGGGGGACATCGATCGAGACGAATGATTTTCATGCATGGCGACACCTGCTGCGTTGAAGCACACATGTTCCGGGCATCCACAACATTCACAGCATCGCGTATCCGGCATGCACGATGCTGACTCAGATCAACCACATGCGTGTTTGTCGGCATCCGGCACGGGTTGCCGCCTTGTGCGGAAATTGATCCAGGTCGGTATCGCGGCCTCGCGCCCGCACTAGGCTGGCCATCCGGCTCGATGGAGGTCGTCATGACTGTCCGAAATACCGAGATCGCGGCGATGTTCGAGGAGATCGCCGATCTGCTCGAACTGCAGCAGGCCAACGCCTTCCGCGTGCGCGCCTACCGCAACGCCGCACGCACGCTCGGCGCCTGGCCCGAGGAGATGGCCGACCGGGCCGCGCAGGGCCACGACTTCGACGACCTGCCCGGAGTCGGCAAGGATCTGGCCGGCAAGATCGCCGAGATCCTGGCGCGCGGCAGCTGCGACCAGCTCGACCGCCTGCGCGCCAGCTTTCCCCGCGGCATTACCGACCTGCTGCATATTTCCGGGCTCGGCCCCAGGCGCGTGCATACGCTGTACCACGAACTCGGCATACGCTCGCCCGCACAGCTGCTGAGTGCGGCGCGCGAGGGCCGCATACGCACGGTGCCCGGTTTCGGCGCCGTCAGCGAACGCCGCATCGCCAAGGCCGCGGCCGACCATCTGGAGCGCGCCGGACGATGGCCGCTGGCGCGCGTCACGCCCAGTGTCGACGCCCTGCTCGCCTGCCTGCGTGCGGTTCCCGGGGTGTCCGAAGTCGTCGTCGCCGGCAGCTTTCGGCGCCGACGCGACACCGTGGGCGATCTGGACATTCTGGCCGTGGCGCCGGCCGGCGGCGCTGCCATCGGGCAACTGTGCGGGTTCGATCAAGTCGGACAGGTGCTTGCGCAGGGTTCAACGCGTGCCAGCGTGGTGCTCAAGAACGGCCTGCAGGTGGATCTGCGCGTGGTGCGTGCGGCCAGCTTCGGCTCGGCACTGGTCTACTTCACCGGCTCCAGGGCGCACACCATCACCCTGCGCCGGATCGCCCGGGCGCAGAAACTGAAGATCAACGAATACGGCGTGTACCGCGGCCGGACACGCATCGCCGGCGACACCGAAGCATCGGTCTACGCATCGATAGGACTGCCCTGCATTCCACCCGAGCTGCGCGAGGACCATGGCGAAATCGAGGCCGCCCGCCGCAAGGCATTGCCGCAGCTGATCGAACGCGCCGATCTTCGCGGCGACCTGCATGCCCACACCGACGCCAGTGACGGCAGCGAGAGCCTGCAACAGATGGCGCAGGCGGCCCGCGCGGCCGGCCTCGGGTATCTTGCGATCACCGACCATTCGCGCAGCCTGACCGTCGCGCACGGACTCGATGCGCGGCGGTTGGGCGTGCAGATCGATGCGATCGACCGGCTCAACGAGAAGCTCCAGGACATCGTCCTGCTCAAGGGCATCGAGGTGGACATCCTGGCGGATGGCCGACTCGACCTGCCCGACGCCGTGCTGGCCCGCCTCGACCTGGTGGTCGGCGCCGTGCACAGCCACCTGGACCTGTCCCGGGAGAAGCAGACCGCGCGCATCCTGCATGCCATGGACCGGCCCAACTTCAGCATCCTCGCCCATCCCAACGGGCGACTGTTCGGCACCCGCGGACCCTGCGCGCTGGACATGGAGCGGATCATCCGCCATGCGCGCGGGCGCGGCTGTTTTCTCGAATTGAACTCGCAGCCGGACCGGCTGGACCTGTTCGACCTGCAGTGCCGCCAGGCCAGGGATGCCGGCGTCGCGATCGCGATATCCAGCGACGCCCACCACGGCACCGATCTGCGCTGGCTGGCGCTGGGCGTCGATCAGGCCCGGCGCGGCTGGCTGGAGGCGGGCGATGTTCTCAATACGCTGCCGCTGCAGCGGTTGCGCAAACGGCTCGCGGCAACCATGAACCCCTTGCCTGGCTGAGCCGCAGCCGGCAGGGGCCACCTGCCAGCCGGCATCGGACCGAGTGGTGTTTTGTTGATCATGGTCAAGACCGGCGGGCGATCGTGGAGCGATGCTTTTTTCCGGGCGGCATGTCTGGCCGCGGTCGCGGAGAAAGTCCATGCGTATCGCTGATATCTGTACCCGTCAGGTTGTAAGCACCGATGCAGCCGTATCCGTCCACGAAGCGGCCGAGATGATGCGCAAGCACCACGTCGGCAGCCTGGTGGTCACCGAACAACCGAACGGCGAGCGCATCCCGATCGGCTTCATCACCGATCGCGATATCGTCCTTGCCGTGGTTGCCGTGGGCATCAGCACCGATGCGCTCATGGTGTCCGACATCATGAACCGTAACGTGGCCACCTGCACCGAGAACGAAGACATATTCGACGCGATCGAGACCATGCGTGCACGCGGCGTACGCCGCCTCCCGGTACTCGACAGCGGGGGCGGACTGACCGGCATGCTCAGCGCGGACGACATATACGGTGCGCTCGGCACGCACATGCGCGAGCTGGGCGCTGCGCTCACCCACGAGCAGGCGCACGAAATGAACGCGCGCATCTGAGGCCCGTGCCCCATGAACTACGTGCCACGGAATGGAGAACCCTGCCGGCTTGCTGCCGCATGAACGACAACCTGCGCCAGACCGCCGGCGAGATCGATACCGCTGATCGCATCGCGCGCGATGCATGCGATCAGTCCGCTGAACCAGTCGCTGCGTGGAGCGTGTGCCGATGAGCATTCTGCCTTTTCTCGACCGTATCCAGGCGGCCCGGTTTCTGGCCGATCGGCTGGCCGGTTGCCGCGGCGGCAACCCGCTGGTACTGGCCATACCGCGAGGCGCCGTCCCGATCGGACGCGTACTGGCCGCAGCCTTGCGCGGCGAACTCGACGTGATACTGGTGCGCAAGCTCGGTGCGCCCGGCAACCCGGAATTTGCGGTGGGTGCCGTCGACGAGACGGGAGACATGCGCATTGCCGCGTACGCCGCATCCGTTGGCGCGGACGAGGCGTACCTGAAAGCCGAGGCCGCCCGGCAACTGGCGCGCATCCGTGAGCAGCGCAAGCTGTACGGCGGTGGCCGGGAACCGGTCGATCCGCATGGCCGACTGGTCGTCGTCGTCGATGACGGGCTGGCCACTGGCGCCACCATGGCTGTCGCGCTCGCCTCGGTGCGCCGCCGCGCGCCATCGCACCTGATCTGTGCGGTGCCGGTGGCATCGGCCGAGGCGGTGGCACGGGTGGCCGCGCTGGCGGATGAAGTCGTTTGTCTGGCGACGCCGGCCAATTTTTCCAGCGTCGGCGCGCACTACCTGCAGTTCGGGCAGGTCGAGGATGCCGAAGCCATCGCGACCCTGCAGCAAGCCGGGGGCAAGTGATCGATGGCTCGAAACCAGGGCCCTGCTCTACGCAACGGACAGCGGAGCGGGCGAAACATGACGCCCCCGAACCGGGGCAGGAGACTGACATGACCAAGACATGGATTCTGGTGGCCGACCGCGCACGCGCACGCCTGTTGGCGATCGGCTCGTCCGAAAAGGCGTTGAACGAAGTGGCGTGTTTCACCAATCCGGATGGCCGCGCGCCGGGTCGCCATGCCACGACCGAACGCGCACCCCGCGTCAACGAGAGCGTCGGCCCCGCCCGTCATGCGATCGAGCCGCATACCTCGCTGCGCGAGAAAAGCGAGGATCATTTCGCGCATACGCTGATCGATGCCCTGGAACGCGGCCACCACGAACACCAGTTCGATCAGCTCATCCTGGTCGCGCCGGCCCATTTTCTCGGCGTCATGCACGACTGTCTGGACAAGCCGCTGCGTGCATGCGTCGTCGACGAAATCCGGCACGATCTCACTGCCCTGCCGCTTGCCGAGATATACCCGCGCCTGCCGCACCGGTTGCTGGCGCCGGGGATTTCCCCATAGCGGCACATCGAAGGCATGCCGGGGCGGCGAATCCTTCAGGTGGTCGATGGCCGGGATGCCGCCACTTCGTCGGGGGCGCGGCGTTCGTTCGCGTCGAACGGTTCGACGGCCCGGGTTTCGTCCAGGTGGAACACCGCATCGAACTGCAAGGGCAACGCGGCCATGAAATAGTGGCTTGCGTATTCGGTTTGCGGCCGGTAGAGCACGCCGATCGCGCGCTCCATCCGTGGCGTACGCAAGGCGTCGGCAGCGCGATCGCGCAAGGACAGATAGAAGCGATCCAGACGTGTGCGATAGAACAGGCCTTCGTAACTGTCCGCATGTGCCGGCCGGACCGTGCGGCACTCGGCCGGACCATCCCACTCGTGCGCGGCGGTGACGGTACCGGCATAAGTGGTGAAGCCCACCAGAAGCGCCTGCCCGGCCCCGGCCCTTTCACGCACAAGCTCGCCGACATTCCACTCGCCGGCCTCCGACATCTGCGTCGCCCGCGCATCCCCCAGATGGGAGTTGTGGGCCCACACCACGATGCGGCCGGCCCTTCCCTGTTCACGCAGGTACCGCTGCAATGCGAACAGCGTCTGCGTCATGTGCTCGTCGCGACGGTTCCATGTACTGGCGCGCGAATCGAACATCCCGCGGTAGTACGCCTCGGCACTCATCACGACATGTGCATTGCGCTCGGCAAAGAATTGCTCGTCGGCCGCCCGTCGGCCGTCGCAGGCCAGGTAATCCGGTGCGCGACGGATCAATTCGACCAGCCGCTCGCGCACCGCCTTGCGGCAGTCCGGCCGCAGGCCTGACGCGGCTTCATAACCGTAGCTCTGCGGATCGCCCACATGATCCAGCGCGGCATACTGTTGCCGCGCGATGACGGCCTGTTCGTGATCGACATTTTCCAGATAGGTGACGACCGCCTCGGCCGACCGGTACAGGCTGTACATGTCCAGACCGAAGAAGCCGACGCCGGAATCGGCCGGGCAAGATGCGTTGTGCGCATGCAGCCACTCGATGAAGCGAAGAACCTCGTCGTTGCACCACATCCAGCGCGGGAAGCGCTGGAAGTCGCCGAAGGCGGCGCGTGCCGATAGATCGATGCCGTCGCCGCGCACGTAGCGGTTCAGGCGGTTTGCATCGGGCCAGTCGGCTTCCACCGCTACCGCATCGAAGCGGCGTTCGAGGATCAATCGCCGCGTGATGTCCGCGCGCAGGCGGTAGAACTCGCATGTGCCGTGGGTGGCTTCGCCCAGCAGCACGAACGGGCGGTCGCCGACCGCCTCCATCAACGAATCGTAGTCGTGATCCGCACCGTCCAGGCGCACCGCTTCGGCACGGATTGCATCAAGCGAACTGGCGGATATGCCTTGCACGGACGACACCGATGTAGCGCATGAATTGCGGCCGGCGGAGCGGCCACCTGCCCCGCATCGGCGAACCGGCGCGGGGCATGGCCGTCATGCGGATATCAGCTGACAACGATCTTGTGCGAACTGCCGTCGTGCTTCTTGGGCAGTGTCAGATGCAGGATGCCGTTGTCGTAGTGCGCGTCCGCTTTCGTGCTTTCGAGCTCGGTCGGCAGGCTGAAGGAGCGGAACACCTTGCCGTAGTACCGCTCGGTATGGATGTCCATTTCGTTGTCCTTCTTCCTGCTTTCCCGCTTGACCTCGGCACTGATGGATACCTGGTTGCCCTCGACCGAAATCTCGATGTCGTTCTTGTCGATGCCCGGCACTTCGGCGTTGACCAGAAATGCCTTGTCGTTTTCGGTAA
>JAGWNA010000125.1 GCA_028871555.1 Lysobacteraceae bacterium
CCGCGCCGTCGGCATCGACCTCCAGCAGCGTGACCCGTCCGCCATGCGAAGCCAGCTTCGGATTCACCTCGGCCTCCAGTACATAGCGCACCCGCTCGATCACGCCGGCCTCGGCACCGGGCACGTTGCCCTTGATCTTCGGCGCGCGGATGTTGAGCTGGCCGCCGGTGGCATTGGGCTCGAAGTCGATGGTGGCGTTGTCCAGCCAGCCGACGCTGGCGCCGTCGACGTGGAAATTGAAGCCGGCACACTCGATCGTCCATTCCCCGCCGACAAGATCCGCCGGCTCGCAGAACTCAAGCTCGCAGTTGGCCGCCGGCGTACCGGCCGCCGTCACGCACAGACGGATGCCCAGGCCTTCGATGCCCTGCTGTGAAAGAAGCCGCAAAAAATGTTGCTGCGCGCGTTCGGAAATGTCGATCATGTCTGCTCCGTTGCCCTCCATCGGCTGCGTCAGGCCTGCCGATGAAACAGCACCATTTTAGTCCAATTTCAGGCTCGATGCGCGCTTTGACTTTTCCGCGCGCAACTTGGACGCTTCGGCCCTCGAGCCTTCATACCCCGGAGAACCGCATGAACATCATCGAACTGGCCAGCCGGCATTGCCAACCGCGCAAGGGCAAGGAGCACGCCGTCGACGCCGCGCAGGTATCCCGGCTGTTGCAGCAATTGCCGGGCTGGCAGCTGCGCGACGACGGCACGGCCATCGCCAAGGATTTCAGATTCACCGACTTCCACCGCACGCTGGGCTTCATCAATGCGGTGGGCTTCATGGCCAACCACGAGGACCATCACCCGGATCTCGAAGCCGGCTACGGCCACTGCCGGGTGTCATGGTCGACGCACGATGTCGGCGGCCTGTCGATGAACGACTTCATCTGCGCCGCTCGGGTCGAGGCCCTGCTGGCGCGCTGATCAGAAGTCGGTACGCGACTTTTCCTTCATCCACAGCAGCCGCTTGCCTTTCACCGACAGCACGTCGAGGAAATCCTTGAGCTCGTCCGGCAGCGGCGCCGAGAAGCTGTAGGCGCGCCCATCCAGGTCGAAGCTCATGTGCGAGGCGTGCAGAAACATCCGGTGCAGCCCCATCTCGCGAAAGCGCTTGTTCATCTCGCGATCGCCGTATTTGGGATCGCCGGCCAGCGGGTGGCCGATATGCGCGGCATGCACGCGGATCTGATGGGTTCTTCCGGTGCCCAGCGTGGCCTGCATCAGGCGCGCGCTGGGATACTGGTCCATTTCCCGGAAAAACGTCAGCGAGGGCTTGCCGTTGTCGGCCACCCGCACCATCCGCTCGCCGCCCTGCAGCACCGACTTCAGCAGGGGAGCGTTGACATCGAACTTCGCCTTCGACGGATGGCCGAGCATCAGGCACAGATATTGTTTGGTGACCGCCCCGGCGCGGATCACGGCCTGCAGGCCGGTCAATCCGGCACGGGTCTTGGCGAACACCAGCACCCCGCTGGTATCGCGATCGAGCCGGTGCACCAGTTCCAGGTGCTCCTGGGGCCGTGCCGCGCGCAGCAGCTCGATCGCACCGTGACTGACCCCGCTGCCGCCGTGGCTGGCCACACCGGAGGGCTTGTCGATGACCAGGAAATGCTTGTCCTCGAAAATGACCGCCTCGGCCACCTGCATCAACAGGCCGGTGGCCGGCGCAGGCTCCTCCGGCCGCTCCGCCACCCGGACCGGCGGGATGCGCAGCGTATCGCCTTCCATGAGACGGGTGTCCGGCTTGGCCCGCTTGCCGTTGACGCGCACCTGGCCGGTACGCAACAGCCGGTAGATCATGCTCTTGGGCACGCCCTTGAGCATGGTCACCAGCGCATTGTCGATGCGCTGGCCGTCCCGTTCCGGACCGACCACCACTTGACGTACGCCGTGAGGTGCGTCGGGTGAAGTTGCCGTCTGCATTGAAAAAAACCTGCTGAAATAGGATACTCGACAGGCGCTGCATTCTGCCCATCGATGTCTGGAACGGGTCGAGTGCCCGCCCGTAACGTCGGCGAGGAATGCGCCGGTTGCCTTGTGGCGGCCGGTCGCGGCTCTCTTTCATCGTAACGGTATGGCTGCCGTTTGTCCCGATGCCATGTGGCCTCGGGGTGGCAGACGAAGCTGACCGAATCATCCCGACACCGGAAACGGTGCCGTTATTTTTGCCGCTCAACCGCAGCGGCGCGATCCACGGCAGGCCGCCATCTCGGCGCCACCGCGGCACGCGACGCGCGGCCAGGCTGAGGATTACCACCATGAAACGTATGTTGATCAACGCGACTCAGCGTGAAGAGTTGCGTGTGGCCATTGTCGATGGCCAGAACCTGTACGACCTGGATATCGAAATTCCTTCACGGGAACAGAAGAAATCCAATATCTACAAAGGCCGCATCACCCGGGTCGAGGCTTCGCTGGAAGCCTGCTTCATCGAATACGGTGCCGAACGCCACGGCTTTCTGCCGCTGAAGGAAATCTCCCGCGAGTACTTCACGCCCGGCGTGGACCCGCACAAGGCGACCATCCGCGAACTGCTCAAGGAAGGCCAG
>JAGWNA010000012.1 GCA_028871555.1 Lysobacteraceae bacterium
TGCGATCCACTTTCAGATAATCCGCATCGATGTGGTTCAGCAACTGGAACGAGTTCAGGCCCGAGCCGAACTGCTCAAGCGCGAAGCGTCCGCCCAGTTTCTTCCAGCCGTTGACGAAATCCTGCGCCGGGCGCAGCAGGGTCATCACCTTGCTCTCGGTCATTTCCAGCACGATGTGGCTGTATTGCAGCGACGCGGTCTTGAGCCGCTTGGCCAGCCATGACAACAGGTCGTCGTCCTGCAACGAGGCGGCGGTCAGCTTGATGAAGAAGGTGGTTTGCTGGCCCTGTGCCTCGCGCGCCTTCAACACGCTGATCGTCTGGTCGAGCACCCAGCGGTCGATCGCCTTGGTCAGGCCGTGTTTTTCGGCGATCGGCATGAAGAACCCCGGCAGGACTTCGCCCTGCGGGCCGTTCATGCGCAGCAGGATTTCCGAGTAGTCGCCTTCGACATCCTGCAGGCTGATGATCTGCTGGTGATAGAGCACCAGGCCGTTCTGTTCCAATGCCTGCTTCAACAGTTCCAGCCAGTAGCGGTCGCGTTCCTCGTCGGCTTTTTCGCGAGCCGCCGGATCGTGCAATTCGATCCGGCTGCTGCCCAGGCTCTGTGCGTTGCGCAAGCCCTGGCTGGCCTGGTTCAGCAGCAAATCGGTATTGGCGTTCTTTTCGCCGAGCAGGCTGCCGCCAATGCTCACCGTGACGGTGATCGAGCGCGTGCCGACGTCGAAAATCTCGCTGCTCACGCTGTGCTGGAGCTTGCCGATCCACTCCTTGATGGCATCGTCCTGGCGCGTGTCCAGCACGATGCCCAGGGTATGTTCGGCGAGCATTCCGGCGACGTCTTCAGTACCCAGCAGCATGCGGACCCGATCGGCGAAAGCAGCCAGCAGTTCATCGGTCTTGCCCAGGCCGATGGCGGCAACGATCGACGCCCAGTTGTCCGGTTCGACCAGCAGCAGCGACTGGCCTTTCTTGCCCTTGGCCGCCGCGGCCACCGCATCATCGATGGTTTCCAGCATGCGGGCCCGGTTGAACAGGCCGGTGACCGGATCGCGCTGCAGCTGCGCCAGCACCGCGGGATCGACCTGCTGCCGCCGGAACACGATCTGCAGACAGGGCTCGCCCTCGAACGAGGCCGGGGCAAACTCCACCGTGGCATCGAAGTGGTAGCCATCGGCGCGACGCGCCCGCAGAGCCAGCTGTGGCGGCAGCTTGTCGTGACGCGCATGGCCGCGCAGCATGGATTTGAACTCCTCGGCATTGGCCGGATCGATCATGTCCATCACCGGCAGCCCGAGCAGGTCGTCGAAACTGCTGTAACCGAAGGTATCCAGGTAGGCTTGATTCGCCCGCACATGCATGCCTTCGTGGACATAGGCGATCGCATCGGTGGAGGAGTCGAGCAGCGCGTCGCAACGGCGCTCCGATTCGCGCAGCGATGTCTCCAGCAGGCGAACCTTGCGGCGGGTCAGCAGCGCCTCGAATTCGCGCTGCACCGAGGCGATCAGCTGTTTCGGCTGACTGCGCATGGCGACGCCGCGGGCGCCCAGCACGAACAGGTCCGCCACGGTCTGGTTGTCGATCGAATTGACCAGGCCGAGCAGGGCATAGTCACGGCCGTGCGCATCAAGCAGTTTCATCACCTCGCGCAGATCGATCGAGTTCACCGCGGGGTCGAACATCACGATGTCCGGCTCCAGTTCGCCCACGGCGGCCTGCACCTGTTCCAGATTGGTGGCACGGGCCGGACGCACCGCAATGCCCGTATTGCGCAGCAGGCTGATGATCTGTTCAGCCTCCTCGAGCGAGTTCTCGATGAACAGGATCTTGATGACGTAGTCTTTTTTCATGGGGCGTCGAACTGTCCTTTCACCGCTGCCGGCTGCCTGTGTCTGTCTTCGTCGCCGTTCGTTGCGCTGTTTGTAACGGATTCTGCCGGTGGCCGCCAGCGAAACACCGATCGGGGGCGGACGACGTCCGGTTCACAGCGGACGCTTGGCGGCATCGCCGGCCACTTCGCGCACCAGTTTCGGCACCAGATAACCCGGCAGCCGCTGGCGCAGCGCCTCGATCAGCGCCAGTGCGCGGGTGTCATCCACCTCGAAGTGCGCCGTGCCCTGCACCCGGTCGAGCTGGTGCAGGTAATACGGCAGCACGCCCGCGGCGAACAGGCGTTCGGACAGTCCGGCCAGCGTGTCCGCATCGTCATTGATGCCGCGCAGCAGCACCGACTGGTTGAGCAGCGTAACACCGGCGTCGCGCAGCCGTCGGCAGGCGGCATCGACGCCGACATCGATCTCGTTGGCATGGTTGGCGTGCAGCACCAGCACCTTTTGCAGCGGCAGGGCGTCGAGCCAGGCCAGCAGCGGTCCGTCGATCCGTTCGGGCAGCACCACCGGCAGACGGGTGTGGATGCGCAGGCGGGTGATGTGCGGGAGTTCGGCCAGGCCGCGGCCCAGCTCCTCCAGCTTGGCGGTGGTCAGGGCCAGCGGGTCGCCGCCGGAAAGGATCAGCTCGCTGATCGAGGCATCCGCCTGCAGATGTTCCAGCGCCTGCCGCCACTGTCCCGCTGCGGCGATCTCCTCGCCGTACGGGAAGTGCCGGCGAAAGCAGTAGCGGCAATTGATCGCGCAGCTGCCGCTGGCGATCAGCAACGCACGGCCATGGTACTTGTGCAGCACGCCGTGGGCGGCGCGTGCGGCCATGTCGCCGACCGCGTCGGTGACGAAGCCGGGCGTCTCGTCGAGTTCGGCCAGCTGGGGCAGCACCTGGAGCAGCAGCGGGTCGCGGGCATCGCCATGGCGCATGCGTGCGACGAAGCCGCGCGGCACGCGCAGCGCGAAGCCTGCGTCCGCCGGCGGCAGCCGCCCGACCAGGTGCCGCAGCCCCAGCAGGGCAAGCAATTCACCGGTATCGGTCACGGCATCGCGCCACAGTTGCCGCCAATCAGCGGGGGCGGCTGGTGCTGATGGCGTGATGCGGGCGCCGGTGCTTGCGGTTATCATGTGCGGCCTGGATATCGGGCATGCGCCCGTCGATCCGTCCATTTTAGCCGCTGATCGAGGCGAACGAGGGTTTGTTCGAACCCTTGTCCATCGAATTATCAATCCACCTGGAGTTCACTTGCATGGCCACCTACGGTCTGAACGACGTCAAGAACGGTCTGAAGATCATCGTCGACGGCGAGCCCTATACCATCGTCGAGGCGGAGTTCGTCAAGCCGGGCAAGGGCCAGGCGTTCACCCGCATCCGCATCCGCAACCTGCTCAACGGCCGCACCGTGGAAAAGACCCTCAAGGCCAGCGAGTCGTTCGAAGGCGCCGATGTGGTCGATACCGACATGCAGTACCTCTACGGCGATGGCGAGTTCTGGCATTTCATGCAGCAGGAAACCTTCGAGCAGCACCAGGCCGACAAGGCCGCCGCCGGCGATGCCGCCAAATGGCTCAAGGGCGAGGAAGAGTGCGTGGTGACGTTGTGGAACGGCCGGCCGATTTCGGTGCAGCCGCCGAACTTCGTCGAGCTGAAGATCGTCGAGACCGATCCGGGCGTCCGCGGCGACACCTCCGGCGGCGGCGGCAAGCCCGCCAAGCTGGAGACCGGTGCCGTGGTGCGCGTGCCGCTGTTCGTGAACCAGGACGAGATCATCAAGGTCGATACCCGTTCCGGCGAATACGTCAGCCGCGTGAAGTGACGTGCCGGCGCGTGAGCGGAGCTCGCGCCTTTGCCGGCACATCATCCCTGCGAAGGCAGGTATCCGGTGCTGCACCAGTGCGCGGCGCACTTCGCCTTTCGCACAGGCGGCAGCAGGACACTGGATCCTCGGCCTCCTCCGGGATGACGGACATGGGACGGACGCCACAGGGTGTGCCGTCCATGTCGCATCCAACATCCCGCTGCCAGTGAGTCGATGATGAGCCTGACGACACCGCAACCCGTTGACCTGGTGATCGAAGCGCGCTGGGTGGTGCCGGTCGAGCCGCATGCGGTAGTGCTGGAGCAGCATGCCGTGGCGATCCAGGACGGCCGCATCGTGGCGCTGCTGCCGATCGCCCGCTCGCGCACGGCGTATGCCCCGCGCGAGCGCGTCGAACTGCCCGAGCATGCGCTGATCCCGGGCCTGATCAATGCGCATACGCACAATCCGATGACCCTGCTGCGCGGTCTGGCCGATGACATGCCGCTGATGGTCTGGCTGCAGCAGCACATCTGGCCGGCCGAGGCGAAAGTGATCGGTCCGGAGTTCGTGCGCGATGGCGCGGAACTGGCGGTGGCCGAGATGCTGCGCGGCGGCACCACCTGCGCCAACGAGAACTACTTTTTCCCCGATGTGCTGGGCGCCACCTACCGCAAGCTCGGCTTCCGTGCCGTGGTCGGCCTGCCGGTGATCGAATTTCCTACCGCCTGGGCGAAGACCCGGGACGAATATTTCGAGCGTGCCGGCGAAGTGCACGACAGCTTTCTCGGCGACCCGCTGGTAAGCACCGCCTTCGCGCCGCATGCGCCTTACACGGTGTCGGACGAGAGCTTCGCGCGGATCCGCGTGCTGTCCGACCAGCTCGACATTCCCGTGCACCTGCACACCCATGAGACCGCACACGAGATCGACGAGGAAAAAAACAAGAGCGGCCTGCGCCCGTTCCAGCGGCTGCAGAAGCTCGGCCTGGTCAACGATCGGCTGATCGCCGTGCACATGACTCATGTCACCGACGGCGAAATTGCCGCGTGCGCCGAGGCCGGGGTGTCGGTGGTGCATTGTCCGGAATCCAACCTCAAGCTGGCCTCGGGTTTCTGTCCCGCGGAAAAATTCCGCCGCGCCGGCGTGAATCTGGCCATCGGCACCGATGGCTGCGCGTCCAACAACGACCTGGACATGTTCGGCGAGATGCGCACCGCCGCGCAGCTGGCCAAGGCGGTGGCGCAGGATGCGGCGGCGTTCGATGCAGCGTACGCCTTGCGGGCGGCCACCCTGCATGGCGCCAGGGTGATGGGGCTGGACGCGCGGGTCGGTTCGATCGAAACCGGCAAGCAGGCCGACCTCGCTGCGGTACGGTTGGGCGATCTGGAATCCCAGCCGTTGTTCCATGTCGTCTCGCAACTGGTGTATGCCACCGGCCGCCACCAGGTCAGCGACGTGTGGATTGCCGGCCGGCGCAAGCTGGCCGATCGCGTGCTGACCGGCATCGACATCGATGCCGTTGTGGCCCGAACCCGCGCCTGGCGCGAACGCATCGCCTTGGCCTGAACCGGAGCCTTCGATGAATCGTTACCTGGTCCTGTTGATCCGTCGGCCGCAGCTCGATCCGGCAGCGGTGCCATTGCATCTGGCCTACCTCGATGGCCTGCGTGGAGAGGGCCGCGTGGAACTGTCCGGCGGATTCAGCGACAGGTCCGGCGGTGCCTACCTGTTGCATGCGGCCGACCTGGCCGAGGCGACTGCGATCGTGCACGACGACCCGGCCCATGCCAGCGGCGGCTGGGATATCACGGTGTACGAATGGCAGGCGCATTAAACTCCATGCGTTGCACCCGAGGATTCTTTCGATGCCGACCACACCCAATGTGAGCCACGACGAGATCGCCCGCTTCGGCAAGCTGGCCGCGCGCTGGTGGGACCCTGACGGCGAGTCGCGTCCATTGCACGACCTCAATCCGCTGCGTGCCGCCTACGTCGCGGCACGGGTCGACCTGCGCGGCGCGAAGGTGGCCGATGTCGGTTGCGGCGGCGGCCTGCTCAGCGAGGCGCTGGCGCAGGCGGGGGCGCATGTCACCGGCATCGACCTGGGCGAGAAGGTGATCGAGATCGCCAGGCTGCATCTGCATGAGTCGGACCTGCGGGTGGATTACCGGGTGCAGTCCTCTGCCGAGCTGGCGCGCAGCGAGGCGGCAAGCTTCGACGCGGTGTGCTGCATGGAGCTGGTCGAGCACGTGCCGGACCCGGCCGCGCTGGTGAACGATCTGGCCGCGATGCTGAAGCCCGGCGGCCGGTTGTTCATGTCCACCATCAACCGCACGCCGGCGGCTTTCGGCGCGGCGATCGTCGGCGCCGAATATGTGATGCGCATGCTGCCGCGTGGCACCCATCACTACGCGCAATTCCTGAAGCCTTCGGAGCTGGGGCGTCTGCTGCGACACGCCGGACTGGAGCTGGAGGATGTCTCCGGGGTCGTCTACAACCCGCTGAACCGCAAGGCATGGCTGAGCTCGATCACCGCCGTGAACTACCTGGCGCATGCAAGCAAGCCGGCATGAGCAGGGGCCTGCCCGCCAGCATTCAGGGCGTGCTGTTCGATCTCGACGGTACCTTGCTCGACAGCGCGCCCGACCTCTACGCCGCCCTGCAGATGCAGTGCGGGGAAGAGGGGGTCGCGCCGCCTCCGTACGCGCCGGTGCGCGAAGTCGTGTCGCGCGGCGCACGCGCGGTGCTGCGTTGCGCATTCGCCGAACGTGATGATGCCGCGCTCAACGTCCTGCTGCGCCGCTATCTGGAGCTGTATCGGCAGGTGATGGCGCAGTCGACGCGGCCGTTCGACGGCATCGATGCCCTGCTCGATGCGATCGAGGCGCAAGGCCTGCGCTGGGGCATCGTCACCAACAAGGCCGGCTTTCTCACCGACGAATTGCTGCAGCGGATCGGCTGGAACAGTCGCGCGCATGCCGTCGTGGCGGGCGACACCTTGCCGGTGAAGAAACCCGATCCGGCGCCGGTGCTGCTGGCCTGCCGGCAGGCCGGACTGGAGCCGGCGCACTGCCTGTTCGTGGGCGACGATCGTCGCGATGTGCTGGCCGGCGCCGCCGCCGGGCTCTACACCGTCGCGGTGACCTGGGGTTATCTCGACGGCGGCGATCCGCACGAGTGGAATGCCGATGCCGTGCTCGATACGCCTGCGCAGCTGATGGCCATGCTGCCGTCGGCGCCGGTGAGCGCATGAGCCATGACGCGCCGGCCGCCGGCGCACTGCAAAGCTATGTCGACAAATGGCTGGCGGTACAACCGCAGCAGCGCGTCGCACTGGTCTTCGTCGATCCGCAGCGCTATCCCGGCCATGTCGCGCTGGCTGCGCTGGAGCAGGAATTGCTCGCCGCCGCCTACGGCATCCACGAGCCGCAGGTCGCCGCGGCCAAGCTCAATTGGTGGGCGGAGGAACTCGCCGGTGCCGCGACCGGCGGCGGTCGCCACCCGTTGAGCAAAGTGCTGTTCGACGATCAGCGTGCGCAGGCCGTGTCGCAGGAGCGCTGGCTCGCGCCGGTGCTGGCGGCGATGGCGCAGCTGGAAGACACCACGGCCGTGGATTTTTCCGCGCAGCTCGCTACCGCCGGCAGGCTGCACGGTGCGTTCGCCGCGCTGGAGACCACGTGGTGGTTCGGCGAAGGCGCTTCGCCGGTGCGTGCTGCCCGCTACGCCACGCTGGCCCATTTGCTGCACGCCTTGCGGCGCCTGCACGACGATGCCGAACTCGGCCAGCTGCCGCTGCCGATGGCGCGGCTTGCGCGTTACGGGCTCAGTCGCGGCGAGCTGCACCGGCCCGGCCAGGCGCGCAGTCAGGCGATCAAGGCGCAGCTCGCCGATCTGCAGGCGGCGTGGCGCGAGGCAGCCGGGCTGCCCGGTCCGCTCAGCGTGTTCCGCGCACTGGAGTCGCGGCAGCATGTGGCGTTGGCGCGTCGTGCGGCCAGGGCCGCCGAGCCACTGGCGGTGCTGCAAAAAGGCTCGCCGGGCAGCACTCTGGCCGATACGTTCGCCGCCTGGCATGCCGCCCGCGCATGGCGTCGCCACGCCGTTTGAGCCGCTGCCGGACGCAGCGTTTCCGTCACGTGCCTATTGCAGCCGCGGTGATTCGCCCCAAAATGGCAAGGTCTGGCGGCAACGAGTTCGCCCGACCACAGGAATTTCCATGCACAGTCACGAGAACACCGCCCGCCTGATGCCCGACGTCGCGACCCAGGCACAGCCCCATCTGGCCGGTGCGCTGGACTGGGTCGGCATGGACGGCATCGATGTTCCCGTGCGGTTCGATGCCGGCGATGGCGAGGTGCAGCGTGCCAATGCCCAGGTCGGCGCCTTCGTCAACCTGATGCATCCGGACAAGCGCGGCATCCACATGTCGCGGCTGTACCTGCTGGTCGATCAGCACCTCGGTACGCAGGCACTCGATGCCGCCAGCCTGCAGGCTCTGCTGCGCGAATTCCTGCTGTCGCATGACGGGCTGGCGGATCGCGCCCGCATCAGCATCCGCTTCGAACACCTGATCCGCCGTGCCGCGTTGCGCAGCGCCAACAGCGGTTGGCGCGCGTATCCGGTCTCGATCGAGGCCAGCCTCGGCGGCGACGGTTTCCGGCTGGAACTGGGCACCGAGGTGGTCTATGCCTCCACCTGCCCGGCCTCCGCGGCATTGTCGCGGCAACTGATCCAGGATCAGTTCGCGCGGGACTTCAGTGCCGGCCAGCCGGTGGATCGTGCCGCCGTACTGGCCTGGCTCGGCAGCGAGCAGGGCATCGTCGCCACGCCGCATGCGCAGCGCAGCGTGGCGCGTCTGCTGGTGCGTTTCGCCAAGGGTGTGCCGCTCGATCTGATCGGTCTGCTCGATCGCGTCGAACAGGCACTCGGCACGCCGGTGCAGACGGCAGTGAAGCGCGAGGACGAACAGGCCTTCGCACTCGCCAACGGCAGCAATCTGATGTTCTGCGAAGACGCCGCCCGGCGCATCCAGAAGGCGCTCGACGCGGATCCTCGCATCGCCGATTTCCATGTGCGCCTGGAACACCAGGAGAGCCTGCATCCGCATGATGCGGTGGCATACGCGAGCAAGGGCGTGGCGGGGGGCTACGGTCCGGTCTGATGTCCGGCTCAGCTCCTCGAGGGAGCCGGGCTGGCGGCGTGCTCGCGGCAAACCGGTCCTGGTGTGGCGGGAGCGATTTCAGCCGCGCTGCTTTTTTGTGCATATCGCAAAAGCAATCGTCCGCAGGCGGGCTCCTGTCATGGATTGCTCACGGCGTTCAGCGATCGGATGCCAGCCGCCGCCCGCGTACGCTGTCGTCGATGGTTGCGTCGTCCCGCATGCGCCGGCCGTTGACGAAGGTGCCGACGATCGAGCTTTTGAGGATGCGGCCATCCTTCACGCGCAGGTCGGCATGGAAGCGGCGTCCTTCGTTGACCGGTTCGGCGTTCCTGATCAGCCAGTCACTCGGCATCGGAGGATTTTTCTTGGCAGCGGCAGTGGGGATAGTGGAAGTGCTCCGGTACCGGGTCCGGACCACCTGCGCACAGGGGTTGGCAGCGCAACAGCCGCCATCCGGCCAGCAGGCCACCGCGCCACGGACCGAAGCGGATGACGGCAATCCGTGCATAATCGGAGCAACTGGGGTAAAAGCGACAACGCTGGCCCAGCAGCGGGCTGAGCCAGCGCTTGTAGAAGCGGAGCAGGAAAAGCAGGAATCGGGTCACGATCATTCACGCCGGCGGAACAGTTCGGGCAGCACGGTTGCTGCAAGTATTCCAGAAGTGGGCTTGCCGGTGTAGAACACTTGGGCTATAACACCCGGCCGCCACGGCCATAAAACGGTGAGGGAAATGGCGAATACGACGCGCAGTTCAAATGCCGCCAAGGCGCAGAAGCAGAAGGGAAAGGCTTCGGCCAAGGCGAAGGACGTCAAGGCCGGCAAGCCGAAAGCAGCAGCCACAAAGGGGCGGACGGTGAAGAGCGCCGGCAAGACACCAGTCAAGGCAAGCCGCAGTGCGGCCAAGCCGGCCAGCAAGGCGGCGGCGAAGAAGGTCGTCGCGAAATCCGCAGCTTCGAAAAAGCCCGCTGCGAAACCGGCAGCCCGAAAAGCCCCTGCCAAGCCGCAACCGAAGAAGACCAGGCCAGCCAGCAAGCCCGCCGCACGCAAAGCGGCAGTGAAAAAAACAGCCGTCAAGAAAGCGGCAGTGAAGAAAGCGGCGCCGAAGAAAATTCCATTCAAGAGCGCCGCAACCGGGCACGCCACCGTCAAGAAGACGACCGCCAAACCGGCCGGCAAGCCGGCGCCCGCAGCAACGCCGGCCGCGGCCGGCAAAAGCGCATCCCCGTCGCCCGCCACCACGCTCTACAAGGGCAAGGTGGCGAGCGCCATCGCCATGGTCACGCCACGGGCAGCTACGGCTGCTGCACGCCATGCCTCCTCCAACACCAATCCGAAGAATTCGTCGTCCTCAATGAATAAATCTGCAGCAAAAAAACTCGACAACGGCGTCACCCGCGAAGATGGCCGCTATGCGCTGCCGTCCACCAGTACCGTCGCCTTGCCCAAGGGTTACCACCCCTCCAGCGACGAGGAGTACATGTGCCCGCAGCATCTGGCCTACTTCCGCAACAAGTTGCGCGATTGGCGCGAGCAGTTGGTGGAGGAGTCCCGCCAGACCATGGACAACCTGCGCGACGAGGTGCGCGACGTCGGCGACGAGGCCGAGCGCGCCACCCGCGAAACGGAAAACTCGCTGGAGCTGCGCACCCGCGATCGCTACCGCAAGCTGATCTCCAAGATCGACAAGGCGCTGCGCCGGATCGAGGACGGCAGTTACGGATTCTGCGAAGAAACCGACGAGGAGATCGGCATCGACCGGCTCGATGCACGCCCGATCGCCACCCTGTCGCTGGATGCCCAGGAACGCCGCGAGCACCTGCAGAAACAGATGGGCGACTGAGCCCGCCGCTTCCCGCCGCAGCAAAAAGCCCCGCTTCGCGCGGGGCTTTTTGCGAGGGGCGAGGGAAGATGAGCGGGTGAAGAGGAGTGAGTGGAGATGAGTGAGTTGAGAGGAGTGAGAAGTGAGAGAAAAACTCGCGCTCCGAGCGCTCCTGCACGCCTTTGCTCTTGATCTCTCTCGCTTCTCACTCCTCTCCACTCACTCCGTGGCTTGCCGCGGCAGCGGCACAGCTCTTCAGCTTCGCCAGCATCGCCGCCAGTCCGTTCGAACGGGTGGGCGAGAGATGCTTGGCCAGTCCGATCGCGGTGATGAACTGCGGCTCGGTGGCGGCGATCTCCCGCGCCGGGCGATCCGAATACACCCGCAGCACGAGTGCGATCAGGCCGGAGACGATGGCCGAATCGCTGGTCGCGTCGAAATGCATGTTCGCCGCATCGCCGTGGGCAACCAGCCAGACCATCGACTGGCAGCCGTGCACGCGGTGTTCATCGGTTTTCCACTCCCCGGGAAACGGCGGAAGCTGCCTGCCGAGATCGATCAGGTACTGGTAGCGCTCGGTCCAGTCGCCGAAGAATGCGAATTCCTCGGCGATGTCCTGCTGGGCCTGTTCGGCACTGGCGATGGCGATGTCGTTCATGGATCCATTATCGCGCGATCGGGCTGAATGCACGAACGCGTGTCCGCGCGAGACGACGTTGCCCGGATCTCCGGTTCGGCGGTTTCAGCGTTTCAGCACGCTCCAGCGGGTGCCCTGGGCGCCGTCTTCGATGACGATGCCCAGCGCGGTGAGTTCGTCGCGGATCGCATCGGCACGGGCGAAATCGCGGGCGGCGCGGGCGCTCCGGCGCTGCAGCAGCAGATCCTCGACGTGCGCCGCATCGACCCCATTTTCACCACGCCTGAACCAGGCTTCCGGTTCCTGCTGCAGCAGTCCGAGCAGTGCGCCGCCGCCAAGCAGCGCGGCCTTGGTTCGCGCGTTGCCTTCGAGCCTGGCCTGGTCGGCCAGCTGCGACAGCTCGGCCAGCGCCTGCGGCGTATTGAGGTCGTCGCACAGCGCCGCTTCCACTCTATCGGGTACCGGCAACGTACCGGCGGGCAGTTCGATCCCGGCCAGGTCGCGCAGCACGCGATACCAGCCGTCCAGCGTGTTGACGGCCTGCGCGATGGCGCCGTCCGACCAGTCCAGCGGCTGCCGGTAATGCCCGCTCAGCAGCCGCAGGCGCAGCGCCTCGGGCGGATGCTGCTGCAGCAGTTCGTGCACCAGCAGCACGTTGCCCAGCGATTTGGACATCTTGCGGCCGTCGAAGGTGAGCATGCCGTTGTGCATCCACCAGCGTGCGAACACTTTGCCGCCGTGCGCGCAGGTGGACTGGGCGATCTCGTTCTCGTGGTGCGGAAACAGCAGGTCGATGCCGCCGGCATGGATGTCGATGGTTTCGCCCAGGTGCGCCGCGCTCATCGCCGAGCATTCGATATGCCAGCCCGGGCGGCCGATGCCCCATGGGCTGTGCCAGCCCGGCAGCTCGGGCGACGAGGGTTTCCACAGCACGAAGTCGGCGGGGTTCTTCTTGTACGGAGCCACCTCGACGCGTGCGCCGGCAATCAACTCTTCGGTGTCGCGGCCCGATAACGCGCCGTAGGCCGGGTAGGAGTCGACGTCGAACAGCACGTGACCTTCCGCCGCGTAGGCATGGCCGCTGGCGATCAGCGTTTCGATCATCGCGACGATCGGCGCGATATGCGCGGTCGCATGCGGCTCGATGTCGGGCACGGCGATGCCGAGGCCGGCCATATCCTCGCGGTAGGCCTGGGCGAATTTTTCGGTGATGGTGTCGATGGCCACGCCCTGGGCCTGTGCGGCGGCATTGATCTTGTCGTCAACATCGGTGATGTTGCGGGCGTAGACCACCTGCGGGTAATGCCGGCGCAGCAGCCGGACCAGCACATCGAACACCGCCGGGCCGCGTGCGTTGCCGATGTGCACGTAGTTGTAGACGGTCGGGCCGCACAGATAGACGGTGACCCGATGCGGATCCAGCGGGGTGAATGGTTCGGTGCGTCGGCTCAGGCTGTTGTAGAGCGAAATCGGCATGGGTGGGGAAATCCGCAGCGTGGGGCCGCGCTGCATCATGGCGCGGCCAGCCCCGCATCTTATCAAGGTGCAGGCGGGATGGTCGTGTCGGGGCGTACGCCGGCGGATTAAAGCGCGGATTAAAGCGTGTATTCAGAATGCATTTGCTGAAATGCGCTCAAATCGCGCGCAGGCGCATCGCAGTTTTCGAAACCGGAGGTCGCAATGACCAGAATATGGCTTTCCACGCTGGCATTGGCCCTGATGGCGACCGGCGTCCATGCGCAGGACGCGCGCTACCCGAACGGCGACGATGGCGCGCATTATGGCTGGGCCGACGTGCTGCGAGCCGATCCGGTACAGGGTGTCACGCGCACGTTGGTGCCGCAGCAGCAGTGCTACGACCAGCAGGTGGTGGAGCGCGACCGCGGCAACAGCGCGGCGGGCACCATGCTTGGTGCGGTGATCGGCGGCGTGCTCGGTCATACGGTGGGCAAGGGCGATGGACGCACCGCGGCCACCGTCGTGGGTGCCGTGGCCGGCGGCGCGGTGGGCAACCGGGTGTCGGATCACGGTGGCGACTACGCGACCACCCAGACCCGCTGCCGCGAGGTCAACACGGTCAGCGAGCAACGGCGGATCATCGGCTACGATGTGGAGTACCGCTATCACGGCGATGTCTACATGTCGCGCCTGAGCTACGACCCGGGTGAGCGCCTGCGGGTGCGGGTGCGGGTCGAGCCCGCCGACTGATCCATTCCCGTCAGGCTTGGCACCATCGCCGCCGCTTCGGCGGCGATGGTGTTTCGGGGGTTCGATTTTTTTGTTGCATGGCAGCGGAATTGCCGCCATCATGCACGCCAGTCACCTGGAATCCGCATGTCAGCAGCCGTCTATACTGCCACCGTCCTTACCAGTGCCCGCGCGGCTGCTGGCATGACGTCGCGTGCGCGCCGACCGTTGTATCGACATCCGGCCGGGTAGGCTGTCGCGCGCTTTTCATGTGCATCGACGATAAAACCCGGCCTGCGTGCCGGGTTTTTTTGTTCCTGGAATTGCATTTCACGCGGATGGATCCGCGAAAAAAAAGGGCCGGCCGTCCGTGGCCGGATCACACAACCTGACGTGGAACCATCCACGGGACTGCGGCCCGCACGGCCGGGCTCACGAAATGAAAAGCAGAGGCCTGACTCCATGACCATTCGGCATTTCATCACTACCCAGGATTACAGCCGCACCGAGATCGATGCGCTGCTGGAGAAGGCCGTCGCGTTCAAGCGCTCGCCGCGGGGCCAGCAACTGGCCGGCAAGTCGATCGCGTTGCTGTTCTTCAACCCGTCGATGCGCACACGCACCAGCTTCGAGCTGGGCGCCTTCCAGCTCGGCGGGCACGCCATCGTGCTTTCGCCGGGCAAGGATGCCTGGCCGATCGAGTTCGAGGCGGGCAGCGTGATGGACGGCGACGCCGAGGAGCACATCGCCGAGGTGGCGCGGGTGCTTTCGCGCTACGTCGACCTGATCGCGGTGCGTGCGTTCCCGAAGTTCCAGGACTGGACGGTGGACCGCCAGGACACCGTGATCAAGGCGTTCGCGCAGTACGCCACGGTGCCGGTGATCAACATGGAGACGATCACCCACCCTTGCCAGGAGCTGGCCCACGCGCTGGCGCTGAAGGAACATCTGGGCGACCTGACGAAGAAGAAGTACGTGCTGACCTGGACCTATCACCCGAAGCCGCTGAACACCGCGGTGGCGAACTCCGCGCTGCTGATCGCGACCAAGCTGGGCATGGACGTGACCCTGCTGTGCCCCACGCCCGACTACGTGCTGGACGAGCGCTACATGGAATTTGGCCGTCTGAATGCCGAGCAGAACGGCGGCTCGCTGAAGGTCAGCCACGATATCGAGGAAGCCTACAGCGGGGCGGACGTGGTCTACGCCAAGAGCTGGGGCGCGCTGCCGTTCTTCGGCAAATGGGAACAGGAGAAGCCCGTTCGCGAGGCGAGCAAGCACTTCATCGTCGACGAGGCGAAGATGGCGCTCACCAATCGCGGCCTGTTCAGCCACTGCCTGCCGCTGCGCCGGAACATCAAGGCCACCGACGCGGTGATGGATTCGCCCGCCTGCATCGCGATCGACGAGGCGGAAAACCGTCTGCATGTGCAGAAGGCCGTGATGGCTTCGCTGATCGGCAAGGGTTGAGCAGGCCGGCATGTACACGCCGAAGCACTTCGAAGAAACGCGCGCCGAGGCCTTGCACGGGCTGATCCGCGCGTATCCGTTCGCCACCGTGGTGACCCATGGGGTGTGCGGCCTGGTTGCCAATCACCTGCCGTTCGAGCTGGCCGGCGATGCAACGCTGCACGGTCATGTGGCCCGCGGCAACGAGCTGGCGCGGATGGATGGCGCCGGGGTGTTGCTGATCTTTCGCGGGCCGGACGGCTACATCAGCCCCAACTGGTATCCCAGCAAGCACGAGACCGGGCGCGAGGTGCCGACCTGGAACTACGCGGTGGTGCATGTGCACGGCCGGCTGCGGGTGATCGACGACGCGGCCTGGCTGCGTCGCCTGCTGGAAACCTTGACCGGCCATCATGAGGCCGGCCAGCCGCAGCCGTGGCGGGTCAGCGATGCGCCGGCGGATCACATCGAGAAATCGCTGCACGGGATCGTCGGCATCGAGGTCGTGGTCGAGCGCATCGAGGGCAAGTTCAAGCTGAGCCAGAACCATCCGGCGCGCAATCGCGCCGGCGTGATCGCCGGCCTGCGCGAGCGCGACGGCGATGGCGATGCGGAACTGGCCGCCCTGATGGCGCAACAGGAGTCGAAACCGTGACACATGAGCACCACTATCGCGTCGACGTGGAGTGGACCGGCAATCTCGGCACGGGCACCGACGGCTACCGCAGCTACAGCCGCGACCACGCCATCCGCATCGCAGGCAAGCCGACCCTGGCCGGTTCGTCCGATCCCGCCTTCCGCGGCGATGCCGGCCGGCACAACCCCGAGGACATGCTGGTGGCCGCGTTGTCCACCTGCCACATGCTGTCGTATCTGCACATGGCCACGCTGGCCGGTGTGGTGGTGACCGCCTACACCGATGCCGCCGAGGGCACGATGGCTTCCGAAGGCGACGGCGGCCGTTTTGTCGAAGTGGTGCTGCGCCCGCTGGTGACGATCGGCGCCGCCAGCGATCCGGCCAGGGCCGAGGCCGCGCATGCGGATGCGCACCATGCCTGCTTCATCGCCAGTTCCGTGAACTTCCCGGTGCGCTGCGAGCCGCGCATCGTCATCGCTTCCGTCTGACCGATTATTCCTTTCAGGATATGCAAACCATGAGCAAAGACATCGTCCTCGCCTTTTCCGGCGGCCTCGACACCAGTTTCTGCGTGCCCTACCTGAAGGAACGCGGCTGGGCCGTGCATACCGTGTTCGCCGACACCGGAGGGGTGGACGCCGAGGAGCGCGCCTTCATCGAGCAGCGCGCGGCCGAGCTGGGCGTGGCATCGCATGCGACCGTCGACGGCGGCCCGGCGATCTGGGCCGGGTTCGTGAAGCCGTTCGTGTGGGCGGGCGAGGGGTACCAGGGACAGTACCCGCTGCTGGTCTCGGACCGCTACCTGATCGTCGAGGCCGCGCTCGAACGCGCCGCGGAGCTGGGCACCCGCGCCATCGCGCACGGCTGCACCGGCATGGGCAACGACCAGGTGCGCTTCGACCTCGCGGTGAAGTCGCTGGGCGACTACCAGATCGTGGCGCCGATCCGCGAGATCCAGAAGGAGCACACGCAGACGCGCGCCTACGAGCAGAAGTTCCTGGAAGAGCGCGGTTTCGGCGTGCGCGCCAGGCAGCAGGCCTACACCATCAACGAGAACCTGCTCGGCGTCACCATGTCCGGCGGCGAGATCGACCAGTGGCAGGCGCCGGGCGCCGGTGCGGTGGGCTGGTGCAAGCCGCGCGCCGAATGGCCGGCGGCGCCCTTGCGCGTGAAGGTGGGTTTCGCGAACGGCGAGGCCGTGTCGCTGGATGGCGAGAAGCTCGCCGGCCACAAGCTGCTGGCGAAGCTCAACGGCCTGTTCGCGCCCTACGGCGTGGGCCGCGGCCTCTACACCGGCGACACCACCATCGGCCTGAAGGGCCGCATCATCTTCGAGGCACCGGGCCTGATCTCGCTGTTGACTGCGCACCGCGCGCTGGAAGAGGCGGTGCTCAGCAAGCAGCAGAACCGCTTCAAGCCCGAGGTGGCGCGCAAATGGGTGGAGCTGGTCTACGAGGGCTTCTTCCACGATCCGCTGAAGACCGACCTGGAGGCCTTCCTCGCCTCCAGCCAGTCCACCGTCCATGGCGAGGTGACGCTGGAGACGAACGGCGGCGCGGTGAACGCCGTGGCTGTCGAATCGAAGCACATCCTCAACGCCAAGGGCGCCACCTACGCGCAGTCGGCCGACTGGGGCGTGGCCGAGGCCGAGGGTTTCATCAAGCTGTTCGGCATGAGCAGCACGCTGTGGGCCGAGGTCAATCGCGGATGAGCGCCCTGCTCGATGCCACGCTGGAGCACCTGAGGGCGCTGGTCGGTTTCGACACGCGCAATCCGCCGCGCGCGATCGACACGGGCGGCATCTTCGACTACCTGCGTGCGCAGCTGCCGGGTTTCGACATCAAGGTGACCGACTTCGGTGCCGGCGCGGTGGCCATGCACGCGGTGCGCGGCCGGCCGAAGTATTTGTTCAACGTGCACCTGGACACCGTGCCGGATTCGCCGGCATGGAGCGCCGATCCGCATGTGCTGCGCATCACCGGCGACCGCGCGACCGGTCTGGGTGCCTGCGACATCAAGGGCGCCGCAGCGGCGTTGCTGGCCGTGGCCAATGCCGGCAATGGCCCGTTGGCGCTGCTGTTCACCACCGACGAGGAAGCGAACGACGCACGCTGCATCGCCGGCTTTCTCAAAGCTTTTCTCCCTCTCCCTCCGGGAGAGGGCCGGGGTGAGGGTGCGCTCGGAGCCGGCCCCCCCGCTTCGGCCGCACCCTCACCCCAACCCCTCTCCCGGAGGGAGAGGGGCTATCAAGCGGTGATCGTGGCCGAGCCGACCAGGGGTGCGGCGGTGCTGGCGCATCGCGGCATCCAGTCGGTGCTGATGCGCTTCGCCGGGCAGGCCGGCCATGCCTCGGGCGAGCAGACGCCTGGCGACAGCGCGCTGCATCAGGCGGTGCGCTGGGGCAGCGCGGCGCTGGATTTCGTCGAGGCGCAGTCGCACGAACGCTTCGGCGGGCTGACCGGCCTGCGTTTCAACATCGGCCGCATCGAGGGCGGCATCAAGGCGAACGTGATCGCACCGGGCGCGGAAGTGCGTTTCGGTTGCCGGCCGCTGCCCACGATGGATCCGGACCGGCTGCTTTCGGTTTTCCGCGGCCTGGTCGAACCGTTGCCTTGCGAATTCACCGAGACCTTCCGCGGCGCCTCGCTGCCGGCCGGCGACACGGCCACGGCCGAGGCGCGTCGGCTGGCTGCGCGCGATCTTGCCGACGAGCTGGGCATCCCGATCGGCAACGCGGTGGATTTCTGGACCGAGGCGGCGCTGTTCTCCGCCGCGGGCTACATCGCCCTGGTCTACGGCCCGGGCGACATCGCGCAGGCGCACGCCGCCGACGAGTGGGTCTCGCTCGATCACCTGCAGCAGTACGCGCAAACCATCCACCGGATCGTCAATCGTGCAAGCGCATAAGAACACCCGTCAGACCATCGTGCGGCTGCTTTCCAGCATGGGCAGCGCGAAGGAAATCCAGCAGTACCTCAAGCGCTTCTCGCAGCTCGACGCCAAGCGCTTCGCCGTGGTCAAGGTCGGCGGCGCGGTGCTGCGCGACGAGCTGGCCGACCTCACCTCGTCGCTGACGTTCCTGCAGCAGGTGGGCCTCACGCCGATCGTGCTGCACGGCGCCGGCCCGCAGCTGGACGCGGAGCTGGCCGCGGCCGGCATCGAGAAGCGGACCGTCGACGGCCTGCGCATCACCTCGCCGCGCGCGCTGGCGATCGTGCGCAAGGTGTTCCAGCAGCAGAACCTCAAGCTGGTCGAGGCGCTGCAGTCGATGGATACCCGCGCCACCTCGGTGCCTTCGGGCGTGTTCACTTCCAGCTACCTCGACCGCGACGTCTACGGGCTGGTGGGCAAGGTGGAAAGCATCAACCTGGCGCCGATCGAAGCCAGCCTGCGCGCCGGCTCGATCCCGGTGATCGCCAGCCTGGGCGAGACCGAGGAAGGCCAGATCCTCAACATCAACGCGGACTTCGCCGCCAACGAGCTGGTGCGCGTGCTGCAGCCTTACAAGATCGTGTTCCTCACCGGCACCGGCGGACTGCTCGACGACCAGGGCAAGCTGATCGACTCGATCAACCTCAGCACCGAATACGAACACCTGATGGCGCAACCGTGGATCAACGGCGGCATGCGATTGAAGATCGAGCAGATCGCCGACCTGCTGGCCGACCTGCCGCTGACCTCGTCCGTGTCGATCACGCGGCCGTCGGAGCTGGCCAAGGAACTGTTCACCCACAAGGGTTCGGGCACCCTGGTGCGCCGTGGCGAAAGGGTCTTCACCTACACCTCGTGGGATGGCGTCGACCGCGAGCGCATGCGTGCCTTGATCGAGTCGAGCTTCGGCCGCACCCTGGTGGCCGATTATTTCGAGCGCACCGGGCCCTGTCGTGTCTACGTCAGCGAAAACTACCGCGCCGCAATGATCCTGGTCGAGGCCGAGGGGCTGGTCTATCTGGACAAGTTCGCGGTGCTCGACGACGCCCAGGGCGAAGGCCTCGGGCGCGCGGTGTGGCAGCTGATGCGGGAGGAAAATCCGCGGCTGTTCTGGCGTTCGCGCCACGGCAATCCGGTCAACCCGTTCTACTACGCCGAGTCCGACGGCTGCCTCAAGCAGCCGCGCTGGAAGGTGTTCTGGTACGGCCTGGACGACTTCGCCACGATCGCCCGCTGCGTCGCGCACTGCGCCGTGCGCGAGCCGACCCTCGAGGACTGACGGGCATGAACGTGAACAGCAAACGCATCGGCATCGTCGGCGCCCGCGGCCATACCGGCACCGAACTGATCCGCCTGATCGCGGCGCATCCGGCGCTGGAGCTGGCCTTCGTCTCCTCGCGCGAGCTGGACGGGCAGCGCGTGGACGCGCATGTCGCCGAGTACCGCGGCGAGCTGCGCTACAGCGCGCCGGCGCACGAGGCGCTGCCGCAGCTGGGCGCCGACGTGGTGGTGCTGGCGCTGCCCAACGGCAAGGCGGCAGCCTGCGTGGAAGCCTTCGACAAGGCCGGCGTCGATCCCGTAATCGTCGACCTGTCGGCCGATTACCGCTTCGACGAACGCTGGTACTACGGCCTGCCGGAACTGACCCGCGACGCGTGGCGCGGCGAGCGGCGGATCAGCAACCCGGGCTGCTACGCCACCGCGATGCAGCTGTCGATCGCGCCGCTGAAGGATCTGCTGGCCGCGCCGCCGGTGTGTTTCGGCGTGTCGGGCTATTCCGGCGCCGGCACCACGCCGTCGGACAAGAACGATCCGGAAAAACTGCGCGACAACCTGATGCCTTATGCGCTCACCGGGCACATGCACGAGAAGGAAGCCAGCCGGCATCTCGGGGTGCCGGTGGAATTCATGCCGCACGTGGCGCCGCATTTCCGCGGCCTCACCGTCACCAGCAACCTCTACCTGGCGCGCAAGATGACTCACGAGGAAGTCATGCAGCGCTTCCATGGCGCCTACGACCGCGAGCCGCTTGTGAACGTGCAGGACGAGGCGCCCTGGGTCAGTCGCGTCGCCCACCGCCACCACGCCGAGATCGGCGGCTTTGCCGTCGCCGCCGACGGCAAGCGCGTGGTGATCGTGGCCACGCTGGACAACCTGTTGAAGGGCGCCGCGACGCAGGCGATGCAGAACATCAACCGTGCCATCGGCGTCGCCGAAACCATCGCCATTCCATTGTTGTAGGAGCGCACCCTGTGCGCGATGCTTTTGGGTGGGCCTGCGCAAAGAGCTTTCGCGCACAAGGTGCGCTCCTACACACGTAATTGAGGACTCCAACCATGACCCAGCCCCTCTGGCAGAAATCCGACATCAAGATCGACGCGCAGATCATGCAGTTTCTCGCCGGCGACGACGTGCTGCTGGACCGCGAGTTTTTCCTTAACGACATCGCCGCGAGCAAGGCGCACGTCGAGGGGCTGGCCAACATCGGCGTGGTCGATGCCGGCGAGGCCGCGGCGCTGAAGCGCGAGCTGGATGCGCTGGCCGCGGATTTCACGAGCGGCGCGTTCGTGCTGGACCAGCGCTACGAGGACGGCCACTCGGCGATCGAGGCGCGGCTCACCGAACGGCTCGGCGACGCCGGCCGCCGCGTGCATGCCGGGCGCAGCCGCAACGACCAGATCCTGGTCGCCACGCGGCTGTGGCTGAAGGAACAGCTGGCCACGCTCGAGGCGCACTGCCGCGCGGTCGCCGGGGTGTGTCTCGAACGCGCGGCGCAGTCGGCATTGCCGTTGCCCGGCTACACCCATCTGCAGCGCGCCGTGGTGTCGTCCACCGCGATGTGGTTTGCCGGCTTCGCCGAGGGCTTCATCGACAATGCGTGGCGGGCGCGCCAGACATCGGTCTGGATCGACGCCAACCCGCTGGGCACCGCCGCCGGCTACGGCGTCAACCTGAAGCTGGACCGCGAACACACCACGCGCGCGCTCGGCTTTGCGCGGATGCAGGTTTCGCCGGTCTATGCGCAGCTGTCGCGCGGCAAGTTCGAGATGGCGGTGCTGGAGGCGATCGCCAGCGCGCTGCTGGACCTGCGCCGGCTGGCGTGGGACCTGTCGCTGTTCACCACGGCCGAATTCAACTTCGTGAAGCTGCCGCCCGAATACACCACCGGCAGCTCGATCATGCCGAACAAGCGCAACCCGGACGTGGTCGAGCTGCTGCGCGCAAGCTATGCCAGCGTGGCCGCGGCGCGCACCGAGATCGAGCAGCTGCTGTCGCTGCCTTCGGGCTACCAGCGCGACCTGCAGTTTTCCAAGGGCTCGCTGTTCCACGGCTGCCGCCATGGCCTGGGGGCGCTGGCGCTGGTGCCGGACCTGCTGGCGCGGATGCAGTGGAACGAAGCGGCCATGCGCGCGGCGATCGAACCGGCGATGTACGCCACCGACGTGGCGATCGAGCAGGCCGCCGCCGGCGTGCCGTTCCGCGATGCCTACCGGGCCGCGGCGGAAACCGCGGCATCGGCGGGCGACGGGCGCACGCCGGAGGGCAGCCTGGCGGCGCGCGTATCGCCCGGTGCCGGCCACGACCTGCGGCTGGACGAGTTGCGCCGGCGGCTCGATCATCTGGACGTCTGAACGGAGGCGGCATGGGCGCGGTCAGCATCGGCAACGCGGAACACTACCGTTGGGGCGACGGTTGCGACGGCTGGCACCTGCTGGCCGCGGACGACCTCAGCGTGATCGAGGAGCGCATGTCGCCGGGAGCGGCGGAGCAGCGCCATCGTCATGCCAGGGCGCGGCAGTTCTTCCATGTACTGGAGGGCGAGGCCATGCTCGAACTGGACGGCACGGTGCATCGGCTGCGCCGCGGCGAGGGCCTGCACGTGCCGCCCGGCGCCGCGCACCAGATGCGCAACGAGAGCGCCGGCGACGTGCGCTTTCTGGTGGTTTCCGCGCCGAAGAGCCACGGCGACCGCACGCCGGCGCCGGCGGCGGAGCCGGCATGACGTCCGCATGCGGCGAGCTGCCCGCACAGGCGCTGCCGTCATGGCGGCGTGCCGTGCTCAAGGTCGGCAGCAACCTGCTGGCGGCGGACGGCGGCGGCCTCACGCCGCGCTATGCCGAGGCGCTGGCCGCTTTCGTCGCCGCCAGCCACGCACAGGGGCGGCAGGTGGTGCTGGTGTCCTCCGGCGCGGTGGCGGCCGGCCGCGCGCTGCTGCGCGAGCGCTCGACCGTCGGTGGCGACATCGCGGCGCGCCAGGCGCTGGCGGCGCTGGGCCAGATGCCGATGATCGCGTTGTGGCAATCGCTGGTCGCGCGCCCGGTGGCGCAAGTGCTGCTCACCCACGACGACCTGCGCAACCGCCGCCGCTATCTCAATGCCCGCGCCACCCTGCGCGGCCTGCTGGCCGTCGATGCATTGCCGGTGATCAATGAAAACGACACGGTGGCGGTGGACGAACTGAAGCTGGGCGACAACGACAACCTGGCCGCCATCGTGGCCGCGCTGGTCGATGCCGATCTGCTGCTGATCGCCTCCGACGTCGAGGCGCTGTACAGCGCCGACCCGCGCCGCGACCCGCTGGCCCAGCCGATCGCACGGGTGGAGGCGATCTCGCCCGAAGTGATGGCGATGGCCGGCGGCAGCGGCAGCAACGTCGGTACCGGCGGCATGCGCACCAAGCTGGAGGCGGCAACCAAGGCCGCGGCGGCGGGCATCCCCACCGTGCTGTTCAGCGGGCGTCATCCGGCGACGGTGCAGGCGCTGGCATCGGGCCGTCTGCACGGCACGCTGATCTGTGCACCCGGCGGACGCATGCAGGCACGCAAATACTGGCTGCGTCATGCGCCGCCCGCGACCGGTCGCATCCGCATCGATCACGGTGCGGCACGGGCGCTCGCCGGCGGTCGCGCCTCGCTGCTGCCCGGTGGCATCCTCGGTGCGGACGGCGAGTTCCAGCGCGGCGACCTGGTGGAAATTCTGGATGCCGCGGATCGCCCGGTCGCGCGCGGCCTGAGCCAGTATGCCGTCGCCGAGGTACGCCGGCTCGTCGGCCGGCACAGCCGCGAGATCGAAGCCGTGCTCGGCTACAGCCATGGTGCGGAAGTGGTGCACCGCGACGATCTGGCCACCCTCGATACCGGAGTCATCCCATGAGTGCATCCGTGCGTGCTGCCGCGCTCCAGTGCAAGGAGGCCGCCGTGCAGGTGGCCGCGCTTTCCACCGAGGCCAAGAACGGCCTGCTGCTGGCGATGGCCGACGCGCTGCAGGCGCAGTCGACGGCGATCCTCGCCGCCAACGCGCTGGACCTGCAGGCCGCGCACGAAAAGGGCATCGGCGTGGCCATGCTCGACCGCCTGGCGCTGGACGAGGGGCGCGTGGCCGGCATCGCCGAGGCGCTGCGCCAGATCGCCGCGCTGCCCGATCCGGTCGGCCAGGTGACCCGTCGCGAGCAGTCGGCCAAGGGCTTCACGATCGAGCGCGTGCGCGTGCCGCTGGGCGTGGTCGCGATGATCTACGAGGCGCGCCCCAACGTCACCGCCGATGCGGCGGCGCTGTGCCTCAAGGCGGGCAACGGGGTGATCCTGCGCGGCGGTTCGGAGGCGGTGCGTTCCAACCGGGCGATCGCCGCCTGCCTGCGCGGCGCGCTGCGCGACGCCGGCCTGTCCGGCCACGCGCTGATGCTGCTGGAGGACCTCAGCCGCGAGGCGATGCTGGAGCTGATGCAGCTGTCGGACATCGTGGACCTGATCATCCCGCGCGGCGGCGAGGGGCTGATCCGCTTCGTCACCGAGCACGCGCGCGTGCCGGTGATCAAGCATTACAAGGGCGTGTGCCATCTGTACGTGGACGCCGCCGCCGATGCCGGCAAGGCAGTGGACCTGATCATCGACGGCAAGACCAGCCGGCCGTCCGCGTGCAACGCCATCGAGACCTTGCTGGTCCACGCCGACATCGCGCCGCAGTTCCTGCCGCGTGCGGCAAAGGCACTCGCCGAGCGTGGCGTCGAGTTGCGCGGCGACGCGCGTTCGCAGGCGCTGCATACGGACATGCTGCCGGTCAGCGACGACGATTACGCCGCCGAATTCCTCAGCCTCACGCTGGCGGTGCGCGTGGTCGACAGCGTGGACGAGGCGATCGCGCACATCCGCCGCTTCGGCTCCGACCATACCGAGGTGATCGCCACCGAGGATGCCGCCGTCGCCGAGCGCTTCGTGCATGCGCTGCGCGCCGCGGTGGTCATGGTCAACACCTCATCGCGTTTCAGCGACGGCGGCGAACTGGGCCTGGGCGCCGAGATCGGCATCTCCACCACCCGCCTGCACGCCTACGGCCCGATGGGTGCCGAAGCGCTGACGATCGAGCGCTTCGTGCTGCGCGGGGACGGACAGGTGCGGCATGTGGAGTCGAGCATTCGCGAATAGGGCATCGCAGAACAGGCTTCCATCCGTCATCCCGGCTTGGCCAGCTTCGCTGTCGTGAAGCGCCTCTCCGGGATGACGGCTTGTTCAGACGTTCCCTAAAGCGCCATCGACGGCCGCTGCGCCATGGCTGCCCGCCAGCGCTGCAGGTGCGGGTGCTGTTCGCCGGGTTTGAGCTTGACCACGCGGGCGAAGTCCACGGCCACCACGGCCGTGATGTCGGCGATGCTGAATTGGTCCGCGGCGATGAAGTCGCGGTCGGCCAGACGTTCGTCCAGCATGGCGAAGAACTGCTGCGTCCTGGCCAGGCCGCGCTGCGCCAGTTCGGGAATCTGCGCATGGTCCACCGGCCCGGGCAGGGCCCGGTTGGCCATTGCCGGCGCGCTGTTGCGCAGCGCCTCGGCAATGGCGAGCAGCCCCTCGAACTCGATGCGCCAGTTCCAGCTCGCGATCTCGGCTTTTTCCCGCGGTGTGCTGCCGAGCAGCGGCGGCTGCGGGAAGCGGGCCTCCAGCCAGGCGGTGATCGCGGCGTTGTCGGTCAGCAGCAGCCCCTCGTCGGTGCGCAGCGCGGGCACGGTGCATTGCGGGTTCACCTGCCCGAAGGCTTCGCCCAGCTGTTCCCCATGCCTGAGGTCGATCTCGACCGTTGCATGGGCGATGCCCTTCTCGGCAAGCAGGATCCTTGCGCGGCGTGGGCTCGGGGCTGTCGCGCAGTCGTAGAGAGTGATCATGGCGGGGCCTTGGTGGTGGGCGTCAGCGTGGTGCGGCCAGTTTGTCTTGCGTCCTGGTGTCGAAGTCGGTGGCGTCGTGCCGCTCGTGCAGCTGGCTGGACGGTTCACCCCTGGCGCGGTTGACCATCCGGCCGCGTTGCACGGCCGGACGCTGGGCGATCAGGTCCGCCCAGCGCACGACGTGGGTGTAGCTTTGAACCTGCAGAAACTCGCCCGCATCGTAGAGCAGGCCCTTGACCAGGGCGCCGTACCAGGGCCATGCCGCCATGTCGGCGATCGAGTAGTCGTCTCCGGCCAGATACGTGTTGTCGGCGAGGTGCCGGTCGAGCACGTCGAGCTGGCGCTTGACCTCCATCGCGTAGCGGTCGATGGCGTATTCGATCTTGCCCGGCGCATAGGCGTAGAAGTGGCCGAACCCGCCGCCGAGGTAAGGCGCGCTGCCCATCTGCCAGAACAGCCAGGACAGGCATTCGGTGCGCGGGACTGCGCCGGACGGAAGAAAGGCGCCGAACTTCTCGGCCAGGTAGAGCAGGATCGCACCGGATTCGAATACCCGGATCGGCGCCGGCCCGCTGCGATCCAGCAGGGCCGGGATCTTGGAATTCGGATTGACGGCGACGAAGCCGCTGCCGAACTGGTCGCCCTCGTCGATGCGGATCATCCACGCGTCGTACTCGGCGCCGCGGTGACCCAGGGCCAGCAGTTCCTCCAGCATCACCGTGACCTTGACGCCGTTGGGCGTGGCGAGGGAATAGAGCTGCAGCGGATGGCGACCTGTCGGCAGCTCCTTGTCGTGGGTCGGGCCTGCGGTCGGGCGGTTGATGTTCGCGAAGCGGCCGCCGTTGGCGTTGTTCCATGTCCAGATCCGCGGTGGCGTGTAGGAGGACGGGTCATTCATGCGCTGATCTTCCAGCTTGGGGAGCGTGTGCACGGCAGCGGTGCAAGCCGTTCCGGTGACTGCGGGGATGGGGTTTCGCATTTCACGCGCCGACGGTCATCCGCACATCGCGCGCCTGCAGTGGCAGCCTGCAGCATGCCTGGCCGCTGCGTCAACCCGCTCGCCGGAGCCTGTGCCGGATGACGGCCGAGGGCCGGCAACGGTCGCGCTCAATCGCTGACGTCCGGCTCGAAAAAGCTCCAGCGCACGTCGGCGAAGCGGTCCTTCATCGCCGCTTCGACGTTGTTGATCGCATCGATCAGGCCACGGTCGCCGGCTGCCGGCTGCATGCGTGCCTTGACCGCGACCATCACGTCGGGGCCCATCTGCAGGGTGATCAGGTTGAACACTTCGGCCACTTCGGGGCGGCTTTCGAGAAAGCCCAGCAGTTCGGCGCGGCGGCGCGGTTCCACGCCCTGGCCGATCAGCAGCGCCTTCACCTCGATCGCCAGCAGGACCGACATCACCAGCAGCAGCACGCCGACCGCCACGGTGCCGATGGCGTCGTAGATCAGGTTGCCGGTGAGCATGGTGGCGCCGACCGCCAGCGCGGCCAGCGACAGGCCGAGCAGGGCGGCCAGGTCTTCGCCGAAGATCACCAGCAGTTCGCTGGAACGCGTCTGGCGAAACCACGTCCACAGGTTCTGCCGATGGCGCGCCTTGTTCACTTCCACCATGCAGCCGCGCATCGACACGCTCTCGGCGGCGATGCCGAACGCCAGCACGCCCAGCGCCAGCCACGGCCACTTCAGCGGTTCGGGCCGGGCAAGCTTGTGCACGCCCTCGTAGACCGAGAACATGCCGCCGATGCTGAACAGCAGGATGGCGACGAGGAACGACCAGAAGTACAGCGCGCGCCCCCAGCCCAGCGGGTATTCGTCGGAGGCGGGCCGCTTCGACTGGCGCATGCCGAGCAACAGCAGGCCCTGGTTGCCGCTGTCGGCGAGCGAGTGCACCGCCTCGGCCAGCATCGCGCCGGAGCCGGTGACGAAGGCGGCGAACAGCTTGGCGACGAAGATCGCGAAGTTCGCGCCGAGCGCGAGGAAGATCGCCTTCAGCGAGTTGGCGTGGCCGGACATGCGATGTCGATCCTTGCGAAGTTGAGCCGCAGTCTGGCGGTTGCTAGTGGATGCCGATGCCCACGCCCACGCCGAAGTGGACGTTGCTGCGGCCGCGACCCATCTCGTCGGCGCTCCACACGTGCGCCTGCATCACGCTGACCAGCGGAAACACGTAGCTGGCCTCGCCGACCTTGCCGGCGCGGCTGCCGTTGAGCCTGCCGCTGACCGTCATCAGCGCGCCGGCCGGGTAATCGAGCGGTTCCACGAAGCCCGACATCACGGCGATGAAGCGGCCGTTGCCGCTGTCGTTCGCCCTGGGGCGCTGCGAGGAATCCAGCGGGTAGGCCAGCAGTTCGATCTCGCTGTGGTCGGCCAGGTTGGTGACCTGCACGATGCGTCCGCCCCAGATCACCGCATTGCCGGCATAGCGTTCGGGTGTCTGCGCCACCTCGAACGGTGCGGCGGCAATGGCGGCGGCGTTCTTGTAGATCGGTGCCGGCGCGCAGGCGGCCAGCACCAGCGGGGCGGATGCCAGGACAAGGCGGATCAAGGAAGCGGGAAAGCGGGTGCGCATGATCTTCGCTCCTGGCGGCAGGCTTGAGGATGCGCCGAGCTTAGCAGCCCGGCCGACCAACGGCCCGACAGGCCGCTCAGCGGCGCCCCGGCGTCCGTGGCAGCCGGGAGGCAGGCAGCGGACCGGGCGTGTTCAGCATGCTGCCGGCTTCGTCCAGCAGCCAGTCCAGCTTCCAGCTGGCCGGGTGCTCCTGCGAGAGCAGGACGGCCAGCGCCCGCAGCGGTTCGCGCAGGGTGTCGTCGAGCTTCCACGGTGCGTTGAGGATCACCATGCCCGAACCGTTCAGGCGCAGCGGCGAATCGTCCGGATGCACCAGCAGTTCGGCGCGCAGCACGCGCTTGGCCCCGCTGCGCTCGAGGCCGCGCAGGAACGGCTGCACCTGGCTGCGCAGCTTGATCGGGTACCACACCGCGTAGACCCCGCCGGGCCAGCGCTGCATGGCCGATTTCAGCGCCTGTTCGATCAGCCTGTATTCGACCGGCCCGGCATCGGCGTCCTGTGCCTCGTACGCCGGGTCGATCAGCACCAGGCCGCGCTTTTCCTTCGGCGGCAGCAGGGCCTTCAGCGCCTCGTAGCCGTCGCGCTGGTGCACGTGCACGCGCGGGTCATGCTGGAACAGGGCGCGCAGGCCGGCTGCTTCGTCCGGGTGCAGTTCGCACAGCTGCGCGCTGTCGCCGGGCCGCAGCCGCCGGGCGACCTGCAACGGTGAGCCGGGATAGCATTTCAGTCCGTCGTGATTGCCGGGCAGGGCCAGGATGCCGTCCAGCCAGCGGCGCAGCAGCGGTGGCAGGTCGGGTGCCGCAGCCCCCGCCCGGTGCAGATCGGGAAACAGCAGGCGTGCGATGCCGTCCTTGTACTCGCCGGTCTTGCGCGCCTCCACGCTATCCAGTGCATAGCTGCCGCGGCCGGCGTGCGTGTCGAGGTAGCAGAACGGACTCGGCTTGGCCTGCATCGCCTCGATCAGCGCGAACAGCACGGTGTGCTTGAGGACATCGGCGAAATTGCCGGCGTGATAGGCGTGGCGATAATTCATCGGGCCAGTATAGATGCCGTACCGCGCCACCGAGGGGCTTGGCGCAAAATCCGCGGTACTCCGGCAAGCCGCCGGTTGCGGTTTTCAGGTCGCCTTTACACGGTCCGGCGCATACTGCGCCCGTTGCATCGGGCAACCACCAAAGGAGACCGTCGTCATGAATATTTCGCGCAAGCCCCTGGTTTCGCTGTTCGGTTCACTGGCACTCGTCATGGCGGTAAGCGGCGCGGCCGTCGCCCAGGGCAACCAACCGGCGGGCAGCATGAACAGCATGCGCCCCATGGGACCGATGGGCCCCGGTCATCACGGCATGATGCGCGCCAGAAATGTGCGGGGCATGCACATGATGCCGGCAACGGTGACCGAGGTGAACAAGGAAACCGGCATGGTCTCCGTGAACGCCGAAGGCATGGCATTGAAGGTACATTTTCCGCCGGCTTCGGTAGCCGATCTGAAGGAAGGCGACAAGATCACGCTGCATCTGGCCTACAGCAAGCCGTGATTCGCCAGTAGCTGCCCTCCATGATGAGGGGGCGGCGGGTGACGGTGCCCAAGTAAGTGCCATTCGGGGCGGGCGGTAGTTGCAGGCGGCATGCGGGAACGGCTTCAGCCGCGATGCTCTTGGCTTGGTCAAGGCAAGAGCATCGCGGCTGAAGCCGTTCCCACAAAAGCCGCCCCCACAAAAGCGCTCCTGCACAAATCAGGGTCATCCGGGATGCCATTTGCCGCATCGACGCAGCGGGCACGATATGCCCAGCGCATTCCGCTTCGTTCGCACAGGCTGCCGTGCGCGTTGCGCACTGACCCCGATTTGCTGTTCACTCCACAGGGTTCTGTGGGAAGTCCGTCATGAGAAAACGCATCAAGCAACGCAGCAACGGCGCCGTCGCGGTCCGGACGATCCTCGCGGTGCTGGTCATTCTCGCCGCCGCTGCTGGCGTGTACATCTACTCGGGGGTGTACGACATCGGCGCCGACGACCACCACACCAGGCCGGTAGCCGGGTTATTGCAGGTTCTGCGCGAACGCTCGATCGAGGCGCATTCCGGCGACATCAAGGTGCCCGCCCTCGACGATCCGCAACTGATCCTCAAGGGTGCCGGCCAGTACGCGGCGATGTGCACCGATTGCCATCTCGCACCCGGCAAGGCCGATTCCGAAATCCGCCCGGGGCTGTACCCGCAGCCACCGGATCTTTCGCGGCAGCATCTGGATCCGCGCGACGAATTCTGGGTGATCAAGCATGGCATCAAGATGAGCGCGATGCCGGCGTGGGGCTTCAGCCACGACGACGCCACGATCTGGAGCATGGTCGCCTTCCTGCAGAAACTGCCGGGCATGACGCCGGCGCAGTACCAGGACATCGTGGCCAGGGCGCCGCCGGACGACGACATGGAGATGGGTGCCAAGACCGGACACAGCGATGAGCACGCCGCCGCCGCCGATGCCGCCGGGCCTGCCGTGGCCGGCACGCAGGGCATGTCCCTGTCCGCCGGGGCCGCTCCCGGCCAGGCCGCTGCATCATCGGCAGCCGAAGCACCGTTGCCGCCGGCGGAGTTGAAGCCGCAGGCGGTGCCGCTGGCCGAAGCGGCGGCACAGGCATTCCAGACCGCCTTGCAAAAGGGGGATCGTGCCGCCGCGCTGGCCTTGCTGGCACCCGATGCGACGATCCGCGAGGACGGCCATGCCCAGACACGCGAAGCCTACGCGGCAGGTCATCTGGCCGCGGACATCGCGCTTCTGAAAGATGCGCAGATCACCCAGGTCACGCAGGGTTCGATGTCGATGGGCGATATCGCGGTGGTCGGCAGTGAGCGCGACATCACGGCAACGGTCAAGGGCAAGCCGGTCACCGTCCGCAGCCGCGAACTGCTCGACCTCAGGCAGTTCGGTACGGACTGGAAGATCGTATCCATCCAGCGGCAGTCGGCACCGGTTGCCGGGCAATGAGGCCGGCGATGCGCATTTGACCGAGATCAAGAGCAATGCTGCGCACGGGCGTAAAATCGTGCCCATGTCGCCGAGTATCCGCATGCGTCGCACGCAGCGCCCCATCCTGTTCTGGCTGGTGGCGTTGCTGTTGCTGTGGCAGCAGATGGCGCTGGCGGCAAGCCTGTGTCCGATGCCCGCAGCGGCGGCTGCCGCTCCGGCTGCGCAGTCCGCCTGCATGTCCAGCCAGCAAGGGCCCGCCCACACAGCCATGTGCGCCCAGCACTGCGCGCAGGGCAGCCTGGTTCAATCCGATGCACGTTCGCCCAGCGTGCCGGGATCCATGCTGCCGCCGCTGGCGCCGGCCATGCCGGCCGTGGCCATGCTGCCGCGCGCGTCGTCGTCGTTTGATTCGGCATTCCAGCTGCAGGCCGAGCGGCCTCCCCTGCGGCTGCTGTTCTGCGCACTCCTGATCTAGCGCCCGCCCTGTTCGCACTGCAGGGCTCGTACCCATGCGGGTACGGCGAACTTCGCAAGATCGCAGGAGTGTTCACTCATGTTGTCGCTTCATTCCGTCCGGCGTTTCGCGACGCCGGCACTGGCCATGCTCCTGTCGGGGGTCATGGCGGCGATTCCACTGGCGCAGGCCGGCGCAGTCCATCCCATCGCAGGTCCGGAACCACCCGGCATGCGGCACGTCGCCGCAACCGGCAAGATCCCTGACGGTACGGCGCGTGCCGCCACGGGACTTTCGGCCGACCGGCTGGTGCAGCAGGTACTGCTGCGCAACCCGGGCATCGAGGCGATGCAGGCGGCGGCCGACGCGGCCGGCGCGCGGATCGAGTCGGCCGGTGCGCTGGACGACCCGATGGTGAGCTATGCGGTGGCGCCGAATACGGCAGGCGGGCCGCGCCAGGGCCTGAACCAGAACGCGCAGCTCAGCCAGAAATTCCCCTGGCCGGGCACGCTCGCCCTGCGCAGCCGGATGGCTGCCGCCGAAGCGGAGTCGGCCGACCAGCAGGTGGCCGATCTGCGCCTGCGGCTCGCCGCCCGCGCCCGCGCCGATTATGCCCAGTGGTACTACGTGCATCGCGCGCTGGCCATCAACGCCGAGAACGTCCGCCTGGTGACGCATCTGCGCACGGTGGCGGAAACGGCCTATGCCTCCGGGCAATCGCCGCAGCAGGACGTCCTGCAGGCGGAAGTGGAACTGGTCCGCCTGCAGAATCAGGCCCTGGAACTCGGGCGCCTGCGGCGCACGGTGCAGGCGAAGATCGATGCCCTGCAAAACCTCGGCCCGGATACGCCGGTGCCTGTGCCGGTCGATCTGCCGCCGGAAATCCCGCTGCCGAGCGCTGTCGTTCTGCGGGAGACGGCGCTGGCGTACTACCCGATGCTGCAAAGCCTCGATGCGCGCGTGAGCGCGAGTCGGGACCGGGTCGATCTGGCGCACAAGGACAACTATCCGCAAGTCAGCGTGCTGGCCGGCTACAACAGCATCATGGACCTGCCGGCCAAGCGCCTGACCGTCGGCCTTGCCGTCAACATCCCCTTCGGCGGCAATCACCGCGGCGAGGTCAGTGAAGCAAACGCTCGTCTTCGCGAGAGCGAGGCGAAGCGGGCCGATGCGCGCAATCAGCTGTTGAGCGACATCGAGCAGGCACGTACGGCCGCCGAACAGGCCGCCGCGACGATCCGTCTCTATACCGGCAAGCTGCTGCCGCTGAGCCGGCTCAACCTGCAGGCTGCCGAAGCGGACTACAGCGCCGGCAGCGGGGATTTCCTCAAGCTGATCACGGCCGAGCAGCAGTACCTGCAGGCCGAATTGGAAGTGGCCAAGTCGCGCGCCGACTTCTTTACCCAATGGGCCGCCCTCAACTACCAGGCCGGCGGTGGGTTGTTGCCATCTTCGATGCCAGCCATGTCTCGGAGCCCGACGCCGTGAACAAATTCCGATGGATTCCTCTTGCGGCCGCCGTCGTCCTGCTTGCAATGACGGGCGGGTATTTCGCCGGCAGGCGCGGCCGCACGACCGCCGGACCGGATACGGCAGCCACCGCGCCTGCGGCGAAACGCAAGGTGCTGTACTGGACCGATCCCATGATCCCCAACTTCCGCAGCGCCAGGCCGGGCAAATCGCCCATGGGCATGCAGATGCTGCCCGTGTACGCCGACGACAGTGACACGGATGCCGCCAGCGACGTGAGGATCACGGCCGACATGGTCAACAACCTCGGCGTACGAACGGCCGAGGTCGAGCAGGGTTCGCTATCGCCTCGTCTGGAGTCGGTCGGTTATGTGGGTTACGACGAAGACACCATCACCAGCCTCAACACCCGTGCCGATGGCTGGGTCGAAAAGTTGGGCGTCAAGAGCGCCGGCGACAGCGTGCGTGCCGGACAGATGCTGTATGAGTTGTTTTCCCCCAAGCTGGCGACGGCCGAGCGCGAGTACCTGGTCGCGCTGGCCAGCGGCAGCCCTTCGCTGATCGCCGCATCGCGCGAGCGCATGCAGGCGCTCGGTTTCAGCGGCGCGCAGGTGGCGCAGTTGGCGCGGACGCGCAAGATCGGCGACCGCGTGGCCCGGTATGCCGCGACCGCCGGTGTGGTGATGAGCCTCGGGGTCAGCGAGGGCGCGTATGTGGTGCCCGCCACGCAGATCATGAAGCTGGCGGATCTTCGCACCGTATGGGTGCTGGCGGAGGTCGACGAGAGCGCCGCTGCGTTGTTGCACACCGGGCAGAAGGCTGACGCGGTGTTCGACGCCTTTCCCGGCCGGCATTGGCAGGGCGTGGTCGACTACGTGTATCCCGACATCAGCAGCGCCACCCGCACGGTCAAGGCGCGCCTGCGCTTCGCCAATCCGGGTTTGCGCCTGCAGCCGAACATGTACGCACACGTCGGCATCGAGGCGGCTCCACGGCGCGACGTGGTACAGATTCCGGAGTTGGCGCTGATCCGCACCGGGAACAGTCAGCGCGTGATCGTGGCGCTCGGCGACGGTCGCTTCGACGTCTGCCCGGTGCAGGCCGGCTTCAGTTCCGGCGACAAGGTGGAGATCCTCAAGGGTTTGCGCGCCGGCCAGCGCGTAGTCACCTCGGCGCAGTTCATGCTCGACTCCGAAGCCAATGTCGATGCCGCTGCATTGCGGCTGGGCTCCGGCAGGCCCGGTTGCGCCGAAGCGCCGGATACGGCCCATCGCGGCTTACCCGGCAAGGCCGGCCCCGCCGGCAGGGAGAGGCCGAAGATGAGCATGCCGTCCACGCACGGCAAGGAGCGGCAGGCATGATCGCCGCCATCATCCGCTGGTCGCTCGGGAACCGCGGCTTCGTCCTGCTGGGACTGGCTTTCGTGGTCCTCGGCGGCCTGTATGCGATGCGGAATACGCCGGTGGACGCGATCCCCGACCTGTCCGACGTGCAGGTGATCGTCAAGACACCGTATCCCGGCCAGGCGCCGCAGGTGGTGCAGGACCAGGTTACCTATCCGCTGGAGACCGCAATGCTGGCGGTGCCGGGCGCGACGGTCGTGCGTGGCTATTCATTCTTCGGCGATTCGTATGTCTACATCATCTTCAAGGATGGCACCGACCTCTACTGGGCGCGTTCGCGCGTGCTGGAGTACCTCGACCAGGTCGCCGGCACCTTGCCGCCCGAAGCGAAGCCCAGCCTGGGCCCCGACGCCACCGGCGTGGGCTGGGTCTACGAGTACGCGCTGGTGGACAAGACCGGCAAGCATGATCTGGCCCAGTTGACCAGCCTGCAGGACTGGTTCCTGAAGTACCAGCTGCAGACCGTGCCGGGGGTGGCCGAGGTGGCCACGGCCGGCGGCATGGTGAAGCAGTACCAGGTGGTGGTGGACCCGGACAAGCTGCGCGCCTACGGCCTCACGCTGGAACACGTGAAGAAGGCGATCCGGAACGCCAATCGGGAAACCGGCGGCGCGGTGGTCGAGCTGGCGGAAGCGGAGTACATGGTCCGTGCCAGCGGCTACATCAAGAGCATCAAGGATCTGCTGCAGGTGCCGTTGAAGGTCGACGCGAACGGCACCCCGGTGCAGCTCAAGGATGTGGCCGACGTACGGATCGGCCCGCAGATCCGCCGTGGGGTCACCGAGCTCAACGGCCAGGGCGAGGCGGTCGGCGGCGTCATCGTGATGCGCTATGGCGAAAATGCGCAAAAGGTCATCGATGGCGTCAAGGCCAGGCTGGCATCACTGAAGGGCAGCCTGCCGGCCGGCGTGCAGATCGTGCCGACCTACGACCGTTCCCGATTGATCCAGGCTGCCATCACCAACCTGCGCGAGAAACTTTTCGAGGAGTTCCTCGTGGTGACGCTGGTGTGCATCGTGTTCCTGTTCCATTTCCGCTCGGCCATGGTGGCGGTGGTGAGCTTGCCGATCGGCATCCTGATGGCCTTCATCGTCATGCATCTGCAAGGCCTGAACGCCAACATCATGTCGCTGGGCGGCATCGCGATCGCGATCGGCGCGATGATCGATGGCGCCATCGTGATGATCGAGAACCTGCACAAGCACATGGAGCGGGAGCCGGCCACCGCGGCCAACCGGTGGCAAATGGTGGCCGATGCGACGGCCGAGGTCGGCCCGTCGCTGTTCTTTTCGCTGGTGATCATTGCGGTGTCGTTCATGCCCGTATTCACGCTGGGCGAGCAGGCGGGCCGCATGTTCAAGCCGCTGGCATACACCAAGACCTACTCGATGGCGGCGGCGGCGCTGCTGTCCATCACCCTGGTGCCGGTGCTGATGGGCTACTTCATTCGCGGCCGGATCACCCCTGAGCATGCCAACCCGGTCAACCGGCTGTTGACCAGGCTTTATCGCCCGCTGGTGGATGGTGTCGTGCGCAGGCCCTGGAGGGTCGTGCTGGCCAGTGCGGTCGTGGTGCTGATCAGCATCTGGCCTGCCATGCGACTGGGCTCGGAGTTCATCCCGCCGCTGGACGAGGGCGATCTGCTGTACATGCCTTCGGCGCGTCCCGGCGTCTCCGCGGACAAGGCAGGGCAACTGCTGCAACAGACCGACAGGCTGATCATGAGCGTGCCGGAAGTGAAATCCGTCTTCGGCAAGATGGGCCGCGCGCGCACGGCAACCGATCCGGCCCCGCTGTCGATGGATGAAGCCATCATCCAGTTCAAGCCGCAGTCCGAATGGCGCCCTGGCGTTACCCGGGCCGACATCCGGCAGGAACTGGAGCAGCGGGTCCAACTGGCGGGATTGACCAATGTCTGGGTCATGCCGATCAAGAACCGCATCGACATGCTCTCCACCGGCATCAAGACGCCGGTCGGGATCAAGGTCGGCGGACCCGACCTGCAGGTAATCCAGCAGGTCGGCGCGCAGCTGGAGAAAATCCTCCCGCAGGTGCGCGGCACGGTGTCGGTGTACTCCGAGCGGCCGGCGGCCGGCGGCCGCTACATCGATATCGACATCGACCGCGGCAGGGCGGCCCGGCTCGGGCTCAACATTGCCGACGTGCAGGATGTGGTGCGCACCGCCATCGGCGGCATGAACGTCACCGAGACGGTGGAGGGGCTGGAACGCTACCCTGTCAATCTGCGCTATCCGAGCGACTGGCGCAATTCGGTGGCGAGCCTGCGGCAGCTGCCGATCGTCACCGCCCGCGATGACCATGTGGTGCTGGGCGACGTGGCGAACGTCCGCATCGAGGACGGCCCGCCGATGATCAAGAGCGAGGCAGCCCAACTCACCGGCTGGACCTATGTCGACATCGCCAAGCGCGACGTCGGATCCTACGTGGCCGAAGCGCGGAAACTGGTGGCGAGCCAGGTCAAGTTGCCGCCCGGCTACTCGTTGACCTGGTCCGGGCAATACGAATACATGCAGAAGGCCGACAAGAATCTGGCCCTGGTGGTGCCGGTGACCATCGCATTGATCGCCCTGTTGCTGTATCTGGCATTCCGCCGTATCTCCCATGTCCTGATCATCATGGGCACCTTGCCGATGGCATTGGCCGGCAGTGTCTGGCTGCTGTACCTGCTGGGCTACAACATGTCCGTGGCGGTCGCGGTGGGCCTGATCGCGCTGGCCGGGGTGACCACGGAAGTCGGTGTGGTCCTGATCGTCTACCTGGATCAATCCGTCGCGCACTATCAGGAAAAGTGCATGGCGATGGAACTGCCGCCGAGCTTCGACGGTCTGCGCGGTGCGGTGCGCGATGGCGCCCTGCTGCGTTTGCGGCCCATCGTGATGACCGCGGCGGCGATCATCTCGGGCCTGCTGCCGGTGATGTTCGGCGCCGGCACCGGGTCGCAAGTGATGCGCCGCATCGCCGCACCGATGGTCGGCGGCATGATCAGCGCCTTGATCCTGACCATGCTGGTGCTTCCGGCCGTCTACTTGCTGTGGGAGTGGCGGCAACTGCGAAAACAGGTCGACTCGACCCGTTGATGCCATTGCGCCGGCACGGGACGCGCTTGGGGCTCACGGAATTTCCGGGAGCCCGGGAGGATCGAAATGAAGTGCCGGAAGATGATGCCGAGGCGGGAAGGAGTGATGAACCGGTACAGTCCGAGCAAGGTCTGTCGATGTCACAGTGCTCATCGTGCAGGCCATGTATGGAACATCCGTCGAATGCGTGGCCGCAACCGCTTGCCGATGCGTTTTTCCGGACGGGGATGGGGACGATGCACGACCCCGGCCCTGTCGGGCAGCCTGAGCGCCGACACCTGGCGGTTTGCGCCCATCGACGGCAGCCGGAGCGGCGCTCAGGCCATGCGGAAATGGCAGTAGACGAACTGCTGCGTGGTATCGAACGGGGTGCGATGCAGTTCGGTAGCGTGTTCGATCAGCGCGAAACGCGGGCCGAGCTCACGTTGCAATGACAAGGCGTCGTAGCGCACGGTGTCCAGTCCGCTGCACTTGCCGGGCCCCTGCGGGCCGAACGTGGCGATGATGGCGTGGCCGCCCGGTTTCAGCGCACGGGTGAGCTGCTCGACGTAGCGCGCCCGCTGCCCGGCGCCGGTGAGGAAATGGAACAGAGCGCGATCGTGCCAGAGGTCGAAGCGCTGCGCGGGCAGCGTCGCCTGCAGGATGTCGTCGGCCAGCCACGTCACTTGCGCCGCGGCGGCACCGAGGCGCTTGTGCGCCACCGCGATGGCCGCGGGCGAGATGTCGAGCACGCTGAGCTGCCGATAGCCGCGGGCCAGCAGATCGTCGACCAGCGTCGCCTCGCCGCCGCCGATGTCGACGATGCCGGCATCGCGATCCGGCACCGCCCGCTCGATCATCGCCAGCGAGGTCTCCAGGTGCGGGCGATACCAGCTGACCGCGTCGGCGGCCTTGGTTTGGTAGACCGTTTCCCAATGTTGCCTGCTGACCATGATGGGCTCCTCCTCACGGATGCCGGTGGCGATGATGGCTGTCCGGATAATGCGGGTGGCTGTGCACGAGCGGCGCGTGCACATGCGGATGCGTGTGCGGCTCCGTGCCGTCCCACGGGAAATCGTGCGTGTGCCGGTGATGCTCGTCGTGGCGATGGCGGTGATTGTGCGCCAGCGCCTCGTGCGTGTGTTCGTGCACATGCCGTTCGCTGACATGCAGCCACACGCCCAGCGCCATCAGCGCGCCGGCCAGCCAGAAGGTAACGCCGGGATGTTCGGCGAACAGCAGCAGCGACAACGCCGCGCCGACGAACGGCGCGGTGGAGAAATACGCGCCGGTGCGCGCCGTGCCCAGGCGGCGCAGGGCCAGCACGAACAGCACCAGGCTCACGCCGTAACCGGCGAAACCGAGCAGCCCGGTGGCCAGCAGCGGCAGCGCGGCGGGGAGCCGGTAGCCGATGAACATCGCAATGCCGACGTTGATCGTGCCGGCAACGCCGCCCTTGATCGCGGCAGTCTGCACCGGATCGCCACCGGCCACCGCGCGGGTGAGATTGTTGTCGATCGCCCAGCACAGGCAGGCGCCGGCGATCGCCAGCGCGCCCCACGGAAACGTCGCGCTCGCCGGGCGTTGCCAGGACAGCAGCACCGTGCCGGCGACGATCGCCAGCATGCCGAGCAATATGCGGCGATCGACGTTCTCGTGGAACACCGCCCATGCCAGCACCGCCGTCAGCACCGCCTCCAGATTCAGCAGCAGCGAGGCGCTCGACGCCGGTGTCCGGGCCAGCCCCAGCACCAGCAGCAGCGGGCCGAGCACGCCGCCGAACAGCACCGCGCCGGCAAGCCACGGCAGGTCGCGGCGCATCAGCGGCGCTTCGGTCGCCGGCTGCCGGCGCATCTTCCGCAGCAGCATCCACGACGACAGGCCGATACCCGAGCCGGCATACAGCAGCCCGGCCAGCAGCACCGGCGCGATGCTGCCGGTGAGGATTTTCGCCAGCGGCGTGCTCAGCCCGAACAGCACGGCCGCGGCCAGCGCCTGCACGATGCCGCGGACATGGTCTGGGTTCGTGTTCCGCATCGGTGGCGTCTCCGGCAGCAGCGGCGCTTCGGCTTGATCAGTCGATCATGCTGCGGCTTTCGGCCGTGCTCATCAACTCGGGCTGCGCGGTGCTGCGGCGCTGGCGGTTCAACAACGGGTGGACGAATACGGCAGACAGGATCACCGCCACGCCGGCATAGAACCAGCCGTCCAGTTCGCGCTGCTCGCCCAGCAGCACGATCGCCAGCACGATCGCGTAGACCGGTTCCAGATTGGTCACCATCTGCGTGCCGAACGCGCTCAAGTGGCGCAGTGCCACCAGCGCCAGCGCGAACGGCAGCAAGGTGCAGCCGAACGACAGCGCCAGCAGCAGCCAGCTGTCATGCCGGTCCGGCAGCACGAAGGCGGCCCCGGCGTGCGGCAACAACGGCGCCAGTGCGGTGAGGAAAACCGTGCCGGTGCCCAGTTCGATGCAGGTCACCGTCAGCGGGTCGCCATGTTCCACCAGCCGCTTGTTGAGCGAGCCGAACAGCGCCACGAACAGCGCCGACAGCACGCCCACCGCGATGCCCAGACGCATGCCGTGCGGCACGCCGCCGACCACCATCGCCACGCCCGGCACCACCGCGGCGCCGATCAGCAGTTCGCGCGGGTCGAACCGGCGCCGCGCGATCCACGGTTCGATGAAGGCCAGGAACACCGGCCCCAGCGCGATGCAGGTGGCGCCGACCGAGGCGTTGGACAACTTGATCGCCGCATAGAACGTCAGCCAGTGCAGCGACACCAGCACGCCGATGCCGGCATACGCCCAGCGCAAACGCGCCGGCATCGCGAACAGTCCGCGCCAGACCTTGGGCAGCAGCAGCAGCGTCGCCGTCACCAGCAGCGTGCGCCACCACACCAGCTGCAGGGCCGGCAGCGTGATCAGTTTGCCGAGGATCGCGGTGAAGCCCCACAGCAACACGCAGAAGTGAATCTGCAGACGGGCCTTGCTGACGGGTTGCATGCGGGTTCGCAGAGGTGGGGGGACGGCGCATTCTAGCGCCCGCTCCGGCGCGAGAGCAGCGCCGGCAATGCATGCCGCGTGCACGTTCGCCGGCGATTCCCGGGGGGCGCTGCGTCAAGCCGCGACCAGCTCGCGCTGGCGGCGGTCGATCCGGTACACCGAGGCCGGCGGCAGGTTGAACAACGCGCTGCCGATGCGCACCGCCTTGAGGTCGAGTTGTTCCAGCAATTGTCGTGGCAACGGGCAGCGTGGGCCGTAGGTGAACTGATAGAACGCACCGTCGGCATGCAATTGCCGCTCGAACACGCCGCGGATGATGGCCGCGACCTGGCCCGCCGGCATCGAAAGCAGCGGCAGCCCGCTGATCACCGAGCTGGCCCGCTCATCGCCGAACAGCGGCAGGGCCGTGCCCAGCTGCGCGGCGTCCATGCTCAGCACCTGGGTATCCGGATAGCGCTGCGTCAGGGCCTGGGCGAAAACCGGGTCGGTTTCGACCAGTGCCAGCCGATGGGTCGGCAACCCGCGTGCGAGCAGCGCCCGGGTGAATACGCCGGTACCGGGGCCCAATTCGATCACCGGGCCATCACAGTGGCCGACATGCGAGGTCATCAGGCGCGTCAGCGAAGGCCCCGATGGGGCCAGTGCGCCAATGCTGCGGGGAGCCCGCAGCCAGGCGCGCCAAAAGTTCAGGATGTCGCTCAAAGACATGGGAGTTTCCGGCTCGACGCGTGACAGGGCGCGCACGGACACGCGCGCATGCCACCCAAGTTACCGGGAGTGGATGAATAAAATGTTTTTCCGGGGGCGCCAATGCGTCGACGGCAGGATGGTCTTGCTGCTACTCACGGCTTGCCGCTGGCTGCGGAATTTTCCTCGCGCGCCGGCACGGCGATGCTGCACAGGTCGATCCTGCCGGCCGGCACCGCATAGAACGCATCGTGGCGATTGCGCTGGGCCTCGATCAGCGCGGCAAAGGTGGGGCTGTCGGTGCGCAGCACCTGCACGGCGGGCCGCTGCGCCACAGGCAGATCCGCGGCCAGCCGTACCGACGCGATCGCCGTGCGCCGCGCCGGCGTGGCATAGAAACCCATCGGTCCCTTGCCGCGCGGCAACCCGGACAGCAGCGGCATGCCCTCGATCACGCGACCGGCCACCGCAAGATTCCGGTCCAGCCGGCGCGGCGCCTGGCCGATCACCGCATACAGCGCACTGCCGTTGCCGCTGTCCGGAGGGTTGTCGCGGCCAACGCCGACCATGCCGTAGCAGTGCACAAGCCATTCCTGCCCGGCGGCGCGGTTGCGCGCCACTGGAAAACCCTCGGAGAAACCCACCTCGGGCGCGTACATGTCGCCGTCGGGCAGCCGCGTGAACGGCAGCTTCGCATCGAACGGGCGGGTGAATTCCGGCGGCAGCGTGGCGTGCGCCTTGCCCAGCGATCGCAGCTTCGCCTCGTCGCCGCCGTCATCGCCGGCCGGATCGTCCCACTGCGTCACGAAGTTGTCCTGCACCCGCACGATCGCCAGCCCGTCGAAATAATGCTGGCGCACCAGGGTACGGATGTTTGCCGCGTGCAGTGGAGTGAAATCCGGCGCCAGCTCGATCAGCACCCGTCCGTCGGGCAATTGCATCACCAGCAGGTTGCGCGGATCGGGCGTGCGCCATTCGGCGGCTTTGGAAGCGGCCAGCAGTTGGGCCGCGCTCGGCGTCGGCGTGGCCTTGCCTGGCGCGGCAAATGCAGGCAAGGCCAGGAGGCAGCCGGTCAGCACGGTGGTGAGAAGGTGACGGTGCATCATGGATGTTCCCTTCGATCGACAGATCGGCCACGGGCAACTTAGCAGATGGGCAGCCCGAAAACCCGCCCTGTCCCGTGAGAGCCGAGCGCGCTCCGGGCGCTCGCATGGCTTGCGTCGGAGCAAACGGATTTTGCTTGCCGTTCACCGCGACCGCAGCTTCAGTCAAGTCCCGATGAGGCAGCTGGTGCGACAATCGTGCTCGCATTGGTGATGCGCGGAGTGGCAGTATAAGATGCAGCCTTGATGCCCCGGCACCACCCGTGTCAGTTGCCGGCTGAGGGTGAATCCTTTTGCCTGATACCGGACTCTATAATGTGAGGTGTATGGCCCGAATGGCACTTGCTTGAGCGTAAGTCATCCCCGCGAAAGCGGGAATGACGGAAAGCGAGGCTTCACGCTCAAGCAAGTGCCATTCGTGTACGACCCCATGCATCGGGGCCGGTACGTCATGCAGTCAGATCTGCTGATGAAAATCATCGTTGGGCAGCGCGCTGTGTGCGGGACGTCATGTCTGCGCAGGTTGCACCCGATGATCGCCATGAGCGTCAGCGTGCATGCGCGTTGATCCGGCGGGTTGCCCGATGATGTTCGGCAAGGACGCCAGATTGAACGGCCGGGGGGCCGTCTCATCGATTTCAAGCATCGCCTTGACAGGGACGTTAGTGCGTGGGGTTTTTTTTCGAACCCCTGTAGTACGAGCGCAATCAACGGGCTCCCTCGACGATTGCGTGTCGTACCTGGCGGCACGAGCCAAGGCCATTCTGCGGTCAGCACGATTTGCCGGTCGGACCTTTTCCAGGGGTGATTGCAGCATGAACGTGATAAAGCAATTGAGTCACTGGTTGGCGCCACGGGAAGGCAGCAATGCGACAACCCGCGCCGGCGAACTGCTGGCCAGCCTGTTGACCATGGCCTGGTTCGTCGAGGCTCGTGATCCCTATACCGGCGGGCACCTGTGGCGCGTGTCGCGTTACGCGCAGTTGCTTGCCGAAAGGGCCGGCTTCAACAATTCGGACACTGCCCGAATCAGTCTCGGCGGGTTCCTGCATGACCTGGGCAAGGTCGGCGTACCCGATGCGATTCTGCGCAAACCGGAGCGGCTGACCGAGGAGGAGTATGCCGTCATCCAGACCCATCCGGAGATCGGTTCGCGCATGCTGTCCGGCCATCCCCTGGCGTATCTGGTCCAGGATGCGGTGCTGTTGCACCATGAGCGCCCTGATGGCAGGGGTTACCCGTATCGCCTCGTCGGTAGTGCCATCCCCGAGATGGCTCGTATCGTCGGCATCTGCGATGCCTTCGATGCCATGACGAGCTATCGACCTTACCGCTCCGCGCTGCCGCGCGACGAAGCCATCGCGATCATCCACGAACATCGCGGTGCCCAGTTCGATGCGCAGTTCGCCGACGGCTTTGTCGCACTGGGCAGAACCGGTCGCCTGGACCACGTCATGGGCCATAGTGACGATGGCATCCCGCTGCTTTCCTGCCGCATGTGCGGCCCTACCCTGGTGGTTCATCGCGAGCATCAGGCTGGCCATCATCTGTATTGCCGCAATTGTTCGGGCGAATACGAACTGACAATGCAGGACGACAGACTGATCGCCAACCCTACCGGCAAAAAGGGCAATGCCGCCGACCTGAAGCCTGAAGCGGACAATGAACTGATTGCGCGTACCGTGAATGCGGCGGTGGAGGCATTGCCCGTTGCGAAGCTGCTGGCCCAGCCCGCAGCGTCATTTGGGCCGGCGTGATGCGGTTTCGCGTGGCGCGTTCGACCGAAGCTTGCGAAACCGTGGCTGCACCGGGCACAGTGGGCACAGTGCTTGTGTGATCAAATACCGATATCGAAGGATTTCGCGACGATGACTTGTCGATCTGTCTGGCCCACGGCTCGTGACGGCGGTTGCATCCGCCAGGTCATCGCAGGCAGCGTGGAGTTGCGCCGATGAGCGCACGGCAGGCCCGCATCTGGCGTTCCTGGCGCAGCCTGCCCGGCTGGGTGCAGGTCTGGGTAGGGTTGATTCTGGTGCCGGTCAACGTGCTGCCGTTCTTCTTCCTCGATACCTGGAGCGGCCGTGCCGGCGCGCTGGCCGCATTGGTGGTCGTGGCGACGAACCTGCCGATCATGTGGGTGGCGGCCGGCATGACGCGGGCGATGTCGCTACCGCATCTGCTGGCCTGGATTCCGCTTCAGATAGGCTTGTTGCTGCGTGTGGCGGGAAAGGTCGGCGCTGCGCCGCCGTCGCGCGCCGAAGCGGTGCTCGCGGTGCTGCTGCTGGTCGTCAACGGCATATCCCTGGTATTCGACGTGCTCGATTCCTGGCGCTGGCTGAAAGGGGAGCGCGAGGTGCCGGGCGCTGCCGCCTGAGCTTCGACTTCGCGGCCGGTCGCGCATAGTCGATTCGCCAGTGGTCGACTCGACTATGCGCGACGCGGCGCCCGCCGGATTTCTCAGTCCATCACGGACGGGCGGCGAATGCGCGAATCTCTTCCATCGGCAGATGGTCGCCCATGTCGCGGCCATAATAGGCCTTCCGGACGAAACCGCGTTGGTCGATCAGAAAATCGGCGGGCACCAGCGCCGGATCGGCGCCGAGCAGCGTGGGCGGGGCCAGCGTCATCGCACGCAGCATGCGCGGCATGCGCAGCATCATGGCCTTGAACAGGGCGAACCAGGAGTGTTCGATGCCATAAGGCGAGTATACGGCCATCTTCGGATCGGCGATCAGGGTGAATGGCCTTGGCCGGCGTGCCACGAAGCGGCGGACGTCATCTTCGTTGGAGCGGAAGAAGGCGATGACCTCCATGCCCTGGGCGCGGAGCTTTTCGTATTCGGTGGAGAGCTCGTAGACGCGCAGGTTGCAGAACGGGCAGCCTGCATCGCGAAAGAAGCTCAGCAGGACCTTCTTGCCGCGCAAGTCGTTGAGCCGGATACGGTTGCCCTGGATATCCGGGATGTCGAAGTCCGGCGCCAAAGCCGGGCTGGCAATTCGCATGTGTTTCCCCTCTCGATTTTGTTGAGACGGACCAGGCTGCGCCGGGCGGATTCGCTCAGCAGGCAACATGGCCGTCATGCGTCAGCGGGCACCTGAAGAGGTGCAAGCATCGTGTTTCCTGCCCGTACCGGGCTTGCCAACGAGTTCCTTGCAATAGAGGCGCCCGGAAGCGATTTGGATTCAGATGAATCCAAATCGGCGGTGGGTCGCTTGCGTTGCATCGCCGGCCATGCGCTGTCGGAAAGCGGCGTCTGGCCGGCAGCGCATGGATGGCCCGGCGTCGCGCGGCGAGCCGGATGCGCTCGAACGGCCGGCCCCGTCCATCGAGCGCGGCGGCAGTGGTTCACGCATGGGGAGCGATGCCGAACCGGCATGTCACCGCGGCGGAGGCCCGTGGCATCGCGAGCCGGATCAGGGCCTTGCCACCCGATACCGGTCCGGTGGCCGGCAGGTGATGGCTCCCGCCGCGGCGCAGGCAAATCGCATCATCCTTCGCGGACATCGGCCAGCACCTGGATTTCCATGTCGCCGATGCGAACGGTCTGACCCGCGCGGATCTTGCAGGTCTTGCGCAATTCGATTTGCCGGTCCACCGATACGGTGCCGCCGGCGACCAGCTTCTTGCCGCCGCCGCCGCTATCGCACAGGCCGCAGAGTTTCAGCAGCATGTTGAGTTCGATGTAATCGCCTTCCAGTTCGAATTCGATGATGGGCATGATTTTCCGCGGCAAGGAGAGTTGATCGGAACGGCACGGTTTCGGGCACTCGACCGTCATCGCCATCGCTGCCGGGCAACGCGGCGCATGCATGCCATGGCGTGTCGTGGCTGCACGGGCCGGCTTGCGTCAACCGGGATTCCGGGCAGCATAGCGAAATTCGCTGCAGTCGCCTGCCGCGTGCGGCGCGCCGGCCGGCAAGCCGGTAGCGGCATGTGCGCGATGGCGGGACGGTGGCATCGAAGATGGTTTGCCGCGATAGTTGCTGGCCTTGAATCCACGGAGCCGCCGATGTCGATGCGAACCTTCTCACCGCGCCTGCTTGCATCAAGGTTCACGGGTTGTTGTGCCTTGTTCGCGTTCGCCGCCGGCGCATGGGCGCAGGTGCCGGCAACCCGGCCCGTTTCCCGCCTGCCGATCGGCATCCACGACATCGTGCAGCCGCTGCTGCCCGCGCAGTTGCAGGATTTCGGCTCCTATGTCGATCTTGCGCGCAAGACCTTCGATGTGCCGGGCATCGCGGTGGCGATCGTGAAGGACGGCAAGGTGGTGATGGCGCAGGGCTTCGGCGTGCGCGAGATCGGCAAGCCGGACCGGGTCGACGAGCATACCCTGTTCGCGATCGCTTCCAACACCAAGGCGTTCACCGCCGCCTCGCTGCAGATGCTGGCCGAGCAGGGCAAGCTGAAGATGGACGACCGGGTGATCGATTACCTGCCGTGGTTTCGCATGTCCGATCCCTACGTGACGCACGAGATGCGCATCCGCGATCTGCTGGCGCATCGCAGCGGACTCGGCCTCGGCGCCGGCGATCTGCTGTACTGGCCGCCGACTTCGTACACCACCAGGGAGGTGGTCGAGCGCCTGCGTTTCGTACCCCTCAAGAACGGTTTTCGCAGCGGTTACGCCTACGACAACATCCTGTTCGCGGTGGCCACGCTGGTGATCGAAAAGGTCTCCGGCCAGAGCTATGCGGATTTCGTGCGCGAGCACATCTTCGAGCCGGTCGGCATGGATGAGTCGGTGATCGACAAGACCTATCTGAAGCCCGGCATGGACGTGGCGATGGGTCACGCCAGGCTCGACTTCAGGCATCTCGGGCCGGTGCCGCCGATGGCCTGGCTGAACGATCCGGGCGCCGGCGGGATCTACGCCAGCGTGCATGATCTGGCGAAGTGGATGAACGTGCAGCTGGCCGGTGGTGCGCTGCCGGCCGGTGCCGGCGGCAAGCCGCGGCGGCTGTTCTCCGAAGCCAGCCAGCGGCAGATGTGGACGATGCTCACGCCGATCGCCATCCACCCGATGCCGTTGCCCGCGCTCGCGTCGCTGGCGCCGGATTTCTATGGCTATGGCGAGGGCTGGTATCTGTCCGACTACCGCGGCCAGCGGCTGGTCTGGCATACCGGCGGCTGGCCGGGCATGGTGTCGCGCCTGACCCTGGTGCCGGGGCTGCATCTGGGCGTGGTGGTCCTGACCAACCAGGAGTCCAGTGCCGCGTTCAATGCGATCACCTGGCGTGTGCTCGATGCCTATCTGGATCCGGCACACAAGACCGACTGGGTCGCGGTCTACGACAAGGCGGTCAAACTGTCCGAAGCCACGGCCGATATCAGTTGGGCCAGGCATGCGGCGGCGCGCGACAGACACGGCAAGCCGTCGCTGCCGCTGGCCGGCTACGCGGGCACCTACCGCGACCGGTGGTACGGCGACGTCATCGTCAGCGACGAGCAGGGCAAGCTGCGCCTGCGCTTCGGCAAGACCGCGGAACTGGTCGGCACGATGACCCCATGGCAGCACGACAGCTTCATCGTGCGCTGGGACGATCGAGCGCTCAACGCCGATGCGTTCGTCGACTTCGCGCTGGATATGGACGGCCATATCCGCGAAATGCGCATGCAGCCGGTATCGCCCTCGACCGATTTCAGTTTCGATTTCCAGGATCTGCGCCTGATGCCGGTGCGGGCCGGCAAGGCGGATTCGCGGGGCGACTGAATGCGGGCCGGCCGCGTCCTCAGCTGCGCGCGAGGCCGGCCAGCACCGCCGTGCGGCGGGCAAGGCTTTCCGCGGGCCAGTACGCATCGCGGTCGTAGTACTCGGACACCGCGGGCGTCTGCGCCGGGAGCAACACCCATGGTTGCCGGGTCGAGGTGAAGATGTGGATGTCCGGTGGCAACCGGGCCGGTTGCCTGAGCGTGCCCACGCGAACGAACGCGAACGCTGGGCCGGCGCCGGCGTAGTGGCTCCACAGCGCGACATGGCAGCGCGGACAGCGGGCGACCTGTTGTCCCTTGCCGCTGTTCGATGGCGTGTTCACCATGATCGGCTCGCCGTGCAGCAATTGCAGCCGGGCCGTTTCGATCAAGGCGTTCAGCGCGAATGCCGAGCCGGTTTCCCGCTGGCACCAGGTGCAGTGGCAGCAATGCACGAACAGCGGCGCACTGGTCAGTCGATACTCGATGTCGCCACAGCTGCAGGCGCCTTCAAGGGTGTTGCCGGACATGCTGGAGTCCTGCTGGATGGGGCGGCATATCGTCACATTCAAATACCGGTCATGCCCAGGATGTTGTAGCCGGCATCGACATGGGTGATTTCGCCGGTCATGCCCGACGCCAGGGTGGAGCACAGGAACGCACCGACATTGCCGACCTCGTCGATGGTGACGCTGCGGCGCAGCGGAGCATGCTCGTCGACATGATCGAGCATCAGGCGGAAGTTCGGGATGCCGGCGGCAGCCAGCGTCCTGATCGGCCCGGCCGAAATCGCGTTGACCCGGGTGCCTTCCGGCCCCAGGTTGCAGGCCAGGTAACGCACGTTCGCCTCGAGGCTCGCCTTGGCCAGCCCCATCACGTTGTAGCCGTCCAGCGCGCGTTCGGCGCCGAGATAGGTCAGGGTGAGGATCGCGCCGTTGCGCCCCGCCATCATCGGCCGCGCCGCCTTCGCCAGTGCCGCCAGGCTGTAGCTGGAGATGTCGTGCGCGATGGCGAAGTTTTCGCGGGTGAGGTTGTCCAGGAACCCGCCCTGCAACGCCTCGCGCGGCGCGAAGCCCACCGAGTGCACGAGAATGTCGAAACCGTTCCAGTGCTGGCCAAGCCCCACGAACAACTGCGCGATCTGGGCGTCCTCGGCGACGTCGCAAGGCAGCACGATATTCGAGCCGAAGGCGTTGGCCGCTTCCTCGACGCGATCTCTCAGGCGGTCGTTCTGGTAGGTGAATGCGAGCTGGGCACCCTCGCGATGCATCGCGTTGGCGATGCCCCAGGCGATGGAGCGCTGACTGGCAATGCCGACGATCAGGGCGCGCTTGCCATGCAGGAATCCCATGCATCCTCCGCGGACCTAAAGCGCGCCGGGCGGGCGCGGCGAGGCGAGTCTAGCAGCCTGCCGGTGGAGCTGCGTGGCGTGCACGGCACGGGACGCAGCGGCGCGGGCGAGCGATCTGCATGCCCGGGTTGTCGTGCCGTGCGCCGGTCAGGCAGCAATCGGTTTCAAGCGCGCGCTCAATGCGCACGCCGGGCCGCGTAACGGGCCAGTTCCGCGAGCAGGCTCGCCCGGCTGCCGAGCGGCGCGATCACGGCCAGCGCGGCGTCGGTCAGTTCGGTCAGCCGGGCGCGTGAGGCATCCAGGCCGATGATCGAGGGAAAGGTGGGTTTGTCGGCGGCGGCGTCCTTGCCGGCGGTCTTGCCGATCACCGCCGATTCGCCTTCCACGTCGAGGATGTCGTCGCGTACCTGGAACGCCAGGCCCACCGCATCGGCATAGCGGTCCAGCGCCTCCCGTGTGGCGGCATCGGCGCCGCTGGCCAGCGCCCCCAGCTGCACCGACGCGCGGATCAGCGCGCCGGTCTTGCAGGCATGCATGTGTTCCAGCTCGGCCAGGGTCAGCGGGCGGCCGACGGCGGCCAGATCCAGTGCCTGTCCGCCGGCCATGCCTTCGGCGCCGCAGGCGCGGCTCAAGCTGCGCAGCATCGCCATGCCGGTGGCGGCATCGGCGGTGCGCCCGGTCTCGTCGGCCAGGATCTCGAAGGCCAACGCCTGCAGCGCATCGCCGGCAAGGATCGCCATCGCCTCGCCGAACACGACGTGACAGGTTGGCCGGCCGCGGCGCAGGGCGTCGTCGTCCATCGCCGGCAGGTCGTCGTGGACCAGCGAATACGCGTGGATCAACTCCACCGCGCAGGCCGGCGCATCCAGTGGCCGGCCGTCCTCGCCCAGCGCATGCGCCGTGGCATAGACCAGCAGCGGGCGCAGCCGCTTGCCGCCACCAAGCACGGCGTAGCGCATCGCGCGATGCAATTCGGTCGGGGGGTGCGCGGCCAGCGGCAGTCTTCGGTCCAGGGCGTGTCCGGCACGGACGATCAACGCTTGCAGGGCGGGACCGAGCTCAGAGTTCGGGTTCAAACGGTTCGGCACTGTCGGGGGCATCGGGATCAAGCAGCAGGCGCACGCGCAGTTCGGCTTGTTCCAGTGACTGCTGACAATGGCGATACAGGCCGATGCCGCGTTCGAACGAGGCGAGCGATTCGTCCAGGCTCAACTCGCCGCCTTCCATCCGTGCGACCAACTGTTCCAGTTCGTCCAGCGAACGCTCGAAATCGGCCGGAGGCGGGGTTTTGACGGAAGCGGGAACAGTCTTGGCCATGGGCTGCAACGCTAGCGCAGCAGCGGCATGGAATCAATCCGCGCGGGCATGATGGCCATCAAGCGCCCTCGTCGCCCTCGTCATGGTCGCGGCCACGTCCGTGGCGCCAGTCACGGTCGCCGCGATCGTCGTCGCGCCGCTCGCGGCGGTGGCGATACTCGCGCGGGGCTTCGCCGCCGCAGTGTTCGATCACATGGCGGTGTTCGGCATACGGCCGGTCGGTGTCAGCTCGACGTCGACGCCACCGGTGCGGATATAGGTCTGCGATTCCGGCGGCAGGCGGACCCCGGAGCGCCAGTCGTCGCCGTCCAGCCAGAACCACAGGCGCGATTCCGGCGCGCAACAGATTTCGCCGCGGGGTAGCAGGTGTAGTGATGCCTGGCCCGCCAGCCATGAGCGGGGGGCCACGGCGGCGGGTCGGTCCGGGTGGCCGGGGCGGCAGCCAGACAGGCCGATGCCAGCACGATGGCGGCTGGGAGTATGCGTTTCATCGGAGGCTCCATCGGCGGGGATGCGGTTCCGCGGAGCGGCACGCCCGATACGTGCACTGGACGGGCGTTGTCGTTTGCGGTGCCGTTCAGCCTGCAGGCAGCCAGCGGGGCCGTGCGACCGCTTGCCGGAAGATCGCGATACCGCGGGCGCTGATCCAGCGGTCGGCAACGGCGACCAGCTCGTCGCCGGCATACAGCAGCGGGCAGGCGATGCGCTGCCAGGGCGGGATCAGCCCCTGCTGGAACAGGTCGCGCAATTCGCGGGTGTGGCTGTCGCCGGCCGGCCTGATGCGCTCGCCGCCGCGGCGCAGGCGCACGTCCAGGGGTTCGGGCAGCCGTGCGTCGGCATCGGTCAGCGACAGCACGCCGCCGTCGGGCAGGGTCAGCGGTTCACCGCGCCACGGGGCATGCCAGTCCATCGCGATAACGGGCCGGGGCGACAAGGCCCACAGGCGGCCCTTCCAGATGTGCAGTTCGGCCCCGCGCCAGCGGATGCACGGCGATTGTCCCGCGCGTGCGCCGCACTGGCGCTCGATCTGGCGGCGCTGTGCGGTGGTGGGTGCAGGCAAGCCGCGCGCGTGCAGCCAGTGATCGAGCAGCGGTTCGCGCAGGGCCCGATCCAGCGCCAGCCAATCGGCGGCGTGCAGGCTGCCGGTGGCCGGGTCGTGCAGGGCCACGAACGCCGCCAGCCATTGCACCTTGAGCGCCTCGGCGGCGGCCCGGCAGAGCGCGGCGCTGTGCAGGATCGAATCCACCGCGTGCGGCCAGTGCCGCATCAGCCGCGGCAGGATCTCGTGGCGCAGCTGGTTGCGTGCCAGCCGGGTGTCGTCGTTGGATGGGTCGTCGATGCAGGTAAGCCGGCCGGCATCGACATACTCGCGCAGCTGCTGGCGCGACAACGCGAGCAGCGGTCGCCACAGCTGGCCGGGGCCGAGCGGGCGCAGCGCACGCATGCCGCCCAGCCCTTGCGGGCCGGCGCCGCGCAGCAGCTTCAGCAACACCGTCTCGGCCTGGTCGTCGCGATGATGGCCGAGCAGCAGCCATTCGCCTTCCTCGAGTTGCGCGGCCAGGGCGGTGTAGCGCGCCTGGCGTGCCGCCGCTTCCAGTCCGGCGCCGTTGCCGGTTTCGACGCGTACCTGCAGCACGTCGCATGGAACGTCCAGCGCGGCGCAGAAACGCAGGCAGTGCTCGGACCACCGTGGGCTGTCCGCATGCAGACCGTGATCGACATGCAGCGCGCGCAGGCCGCGTGCGCGCGCTGCCGGCAGCTGGGCCAGCGCATGCAGCAGCGCGGTGGAATCCGGTCCGCCGCTGTAGGCCACGCACAGCGCCGCCGGCGGCACGGCCGCCAGCGCACGCGCGAGGTGGGAGAGCAGCAGGCGGTTCACTGCTTGCGGGCGCGTGGCCGCACGTAGAGATGCTTGCCGTTGCCGATGTGGCGCTCCTCGGTCTCGAACAGGCCGATGCCGTTGACCAGCCCGCTGAGCTTGGCGTAGCCGTAGTTGCGCGGATCGAAGTCTGGCGACTGCTTGTTGATGATGCTGCCGACCGCGCCCAGGCCGGCCCAGCCGGTGTCGTCGGAGGCCGCTTCGATCGCGTTGCGCAGCAGGTTGAGCAGATGCGCATCGGCGCGCAGCTCCCTGGCCGAACGCTGTTTCGGCGCGGCATCGGCTTCGGTTTCGTCCAGGCCGGCCAATACCTCGGTGTAGATGAACTTGTCGCAGGCGGTGCGGAACGGTTCGGGGGTCTTCCTCTCGCCGAAGCCGTAGACGATGCGCCCCGATTCGCGGATGCGCGAGGCCAGCCGGGTGAAATCGCTGTCGCTGGAGACGATGCAGAAGCCGTCGAAGCGCTCGGTGTAGAGCAGGTCCATCGCGTCGATGATCATCGCCGAGTCGGTGGCGTTCTTGCCGACCGTGTAGCGGAACTGCTGGATCGGCTGGATCGAGTGGCGCAGCAGCACCTCCTTCCAGCCGGTGAGGTCGGGCTTGGTCCAGTCGCCGTAGATGCGCTTCACATGCGCGGTGCCGTACTTGGCGATCTCGGCCAGCAGACCATCGACGATCGCCGGGCGGGCGTTGTCGGCATCGATCAGTACGGCGAGTTTGTCGTGGGCCATGGCCGGTTCCGGCAGCAAAGGGCGCAGCCCATGGTAGCGCCTGGCGGTTATTCCTGATGCGCGCCGTAGCCGCGCAGGCGTCTGTAGCGCTGTTCGAGCAGATCGCCGACCGGCATCGCTTCAAGTTCGTCGAGCTGGTTCAGCAGCACGGCCTTCAGGCGTATGGCCATCGAGCGGGGATTGCGGTGGGCGCCGCCCAGCGGCTCGCGCACCATCTTGTCGATCAGGCCCAGTTCCAGCAGACGCGGGGCGGTAAGGCCCAGCGCCTCGGCGGCGTCGCGGGCCTTGTCCTGGCTCTTCCACAGGATCGAGGCGCAACCTTCCGGCGAAATCACCGAGTAGGTCGAATACTGCAGCATCACCGTGCGATCGCCCACGCCGATCGCCAGCGCGCCGCCGGAACCGCCTTCGCCGATCACCGTGCAGACGATCGGGACTTTCAGTTCGGCCATGACCAGCAGGTTGCGGGCGATCGCCTCGCTCTGACCGCGTTCCTCGGCACCCACGCCGGGGTAGGCGCCAGGGGTGTCGATCAGGGTCAGCAACGGCAGCTTGAAGCGTTCGGCCATCTGCATCAGGCGCATCGCCTTGCGATAGCCCTCGGGTCTGGGCATGCCGAAGTTGCGCCGGACCTTGGTCCTGGTGTCGCGGCCTTTCTGGTGGCCGACGATCATCACCGGCCGGCCGTTGATGCGGCCGAGCCCGCCGACGATCGCGGCGTCGTCGGCATAGGCGCGATCGCCGGCCAGCTCATGGAATTCCTCGCAGATCACGCCGATGTAGTCGAGCGTGTATGGCCGCGCCGGATGCCGCGAGAGCTGGGTTACCTGCCATGAGTTGAGGTTGCGGAAGATGTCGGCGGTCTTGATCTTCAGCTTTTCGCGCAGGCGGGCGACTTCGTCTTCGATGTTGAATGCCTGGCCATCGCTGGCATGGCGAAGCTCTTCGATCTTCGCTTCCAGTTCGGCAATCGGTTGTTCGAAATCGAGGAAGTTCGGATTCATTCGTGGCAATTCATGGCACAGAAGCGCCTCAGTATACCGTTCTCCGGAAAAAGGCGAGAACGCTGCCGTATGGCTGCATGCCGTGGTGGAAAGGCCTCTGCCGGATGGTTTCCGGGCCACCGTCGGGTGCGCTATTGTCCGCACCGACGAGTGCCTGAATGCCGAACCGACCATGCCGATCAAACCGCCCATCGACAACGACAAGCTCGACCGCATCGTGGCCGAGGCGCGGCGCAATGCCGAGCAGCGCGAACTGGGTTACCGCGAGCGGGCGCTGAAGATGTATCCGTGGATCTGCGGCCGCTGTGCGCGCGAGTTCACGCGGGCGAACCTGCAGGAGCTGACGGTCCATCATCGCAACCACGATCACGACTTCAATCCGCCCGACGGCAGCAACTGGGAACTGCTGTGCGTGTATTGCCACGACAACGAGCACTCGCGCCATATCGATCACGTGCGCGGCGGGGTGATGAACGTGCAGGATGCGCCGGCCGCCACCGGCAACCCGTTCGCCGACCTGAAGGCGATGATGGAGCGCGGCCGCAAACCGTAGGAGCGCGCCCTGTGCGCGAAGGCTCTTGTCACGGTCGCTGCAAAGAGCCTTCGTGCACAGGGTGCGCTCCTACGGGTGGTTTTGCTTGACGATGCGCAGGCGCGCGGCTTCGACGCCAGGCAGGGCGCGCACGGCGCGCAGCAGCTCGGGGATGGCGTCCACATGCCAGTCCTCGCCCAATTCGAGATCGGCCTGTGCGCTCCGGTTGTGGTAGCCGTGCAGCATCACCGTGGCGTGGCCGCCGCGATAGCCGGCCAGCGCCTGCTGCAGTTGTTCGACGAAGCCGGGTTGGATGCCGTTCAATTTCAGCTGCAGCAGCCGTGCATGGCGGCGACAGGCATCGGCCAGCGTGCAGGCGCTGCGGGCGCGCAACTGGAAGCCGCCGCCGGAAAAATCGTCGATGCGCAGGCCGCCGTCGACGATCAGCATCTCGTCGCGGGTGAGCATGGGCGCGGCTTGCTGATACAGCTCGCCGAAGAAACTGACTTCGATGCTGCCGCTGCCGTCTTCCAGCCGCACGAAGGCCTCGCTGTCGCCGCGCTTGCGCACGGCGGCGACCATGCCGGCGACCGTCCACGGCGTGTCCGGACCGCGGCGGAAGCGGTTCGCCTCGCCATCGTCGTTCTTGCGCGGCTTCGGCGGCTGGTAGCGTTCGGCGATTTCGCCCAGCGGGCAGGTCGACAGCTGGGCCAGTTCGTCCTTCCACGGGTCGGTGGGATGGCCGGAAAGATAATGCCCGAGGGTGTCGCGTTCGCCTTGCAGGATCTGCTCCAGCGGCCATTCCGCGGCGACCGGCAGATCGAGCTTGAGGATCGGCGTGGCGGAGCCCGTCATGCTGTCGCCGATGGCGGCACCGAACATGTCGTTCTGGCCCGATTGCCGGTCGCGCAGATGCTGCTCGGCGGCCTTGATCGCATCGGGCAACTGCAGCATCAGGCTGGCGCGGTTCGGCGCCAGCCGGTCCAGTGCGCCGGACAGGATCAGCGCCTCGAGCACGCGGCGGTTCAATTTGCCCGGGTCGACCCGGCGGCAGAAGTCGGCCAGATCCGTATAGGGGCCATGGCTGCGTTCGGCGACGATCGCCTCGCACGCGCCCTGGCCGACGCCCTTGATTGCGCCCAGTCCGTACTGGATCGTGTGAGCGCCCGGACGCGAGGCATCGGACAAAGTGTCCGGTTCCACGGCGACGAACATGTAGACCGACGCGTTGACATCCGGTGGCTGCACGGCGATGCCCAGCGCTCGCGTCTCGTTGAGGAAGGTCACCACCTTGTCGGTATTGTCCATGTCCGCGGAGATCGTCGCAGCCATGAATTCGGCCGGATAGTGCGCCTTCAGCCACGCGGTCTGGTAGCTGACCAGCGCGTAGGCGGCGGCATGCGACTTGTTGAAACCGTAGCCGGCGAATTTCTCCATCAGGTCGAAGATGGTGTCGGCCTTGTCGCCGCCGAGTCCGTTGTCGGCCGCGCCCACGCGGAACTTGGCGCGCTCCTCGGCCATTTTTGCGGCGTCCTTCTTGCCCATCGCGCGGCGCAGCAGGTCGGCGCCGCCGAGCGAGTAGCCGCCCACGATCTGCGCCATCTGCATCACCTGCTCCTGGTAGACCATGATGCCGTAGGTCTCCTTGAGGATAGGCTCGACGCGCGGGTCGGGATATTCCACTTCCTCGCGGCCGTGCTTGCGCGCGATGAAGCTGGGAATCAGGTCCATCGGGCCGGGGCGGTACAGCGCCACCAGCGCGATGATGTCCTCGAAGCGGTCGGGCCGGGCGTCCTTGAGCATGCGCTGCATGCCGGAGGATTCGAGCTGGAACACGGCGACCGTCTGCGCCTTTTTCAGCAGCTCGTACGGTGCCGGGTCGTCCAGCGGCAGCTGCGAGATATCCAGCGGCGCCTCACCGGACTTCACGCGGCGCGCGTTGATCGCCTTCACCGCCCAGTCGATGATGGTCAGCGTGCGCAGGCCGAGAAAGTCGAACTTCACCAGGCCGACCGCCTCCACGTCGTCCTTGTCGTACTGGGTGACCACGCTGCCGCCGCCGGCTTCGCAATACAGCGGTGCGAAGTCGGTCAACGGGGTTGGCGCGATCACCACGCCGCCGGCGTGCTTGCCGGCGTTGCGGGTGAGGTTTTCCAGTTTCAGCGCCAGGTCGATCAGCGCGCGCGCGTCTTCGTCCTGCTCGTACGCCTCGCAGAATTCCCTGACGACGCGATCGGTTTCCTTTTTCGCCTTCTCGGAGCGGCCCAGCGCATCGGAAAGCGTCAGGTCCAGCGGACGCGGCGGGATCAGCTTGGCCAGCTTGTCGACCTGGCTGTAGCCCATGCCGAGCACGCGGCCGGAATCGCGCAGCACCGCCTTGGCCGCCATCGAGCCGTAGGTGATGATCTGGCTGACGCGATCGCGGCCGTACTTGCGCGCGACGTAGTCGATCACCTCGTCGCGGCGGTCCATGCAGAAGTCGATGTCGAAGTCGGGCATCGACACGCGTTCGGGATTGAGGAAGCGCTCGAACAGCAGGTTGAACTGCAGCGGATCCAGGTCGGTGATCTTCAGCGCCCAGGCCACCAGCGAACCGGCACCGGAACCGCGGCCGGGGCCGACCGGGATGTCGTTCTGCTTGCCCCAGTTGATGAAGTCCGCCACGATCAGGAAGTAACCGGGGAAACCCATCGCGACGATGACGTCGAGTTCGCGCTCCAGCCGCTCCCGATAATCGGCCAGCGTGCGGCCACCGGCCAGCGGTGCCGCATCGAGGCGCTGCTTCAGGCCGGCACGCGACAACTCGCGGATGTAGCTGGCAAGGTCGTGGCCAGGCGGCACCGGGAAGTCCGGCAGGTAATACTTGCCGAACTCCAGCGTCAGGTTGCAGCGCCTGGCCAGTTCGACGGCGTTTTCCAGCGCTTCGGGCAGGTCGGCGAACAGTACGGCCATCTCCTCGGGCGATTTGAGGTATTGCTGGTCGCTGTACTCGCGCGGGCGCTTGGGGTCGGCCAGCACGCGGCCCTGATTGATGCACACGCGCGCCTCGTGCGCCTCGAAGTCGTCCTGCCTGAGGAATCGCACGTCGTTGCTGGCAAGCACCGGCAGATGGAGTTCGGCGGCCAGGGCCAGCGCGGCGGTATTCCAGTCTTCCTCGCCGTCGCGGCCGCAGCGGGTCAACTCCAGGTACAGCCGGCCGGGGAACAACTGCACGAGCGGGCGCAGTTGTGCCAGCGCCGCATCGATGCCCTTGCTCGCGGCGACGCGGCCGACTGCGCTGTCGCGGCCGAGCAGGGCGATCAGCCCGTCGGCGGCGGCCGGCAACCAGTGCGCCTCGATCAGCGCATGGCCGCCATGCTGGCCTTCGCGCCATGCGCGCGAAACCAGCCGCGACAGGTTGAGGTAGCCGGCGCGGTTCTGGCACAGCGCGGTGAGCCGCCACGGCCGCGGATCGTCCGGCGAGGCGATCCGCAAGTCGCTGCCGCAGATCGGCTTGATGCCGGCCGCGCTGCAGGCCTTGTAGAACTTGACCAGCGCGAACATGTTGCATTCGTCGGTGAGAGCCACCGCGGGCATCCCTGCGTGCACGCAGGCTTCGACCAGCGCCTTGATGCGGATGGTCGAGTCGGCCAGCGAGTATTCGCTGTGCAGGTGCGGATGGGTATAGCGGACGGTCATGCGGGTTAGCAGCCTGTCGGGCTTTGCTGGTCGAGGCGAGAATTTGGCTGTGCGGTCCAGATTTTCGACGCTTCGCCGGCCCATGGTGGTTCCATGGGTCAAGACGCGGCGGAAATCTGTCCTCGCACAGCCGGATTCGCAGCCCGGCCGAGCAAGGTCCGACAGGCTGCTAGTGCGATGAATCCGTGCAGGCTAACCGGCACCCGGTGCAGCGGCAAGATTGACTTTCGCTGCGCTTGCGGGAAGCGGGACCGGGCCTGACTGCGCGCGGTTTGCGCCGGCGCAGCCTCAGAACAGGGCCGGTTGATCCAGCAGCCTGCGCACCGGTGCAAAGCTGCGCCGGTGCTGCGGGCAGGGGCCGAGCTGTTGCAGCGAGGCGAGGTGCGCCGGGGTCGGGTAGCCCTTGTGCACGGCGAAACCGTAACCCGGATGCTCGGCATCCAGCCGTACCATCAGGCGGTCGCGACTGACCTTGGCGAGGATCGAGGCGGCGCTGATTGCCGGTTCCAGCGCGTCGCCGCCGACGATCGCGCGGCCGCGGCAGGGCAGGTCCGCGGGCAGCTTGTTGCCGTCGATCAGCGCTTCGTGGGCGGCCGGCACGAGGCCGGCCACGGCCCGGCTCATGCCGCTCATGGTGGCCTGGAAAATGTTCAGCCGGTCGATCTCTTCCGGCTCGACCAGCACCACGCACCAGGCCAGCGCGCATTCGATGATCTGCAGATACAGCGCCTCGCGTTTCGCCGCGCCGAGCTTCTTGGAGTCGTCGAGCCCGAGGATCGGACGCTGCGGATCGAGGATCACGGCGGCGACGGCGAGCGGCCCGGCAAGCGGGCCGCGGCCCGCCTCGTCGACACCGGCAATGAAATGGTTTTTTGCGCTTGCCTGCTCCCGCTGCCGGGGAGAGGATCGTGGTGAGGGCGCTTCAATGGAACAGATTCGCGCAGCATCGTTTGCCTCCTCTCCCCCCCGGGGAGAGGATTGAGGTGAGGGGCATGTGCTCGCCTTACACCTTCGCACCGACATCGTCCACCAGCTCGGCAATGGCTGCCGCCGCGCGATCCCCGGCATGGTCGTCGCGCCCCGCACGCAGCGTCTGGTGCAGGTGCTCGAATGCGGCAACGATCGCGCCGCGTCGTGCGCTGTCGCGGAACAGCGCCAGCGTGGCAGCGGCGAGACGCTCGGCGGTACAGTCGTCCTGCATCAGTTCGGGCACCAGCAGTTCGTGGCCAAGGCCGCTGGCGCGCGCCAGGATGTTCGGCAGCGTGTACACGTCGGTCTTGATCATCCTCAGCGCGCGCGCGATGCGATAGCTCAGCGGTGCGACGCGGTAACCGACCACCATGGGGCGCTTCGCCAGCATGGCCTCCAGCGTGGCGGTACCGGAGGCCAGCATCACCACGTCGGCCGCCAGCATCGCCTCATGCGCGCGGCCGTCCAGCAGCAGCGGCGCGCCTTCGTCGCGCGGGCCTTTTGCCAGCAGCCCTTCGATCCGGGCATGCACCCGCGGGTTGGCCGCCGGTATCACGATGCGCAACCCGGGCAATGCCGCGGCGACCCGTGTCGCGGCATCGATGAAGATATGCCCCATGCGCGCCAGTTCGGACGGCCGGCTGCCGGGCAACAGGGCCAGTACCGGCACTTTCTGCGGCAGCTGCAGGGCATTGCGTGCACCGACGCGATCGGACACCAGGGCGAAACGATCCGCCAGCGGGTGACCGACGAACCGTGCGTCGATGTCGTGCCTGGCGTAGATCGCCGGCTCCATGGGGAACAGGCACAGCACGCGATCGGCGCTGCGGCCGATCTTCCGTGCCCGTTTTTCGCGCCATGCCCAGACCGACGGGCTGACGTAATGCACGGTCTTCAGGCCGGCCTGTTTCAGGCGCCGCTCCACGCCGAGATTGAAGTCGGGCGCATCGATGCCGACGACGACGGCAGGGCGGGCTTCGAGCAGTCGCGCCACCAGTGTCCGGCGCAGCCGCAGCAGTCGCGGCAGGTGGATGATCACTTCGCTGAAGCCGAACAGGGACAGCTCGCGGATGTCGTGCCAGGATTCGAACCCCTGGGCCTGCATGCGGGCGCCGCCGATGCCGGCGAAGCGGGCATGGGGGTAGCGTCGGCGCAGTGCGACGATCAGGTCGGCGCCGAGCTGGTCGCCGGAATCCTCGCCGGCGATCAGGGCGATGAGCGGGGCGGGAACCGATTCTGCAGCAGACATGATTCAGCCCCGTGAAGAGCAGGAGCGCATGTTTGATCTGCGGACGTGCGCGCAGCGCATATCAGCGGGCGAGCGTTCGATCGCAACGGTCGAGAAATTCGAGCATGGCGCGCACATCGTCGCTGGTCTGCGCCTGCAACATCAATTGCTCGCGTGCCTCGGGCAGCGACAGGCCGGCCATGTACAGGGTGCGGTAGGCGCGCTTGATCGCGGAAATCCGGGCGGCATCGAAGCCCCGGCGTTTCAGGCCTTCGCTGTTGATGCCGCGCGGCCGGCCGTGCTGTTCGTTCGCCATCATCACGAACGGCGGAACGTCCGAACCGACCAGGCAGCCCATGCCGATGAAGGCGTGGGCGCCGACCTTGCAGAACTGGTGCACGCCGGAGTAACCGGAAAGGATCGTCCAGTCGCCGATCTCCACGTGTCCGGCCAGTGCGGAGTAGTTGGAGAACACCACGTGGTCGCCGATCAGGCAGTCGTGCGCGACGTGCACGTAGGCGAGCACCCAGTTGTCGTTGCCGATGCGGGTGATGCCGCCGCC
>JAGWNA010000013.1 GCA_028871555.1 Lysobacteraceae bacterium
TCCTTGCCGTTGACCATCTTGGTATCGACCACGCGCTCCACGTACACCACCGCCATCGGCTTGCCGACGTTGGCGTTGGTGAAGTCGCCCATCTTCTTGGCGCCGGCGGCGTTGAGCGTGACGTCGACCTTGGGCGTGCCGCTCTGCGTATCGATGCCGGAGGCCGCATCGGTCAATTCATTGCCGGTCACGATGATGCGCTTGCTCACCAGCACCGGCTCGTGACTGCCGCGCATGTAGTAGAGGTTGGCATCCGGCGGGATGTTGCCGGTGCGCGCCGCCTCCCGGGCCTGCGCATCGCCGGGCTGGCCGATACCGGCGCGATATTGCAGCGTGGCGGTGGCGCCGATCAGTTTTTTCGCCTCGGCCGGATCCTGCACGCCGGCCAGTTCGACCACGATGCGGCTCTCGCCCTGCTGCTGGATCAGCGGCTCGGACACGCCCAGCGCATTGATGCGGTTGCGCAAGGTGCCCAGATTCTGCTTGATCGTGTTGAGCGACAGGGCGCGCAGCTTTTCCGGCTTGACCACGGCATTGAGCACGTATCGGTCGCCGGTGCTGGGGCCGTTGGACACATTGAGTTCGGCGTATTCGTTGGCGATGTCGTCGGACGCCTTGGCGCGGTCCTCGGCCGAACGCAGGATCACCGCAATGCCCTGGCCGCGCACCGCATTGCGGGCCACCGATTCGTAGCGGATGTGCTTGTCGCGCAGCAGGCTGCGGATATCGTCCGCGTAGCCGCTCTCCTGCTTGTCGATCACGTCGTTCTCGTCGACCTGCATCAGGAAATGCACGCCGCCCTGCAGATCCAGGCCCAGCGGCATCGAGCGGGCGCCGATCGCGCGCAGCCAGCCCGGTACCGTGGACTGCAGCTTGAACGCCACCGTGTAGCCGTCGCCCAGCGCGCTCTTCATCGCGTCGGCACCGCTTTTCTGGACGTCGGCATTGGCGAACGTCGCCAGCAGATGGTCGCCCAGCACGCTCACTTCGCCGACAGCGATGTGCTGCCTGGCCAGCGCCGCTGCCACTTTCTGCTGCACCGACGCGTCGATCGGCGGTGCGCCGCGGTTGGCGGTGACCTGCACGGCCGGCATCGGAATGAAGGCATTGGGCAGCGCGTACACGATGCCGAACACCATCATCAGCGCGACCAGCGCGTACTTCCAGCGAGGAAAATCACTCATGATCCGGTCCTTTGCGATCGTCCATGATCGCGAACGTCAGGAAGCGGCCATCCATGGCCGAAATTATTTATACGATCGTCCGTGATCGCGAACGTCAAGAAGCGGCCATCCATGGCCGCACTATTCGAAAAAGCCCCGCCCCCGGACATCCCGGGTTTCAGACGGATTTCAGCGAACCCTTGGGCAACACCTGTGCAACGGCGCTCTTCTGCACCTTGACCTTCACGTTGGTCGCGATTTCCACCGTGATGAAGGTGTCGCCAAGTTCGTCCACGCGCCCGGCGATGCCGCCGTTGGTGACTACCTCGTCCCCCTTGGCCAGGGCGGCGAGCAAGGCAGTGTGCTCCTTCTGCCGCTTCATCTGCGGGCGGATCATCATGAAGTACATCATGCCGAACAGCACCACGATCATGATGATCATGGACACGCCGCCACCGGCAGGCTGTGCTGCGGCGGCCTGGGCGATCACTAAGGAGATCGGAAAACTCATCAGTCTGTCTCGCAAGTTGTGGCGCAGCCGAGGGTTTCAGCCTGACGCCCGATATGAAGATCGCCGATTATGCCATATCGTCGCAGGAACCCGCTTGTGGGCGATGCTCAGGCTGTACCAAACCAAAAGCATCGCCCGCGAGCGGGCTCCTTATGCGGTCGCCGGGGCCTGGCGGCGCGCGTAAAATCCGGCGGCGAACGATTCCAGCGACCCGTCGGCGATCGCCTCGCGCAGGCCGGCCATCAGCCGCTGGTAATAGCGCAGGTTGTGCATGGTGGCGAGCTGGCTGCCGAGAATCTCGTTGCAACGGTCCAGGTGGCGCAGATAGGCGCGGGAGAAACCATTGGCGCAGGCATAGCAGTCGCAGCCTTGCTCGATCACCCGGGTATCGTCGGCGAACTTCGCGTTGCGGATGCGCAGCGTGCCTTCGGCGGTGAACAGGAAGCCGTTGCGCGCATTGCGGGTCGGCATCACGCAATCGAACATGTCGATGCCGCGGCGCACCGCCTCGACGATGTCTTCGGGCCGGCCCACACCCATCAGGTAGCGCGGCTTGTCCGCGGGCAGCAGCGGCACCGTGAAATCCAGCGCGTGGTTGCGCTCGGCCTCGCTCTCGCCCACCGCCAGCCCGCCCACCGCATAACCGTCGAAGCCGATACTCACCAGGCCTTCGGCCGAACGCCGGCGCAGATTCTCGTACACACTGCCCTGCACGATGCCGAACAAGGCGTTGGGATTGCCCAGCTCATCGAAAGCGCGCCGCGAACGCTCGGCCCAGCGCAGGCTCAGTTCCATCGAGTCGCCGGCCACCTTCTCCGTCGCCGGATACGGCGTGCATTCGTCGAAGATCATCGCGATGTCCGAATCCAGCGTGGACTGAACCCGCATCGACACTTCCGGCGACAGGAACACCTTCGAGCCATCCACCGGCGAGGCGAACGTCACGCCCTCCTCGGTGATCTTGCGCTTGTGCGCCAGCGAGAACACCTGGAAGCCGCCGGAATCGGTGAGGATCGGCTTGTCCCAGCCGATGAACCGGTGCAGCCCGCCGAATTTCCCGACGATCTCCAGCCCCGGCCGCAGGAACAGATGGAACGTGTTGCCCAGGATGATCTCGGCACCGGTCTCGGTGAGGTCGCGCGGCGTCATCGCCTTGACCGAACCGTAGGTGCCCACCGGCATGAACGCCGGCGTCTGTACCGTGCCACGGGCAAACGCGAGGCGGCCGCGGCGCGCGGCGCCATCGGTGGCGAGAAGGTCGAACTGGAGGGAAGTCATCCGGCCATTATCGCGGGTTTGGCCCCGCTCCGCCCACGTGGTGGCCGCGACCGTGCCCGCCGGGAGTCGTACTCGCTGCGGTCAGGAGCCCGCTTGCGGGCTCCTGACGGGTTGCACGACGCCGGTAGGAGCGGACCCTGTGCGCGATGCCCTTGTCGGGGTGCCGGCGAAGAGCATTCGCCCACAGGGTGGGCTCCTACGTGCAGGGCGACGGGCCGTCAGCAACCGTGCGGCAGGATCAGCATCGCATCGCCATAGGAGAAGAACCGGTAACGCTGCCCGACCGCATGACGGTAGGCGTCGAGAATCGCCTCGCGCCCGGCCAGCGCCGACACCAGCATCAGCAGGGTCGATTGCGGCAGGTGGAAATTGGTGAGCAGGCCGTCGATGCTGCTGAAGCGGTAGCCCGGAAAGATGAAGATCCGCGTTTCGCCGGCGAAGGGATGCAGCTCGCCGTCCTTGCTGGCGCTTTCCAGCGCCCGCACCACGGTGGTGCCGACCGCGATCACGCGACCGCCGGCGGCACGGGTACGGCGGATCTGTTCGATCAGGCTGGCGCCGACGTTGAGCCATTCGCTGTGCATCCGGTGATCCTTGAGATCGTCCGCACGCACCGGCTGAAACGTCCCCGCGCCGACATGCAGCGTGACGTAACCGAAATCGACCCCGCGCCCGCGCAATTCGGCCAGCATCGCCTCGTCGAAATGCAGGCCGGCGGTTGGCGCGGCGACCGCGCCGGGCTCGCGCGCGAACACGGTCTGGTAACGTTCCACGTCGCCGGCGTCGGCGTGCCGCCCGATATACGGCGGCAACGGCATCTCGCCGAGTTTCAGCAGCAATTTTTCCAGCGGCTCGGGCGCCTCGAAGCGTAGGCGGAAGAATCCCTCGTCGCGCCCCAGCACCACCGCATGGCTGCCGTCGGCCAGCTCGATGCGGCCACCCTCCTTCGGTTTCTTGCTGACGCCCAGCTGCACCGTGGCTTGATGTGCGCCGGTGACCCGCTCGATCAGGATCTCCACCACGCCACCGCTTTCCTTGCGCCCGTGCAGGCGCGCCGGCAGCACCCGGGTATCGTTGAACACCAGCAGGTCGCCCGCCCGCAGGAAATCCGGCAGCTCGCGGAACAGCCGATCCTGCAGCGCATGCGTGGCCCCGTCCAGCAACAGCATCCGGCTGGCCGAGCGTTCGGCCAGCGGCACCTGTGCGATCAGCTCGGGTGGCAGTTCAAAATCGAAATCGGATTTCTTCAAGGACCTTCGACCGGCAGACTCATGCGGGACATTATCCCGCAGCGGACAAGCCCTTGCGCGGGTTCCTACAGCCAGCCCTTCTGCCGGGCCAGCCGATACGCCTCGATGCGGTTGCCGACGCCGAGCTTGCCGATCGCCTCGGAAAGGTAATTCCGCACGGTGCCGTGCGACAGGTTCAGTTGTGCGGCGATGTCGCCGGCGGACTGGCCCTCGCCGGCCAGCCGCAGCACCTGGCGCTCGCGGTCGTTCAGCGGATCGGCCTGCGACCACGCCTCCAGCGCCAGCTGCGGGTCGATGGCGCGACCGCCGCGATGCACGGTGCGCAAGGCCTCGGCGAGATTCTCGGCCGGGGCATCCTTCAGCAGGTAACCGGACACGCCGGCATCCAGCGCGCGGCGCAGGAAACCCGGTCGCGCGAACGTGGTCACGATGATCACCTTGATCGGCAGTTGCTGCCGCTGGACGCGCTGCGCCAGTTCCAGTCCGGTGAGGCCCGGCATCTCGATGTCGGTGACCAGCACGTCGGGCCTCAGCCGCTGCAGCTCGCGCCAGGCAGCCTCGCCGTCGGCCGCCGAACCGAGCACCTCGATGTCGGACTCCAGCCCCAGCAGCGCGGACAGCGCGCCGCGCACCATCGCCTGATCCTCGGCCAGCAGCACGCGGATCATGCGGACCCTGCCCGCTCTTGCACGAACACCGTCGATCGATACGGCACCGCGATTGCTCCGTCGATGGAAACCCGTGATGGATTCATGCGGCGGAGTGCCCGGAAACCGTCGTTGCAAGCGCCCCTGCGCTGGGCACGTCGGGCGACGACCGCACCGGCCGGACCGGGCGCATGACCGGCATCGGCACCTCGATCTCCACTCGCGTACCCCCGCCCCGCGGCGACTCGATGGCCAGCGTACCGCCCAGCACCCGTACCCGTTCGCGCATGCCGCACAGCCCGTTGCCTTCGGCGCCGATGCCGCCGCGGCCGTTGTCGCTGATCTGCAGGCGTACCGAAGCAGGCGCACGCTCCATCTCGATCCGCGCCTGTGTGGCATCGGCATGCCGCGCGATGTTGGTGACCGCCTCGCGCAGGATCAACGAAAGGCCGCGCTCGACGTCGTCCGGCAGGTCGGCCGGCGGATGGGCATAGCTGCAATGCACCCGCGACGACTCCAGCAGCAGCCGTGCCGAAGCCAGCTCGGCCGCCAGGTCCGCGGCGCGGATGCCGCTGACGGCGCTGCGCACTTCGGCCAGCGCGTGCCGCGCCACCTTTTCCGCTTCCTCCACTTCGCGCCGGGCGCCTTCGGTGTCGCGATCGAACAGCTTGCGCGACAGCTCCAGCTTCAGCGCGATCAGGGACAGCGTATGGCCGAGCAGGTCGTGCAGGTCGCGACCGATCCGCTCGCGTTCGGCCAGTGCCGCCAGGCGACGCACCTCGTCATGCGACAACTGCAGTTCGGCGTTCTTCCGCTCGTTGTCGCGCTCGGCATGGATGACCAGGCCGATGATGAAACTGGTAACCGGGATCGAAACCCACATCTGCCATGTGTAACCGAGCGAAACCGCCTCCGCGACCATCGCGGCATTGAGACCTGCCAGCAGCAGCATGTAGCGAATCAGTCCAAGGCGCCGGCTGCTCAGCATCACGCAGCCATAGATGAAATAGCTCAGTCCGCTCGCGTACCACGGCAGCAGCAGCAGGGACAGCGCCACCAGTGCCAGTGCATACCATCGCGAGGTGCGCTGCGAAGCCAGGCAGCACTTCGCATACAGGGCAATGAACAACGGATAGGTGATCAGCGTGAAGATCGCCCAGCGCCAGCTGTAGCCACTGAAGATCGGCGTGATGAATACCCACGACGACCACAACAGGTGAATCGCATCGGTCCAGGATGACTTGCCCCGGCGCACCGTGCAGGCCACCAGGGAATCCGGCGCCGGGGTGAAAAACTCGACGATGCGCTTTTTCATGGCGTTGGCTGCCCGAATTTCGTACCGGTACGCATGCTACTTCAACCGTGGCGGCGCAGCCTTCGTGCCGCCAGCAGCGCGAACACGGCGGCAAAACCTGCCAGCAGCAGCAGGTGTGGCAGCAGCGGGCCGTGGTTCATGCCCACCGCGGCCAGTGCCAGCCGGTCGAGGTGATAGCTCGGCCACACCGGTGCGATCCGTTGCAGGAACCTGGGCAGCATCGGCAACGGGAGCCACAGGCCCGACATGAACGACATCGGCAGATAGATCAGCTGCAGCATGCCGGGCGCCCCCTGCCCCTTGATCAGCGTGCCGACGAACATCCCCAGCGCGCAGAACGGCAGCACGCCAAGCGTGCCGGTCAGCAACAAGGCGCCCGCCTGGGCCGCGCCCAGCGTCACGTGCCCCAGCGACAGCGCCATGACCAGCAGCAACACGATCACCACCCCGGCGACAGTCATTGCCATCAGCATCTTGCCCAGCAGATACGCGCCAGGCGGCATCGGCACGGCACGCTTGAACGTCAGCAACCCGCCATCTCGCTCCAGCGCCAGCGACACACCGAAACCGAACAGGCCAGGGCTCATCACGCCGAATACGCCATAGCTGGCCAGCAGGTAGCGCGCAGCGTCCGCCCCGTTCGACCTGCTCATCAGCACCCCGAACAGCAGGTAGAACATCGCCGGGAACAACATGATCGGCAGCATGAAGCCCGGCGCGCGCATGTAGCGCAGACATTCGCTGCGCGCTTCTTCGAGATAGGCGCCGATAACGCGGCGGCGCCGCATCACGGGTGAGCCCGGTTCGTTGACAGACATGACGGTTTCCATTTCAGGCGGCCTCGCGCCGGTCGGTGCCCGATGCTCCGTCGGCATCGCGGATGAGCTCGGTGAACGCCTCGGCCAGTCCGGCACGTTGCACTTCCAGTTCGGCGAGTTGCGGATCGGCCTCGAGCAGACGCCGCACCACCGCCTCGGCATCTGCAGTGGTGACATGCAGGCGTCCGTTCCGCAGCGAAGCCTCGCTGACGCCTGGCCATGAACGCACCGCTTCGGTGGACAGCGAACTCGCGCAGCGAATGCGCTTGCGATCGACTCGCGCACGCAATGCGTCGACCGTGCCTTCGTGGATCGCCCGGCCGTGCGCGATCACACAGACGCGATCGGCCAGCGCCTCGGCCTCTTCCAGGTAATGCGTGGTCAGCAGCACCGAGCAACCCTCGGCGAGCAATATGCGGATCGCCGTCCACAGCTTCTGCCGGGCCTCGACATCCATGCCCACGGTGGGTTCATCCAGGAACAGCAGCTCGGGGCGGCCGCACAACGCCAGCGCGAACTGCACGCGCCGCTGCTGGCCGCCGGAAAGTTTCGCGTAGGGACGTTCGAGCAGATCGGCAATGCCAGCCAGCGCGGCGGTTTCCGCCGGCGCGCGCGGTGCGGGATAATAGCTGGCGGTCAGCCGCAGCAGTTCGCCCACCCGCAGCGTCGGCGGCAGCTCGGCATGCTGCAGCATCACGCCGATGCGCCGCCGCGCGGAGATCCTCTGCGGGTCCTGCCCGAACAGCTCGACCGTACCGGCGTCGGCACGAATCAATCCCAGCGACAGGCCGATGGCGGTGCTCTTGCCGGCCCCATTGGACCCGAGCAGCGCAAGTAACTCGCCACGGTGCAGGACCAGGTCGAAACCGTCCAGCGCGACGAGTGAGCCGTAGCGTTTCAGGGTGCCGGCAAGGCGGACAACCGGGTCGGATCGATCAGTCATGGATGGGCTCCTAGTGCCTGCCAGCGTAGGCGGATCGCTGCCCCCGCAACCACCCGCCGGCGTCAGTCGTCGCAGGTGACAGGCGTCATGCGGGGTACCGGCATCCCCCATCGGCGCGTTATGCTCAAGGGATATTGACGCGCGTATCGACCGTTCCAGTCGCCGCGCAGCGGGGGGTGTCGCCCCCGGAAACCGCCTTTCAGGGTGCGTTTCATGCCGCGACGCGCATATGAAAACGCCGGCCTGCTTTGCGTTGGGAGCAAGGCGCCGGCGGATTGGAGGAGGAAACCATGGGTGTGATCGAGCAACTGCGTGAACTGCGAGACTTCGGCGGCAAACCCCGCACTACCGGCCTGGACGACGCCAGCATCGAGCGCATGGCCGCCGCTGACGCCATGCTGGGCCAGGCGATTGCCGAGGCGGTCGCCCGCCATCGCGAATTGCGCGCGGACATGACGGACTTCCTGAAGCTGGACGAAGCCATGCAGCTCGCCCAGGCACAGGCCGGCTTCGTCAATTTCTATCCGGACGACGCGATCAACCCCTACCTGCCGGCCGCCGCGCGCGGCCCGTGGATCGTCACCCTGAAGGGTGCCGTGGTCCACGACAACGGCGGCTACGGCATGCTCGGCTTCGGCCACAACGAGCCGGCGATCCTCGCCGCTCTCGCCCGCCCGCAGGTGATGGCGAACGTGATGTCGCCCAGCGTGTCGCAGTTGCGCTTCGCACGCGCCATGAACAAGGAGCTGGGCCGCACCCGCGGCGGCAGCCCGTATGCGCGCTATCTGTGCCTGAATTCCGGTTCCGAGTCGGTTTCGCTGGCCTGCCGCATCGCCGACGTCAATGCCAAGCTGATGACCGATGCCGACGGCCGTTACGCCGGCCGCGCGATCAAGCGCCTCGCGGTGAAGGGCGCATTCCACGGCCGCACCGACAAGCCGGCGCTGTATTCCGACTCCAGCCGCAAGGCCTACCGGCAGCATCTCGCCAGCTACCGGCACGAGGAAAGCCTGATCACGGTGGCGCCGTACGACGTGGCGCAACTGGAAGCGGCGTTTGCCGATGCCGACAAGCACGGCTGGTTCATCGAAGCGATGTTCCTGGAACCGGTGATGGGCGAAGGCGACCCCGGCCGCGCGGTCACGCCGGAGTTCTACACGGCGGCCCGCGCATTGACCGAAGCCCACGGCACGCTGCTGCTGGTCGACTCGATCCAGGCCGGCCTGCGTGCGCATGGCGTGCTGTCGATCACCGACTACCCCGGCTTCGAGAAACTCCCGGCGCCGGATATGGAGACGTTCTCCAAAGCGCTCAACGCCGGCCAGTACCCGCTGTCGGTGCTGGCGGTCAGCGAGCGCACCGCCGGGCTGTACCGCAAGGGCATCTACGGCAACACCATGACCACCAACCCGCGCGCGCTGGACGTGGCGCTGTCCACGCTGGACCAGTTGAACGATGCCGTACGCGACAATATCCGCGAACGCGGCAAGGAGTTCGTCGACAAGCTCAACGCGCTGAAGAACGAACTGGGCGGCCTGATCACCAAGGTGCAGGGCACCGGCCTGCTGTTCTCCTGCGAGCTGGCGCCGGAATACAAATGCTACGGTGCCGATTCGACCGAGGAATACCTGCGCGAACACGGTATCGGCGTGATCCACGGCGGTATCAACTCGCTGCGCTTCACCCCGCATTTCAACGTCACCAGTGCCGAGGTGGACCTGATCGTGGCAAACGTGCGCAAGGCGCTGCTGGAGGGTCCGCGCAAGGCCAGGACCGAGGCAGCCTAGGAGTGGGCGGCAGAAATCTTCGGGCCGCGGCGACGGTTGACACGTCGCCGCGGCAAAGTACTGCGCGCATGTCAGGTTTCGCCGACTCCCGGGAAGACCGGCAGCCCGCCTAGACTGGCGCTGCCGGCAGGTGCCGGTCACTCAGGAAGGATCCCACGATGTCGATCTCACTACGTCTGCTCGCGCTCAGTGCCGCCCTGGCCATCGGCGGCGCCGCTTCTGCGGCGACACCGCAAACCGGCACGGCAGCCCCTGCGGCCAAGGTGCGCACCGCGCAACAGCAACGCATGGCGGACTGCAATCAGCAAGCCAAGGGCAAGAAGGGCGTCGAACGCAGGAGCTACATGAGCTCCTGCCTCAAGGGCAAGGGCACCGCCAAAGCCACCGCCCCGTCGGCCCGGCAGTCCCGGCCGGACAGGATGAAAAGCTGCGATGCCGACGCCAGGACCAGGGAACTGGGAGGCGCCGAACGCAAGAGCTTCATGAGTGACTGCCTGAAGGGCGCCGCCACACAGTAAGCCCCGGTGCCCCGACGCGCACGCATGCTCCCGCGTGCGTGCGGGAGGCCGCTTCGTTAAGCTCCCCGACTGTCGTCACGCCGCGCACCACCGAAGGCAGTCCGCCATGAAAATCGTCGAAGTCGGCCATCCGCTGATCCAGCACAAACTCGGCCTGATGCGCCGCGCCGGCGTCAGCACCAAGGAGTTCCGCGAACTGGCCGCCGAGGTCGCCGCACTGCTCACCTATGAAGCCACCCGGGATCTGGAAACCGTGGTCCGGCGCATCGACGGCTGGGCCGGTGCGCTCGACGTGCGGCAGATCAAGGGCAAGAAAATCACCATCGTGCCGATCCTGCGCGCCGGGATGGGCATGCTGCCCGGCGTGCTCGACATGATCCCGTCGGCCAAGGTCAGCGTGATCGGCGTGCAACGCGACGAACGGACGTTGCGGCCAATTCCCTACTACGAAAAACTCAGTGGCCGCATGGACGAACGCATCGCGCTGATCGTCGACCCGATGCTGGCCACGGCCGGCACCCTGACCGCCGCCGTCGACATGCTGAAGGCGGCCGGCTGCAAACGCATCAAGGGGCTGTTCCTGGTCGCCGCGCCGGAAGGCCTCGAACGCATCGAGGCGGTGCATCCCGACATCGAGATCTACACCGCAGCGATCGACCAGCGACTCAACGAGAACGGCTACATCCTGCCCGGGCTCGGCGACGCCGGCGACAAGATCTTCGGCACCAGGCAGCTGGAACATTCGTGATCGCCACGGCAATCCCGTAGGAGCGCACCCTGTGCGCGAATGCTCTTGTGGGAGATTTTGGAGCCCGCTCGCGGGCGATGCTCTTTCCCGAAAGCAAAGCATCGCCCGCAAGCGGGCTCCACGGAGGATGATCCGCCTCAGCGGCGAAACCGGTCGGTGGCCCGAAGCAGCTCATGCATGATGCCCGGCTCGAAGGCCGAGTGGCCGGCGTCCTGCACGATGCGCAGATCCGCTTCGGGCCAGGCGCGGTGCAGATCCCATGCGCTGCGCATCGGGCAGACCACGTCGTAACGGCCCTGCACGATCACCGCCGGGATGTTGCGCATGCGATCGACATTGCGCAACAGCTGGTCGTCGTGCGTGAAGAAACCGCCGTTGATGAAGTAATGGCATTCGATGCGGGCAAATGCCAGCGCGAATTCGTCCTCGCCGCTGGAGGCAATATGCGAAGGATCCTGCCACAGGAAACTGGTGGCACCTTCCCATACCGACCAGGCCCGCGCAGCGGCGACGCGCGTTGCCGGATCATCGCTGGTCAGGCGCCGGTGATAGGCGCTGATCAGGTCGGCGCGCTCGGCCTGCGGGATCACGGCGAGATAGGTTTCCCAGGCGTCCGGATACAGCGCGTCGCAACCTTGCTGATAGAACCACTCCAGTTCCCGGCGCCGCAGCATGAAGATGCCGCGCAACACCAGCTCGGTCACCCGCTGCGGATGCGTCTGCGCATAGGCCAGCGCCAGCGTGGAACCCCAGGAACCGCCGAACACCTGCCAGCGATCGATCGCCAGGTGCCCGCGCAGGCGCTCGATGTCGGCGACCAGATCCCAGGTGGTGTTGTCGGTCAGTTCCGCATGCGGGGTCGACTTGCCGCAACCGCGCTGGTCGAACAACACGATGCGGTAGCTGGCCGGATCGAAAAAGCGCCGGCACTTCGCATTGGTGCCGCCGCCCGGTCCGCCGTGCAGGAACACCACCGGTTTGCCATGCGGGTTGCCGCTCTGTTCGTAGTACAGCGTGTGCAGTGCCGACACTTCGAGAAACCCGCTTTCGAAGGGTTCGATCTCGGGATACAGTGAACGCAGTTGCGCCGGCATGGCAGTTCCTCGAAGCAAACGGACCAGCGCGCAAGGCTAGCAGACTGCCGGACTCTGGTGGCCGGGCTGATGCATGCAGGCGCCGCGCGCTCCGTCAGTCGCGCACGAACAGCTTGCCCGGATTGAGGATGCCGTTGGGGTCGAACACGCGGCGCACGCCGCGCATCAGCGCGATCTCCGCCGCGCTGCGCGTGCTGTCGAGATAGGACCGCTTGACCAGCCCGATGCCGTGCTCGGCCGAGATGCTGCCGCCGTGCCGCTGCAGGGTTTCCGCCAGCAGCCGGGTGACGTGTTCGCACTGGGCGATGAAGGCTTCCTCGGACAGCTCGTCGGGCCGCAGCACGTTGATGTGCAGGTTGCCGTCGCCGATGTGGCCGAACCACACCACCTCGGCATGCGGGTATTCGCGCGCCAGCAGCGCCTGCATCTCGTGCAGGAACGCCGGCACCAGGCTGACCCTTACCGACACGTCGTTCTTGTACGGCCGGCGCGGCGCCAGGCTTTCGGTGATGCCTTCGCGCAACCGCCACAACGCGGCAGCCTGCGCCTCGCTCTGCGCGATCACCCCGTCGCTGACCCAACCCTGTTCCAGCGCATGCCCGAAGGCGGCCAGGGCGGCGTCCCGGGCAGGTTCGTCGACGGCATCGAACTCGGTGACGACGTAATACGGATGATCGCCGTCGAAGGGCCGTTGCGCACCGTGCGCCAGCACGTTTTGCAGCGCCCGGTCGGTGAAGAACTCGAATGCCTGCAGCGCAAGGCGGGCGCGGAACAGCGCAAACACCTGCATCAGCGCATCCATGTCCGGCAGCGCCAGCAGCATCACCTGCGACGGCCGCGGCGGATCGGCGAGTTTCAGGGTCGCCTCGACCACGATGCCGAGCGTGCCCTCCGAGCCGATCATCAACTGGCGCAAATCGTAGCCGCTGGAGTTCTTGATCAACGCGCGATTGAGTTCGAGCAGTTCGCCGTTGCCGGCAACCACCTTCAGCGCCGCCACCCATTCCCGTGTATTGCCGTAGCGAATCACCCGGATGCCGCCGGCATTGGTGGCGATATTGCCGCCGATCGAACAGGAGCCGCGTGCGGCGAAATCGACCGGATAAGCCAGCCCGTGCCCGCGCGCCGCTTCGTGCACCGCCTGCAGGGTGATGCCGGCCTGCACGGTCAGGGTGCGGTCGACCGCATCGAAATCCAGCACGCGGTTCATCCGCTCCAGAGCGAGTACCAACTCGCCACGGGCCGCCACGGCCCCTCCCGACAGGCCGGTGCGACCGCCCGACGGCACGATCGCCACCTGCCGCCGATTGGCCCAGCGCACGACCGCGAGCACCTCATCGACGCTTGCCGGCAAGGCGATCGCCAGCGGCGCCGGCGTCCAGCGCCGCGTCCAGTCGCGGCCGTAATGCTCAAGATCGCCCGGCTCGGTGAGCAGGCGCAGGTCGGGCAGGCATCGGGCCAATTCGGCCAGGGGGTTATCGGACATGTCGGATTCCTTCGGTCTGCGCGCAGCCTGCCAGTCTCACCGGGCCGCGTCCAGTGCTGCGGTGCCGCAAATCATCTCCGGCTCTGGCATAGTAGGCACTCCCTCCTCCCCCATATTCCAGGACGCTTGCATGCAAACCTCGTATCCCCGACAAGACATCAAGGTGCTGTTGCTGGAGGGCATCAGTGCCAGCGCGGTCGAGAGTTTCCATCGCGCCGGTTACAGCCAGGTCGAATTGCACGCCAAGTCGCTGCCGGAAGACGAACTCAAGCGACGCATCGCCGATGCGCACATGATCGGCATCCGCTCGCGCACGCAGCTCACCGCCGAAGTGCTGGCGCATGCCAAGCGGCTGATCGCGATCGGCTGTTTCTGCATCGGCACCAACCAGGTGGAGCTGAACGCCGCCAGGAAACTCGGTGTCCCGGTGTTCAATGCGCCCTACTCCAACACGCGCAGCGTCGCCGAACTGGTGATTGCCGAGGCGATCATGCTGTTGCGCGGCATTCCGCAGAAGAACGCCCTGTGCCATCGCGGCGGCTGGACCAAGTCGGCCAGCGGCAGCTACGAGACGCGCGACAAGGTGCTGGGCATCGTCGGCTACGGCCACATCGGCACCCAGGTCGGCGTGCTGGCCGAGAGCCTCGGCATGCGGGTGATCTTCCACGACATCGAAGCGAAGCTTTCGCTGGGCAACGCGCGATCGGTTTCCGGCCTGGACGAGCTGCTCGAACGCGCCGACGTGGTCACCCTGCATGTCCCGGAAACGCCCGCCACCCACATGATGATCCGGGCCGGGCAACTGGCGCGCATGCGCAAGGGCGCGATGCTGATCAACGCCTCGCGCGGCAGCGTGGTGGACATCGACGCACTGGCCGCGGCGCTGCGCGAAGACCATCTGGCCGGTGCGGCCGTGGACGTCTTCCCGGTCGAGCCCAAGGGCAACGACGACGCCTTCGTCTCGCCGCTGATCGGCATGGACAACGTGATCCTCACTCCGCACATCGGCGGCAGCACCCTGGAGGCACAGGAAAACATCGGAGTCGAGGTTGCCAGCAAGCTGGTCCGCTACAGCGACAACGGCTCTACCCTGTCCGCGGTGAACTTCCCCGAAGTCGCCCTGCCCGAACACCCGAACAGCCGCCGCCTGCTGCATATCCACCGCAACGTTCCGGGCATGCTGTCGCGCATCAACGATCTGTTCTCGTCGGGCAACGTCAACATCGATGCGCAGTTCCTGCAAACCGATGCCGAAGTCGGCTACGTGGTGATCGACGTCACCGCCGACGCGGTTCAGGCCACCGCATTGAAAGAGGCGCTGGCGGCCATCCCCGGCACCCTGCGCAGTCGCGTGCTGTACTGAGCGGCGGCAAACGCCTCATGGGAACACGATGCGATCACTTTGCGATCCTGCGCCAGCACACGAACACGCCAACCAGCATGATCGTGCCCGTCAGCACGGCAACCACGAAGCGATAGTCCGGGTGCGGGATGATCATGGGCAGCAAACCGACGGCGAGCGCTGGCGGTGCGTGCAGATCGAGCGCGCGCAAAATCAGGACGCTCCCCAGCATGCTGAGCATCGTTCCCGCGATGCCGACCCCGAACAGGGCGACGAGCAGCACGCCCAGTGCCGCGCTCGCCGTACAGGCCAGCGGAAGATGCCATACCCGCCTGGCCCAGGGGCAAACCCGGGGATGGGCAAACATTTCGAAGGCGATCACCACCAGGGGCGGAAACAGCACGAAGCGCATGCCTGTCCACTGCGCAATGCCGGCCAGCATCACCAGCAGTACCAGAAACGGTGACACCCAGCCCAGATAAAAGGGCGCGATTTCCATCGTGTCGTCGACCCGGTCCCGCACGGAATCGGGCGATGCCGGCGACGGCGATTGCGATTGAACGCTCCAACGGCGGACCACCACGGAAATGACGGCGAGCAGCCCGGTGCCCAGGACGATGGATGGCGGATACCACCAGCTGCGATACCCCATCGTCAGCGGCAGCAGGCCAGCGGAGATCGCCGGAGCAATCGGTGACCGGCTGACAAAGATCATCAACACGGATGCGCCGATATCGAGCAAGACGGGCAAGGCGCCGTAGGCGAGGTGCCTCGTGATCAAGGTACCCACCAACGCCGTGGCCACGGGCGTGGCAACGAGCATGATGGGCGACCTTGCCCAGGTGCCATGCGGCCGTTTCAGGATGTCGTGGGAAAGTGCCCCGAGCTCGGGAAAGAGCACGAACTCGACCCCGGTCAACCGGGCGATCAGCGCGATCAGTCCCATGTACAGGACACTGCCGAACTCCAGATTCATCAAACTTCAGTTCCATGCTGATGGTTTTCGGATGCTCGCGCAGCAGGACATGCGGCATTCCAGCAGAACCCGTCGTACTTCCCGAGGCGCACCGGCACGCATCATACCGGCAAGCCCGTCATCGGAAGTGCGCCTTCAGCATCGTCTTGATGGCGGTATGCCGCTTGGCGTCGGCAATCTGCTCCTTGTTGATGTACAGGCACGCAGTCTTCGAACCCGCGGCAGCAAGCGTACCGGCGGGACCATCCACGCCGATCACCCTCGGCGCGCTCCCCTGCGCATAAAGGCGGCCGATGTTCTGTGCTGCCATGTCGATGCCGATCATGCCGGCGAAGACAAGAGGCAGTCCGGGAAACCGCCTGCTCAATGCATCGACCGTCTCGGCGGCGGTCGCGCCTGTCGACGAACTGATGGCCAGCGAGATGATGGCCCCGCGCAACCCGGTGGAGGCCAGGCTGTCGATGTCCGCGAGCGATGCAAGCTTGATCGGCTCGTACCCGAGTTCGCCCAGCAAAGGTGCCATCTCGGCCACGATGAACGGGTGCGGACGTGCCAGCAGAATCGAATGCATTGGATATTCCAGTCTTTGATGATCGCGCGGACCGCGTACGCGACGATTTGGAAATGTGACCCGGGAGACCCTGCCGGCACACGCTGCAGACAGGCACTCACCGGCACGCGGGAATGGCGGCTCGCAACCGCCGGTGGTTCACGGCCTGAATGACGACGGGCGTCATGGTCTTGATCGGCGCCCGAATCGGCGCGGCCGACTGCTCGCGTCCGGCAGCGGCACGCATTCGCGATCCCGCCTAACGGGACATCATCGCCGCGTTGAGCAAGGTCATTTCGCGTTCGATGCGGTGGCGGGGCGCAGAGCCCGGATCGGCGCCCAGTTGCCTCTCCAGTCTTGCGCAGGAAATCAACCCGCGAACCTGCATGGAACTTCCGCAGGTGCCTTCGACGACGACCAGATGGGTCTGCGCCGTCGCCTTGAATGTTTCCAGCAGGTCGCCGACCCGGGCCACGGACACGTCGCGAAGGTCGAGTACCGGCAGTTGCTCCAGCGGGGTCATGATGTCGGCTACCGTGATGTCCTTGTGCAGGCAGGATTCATGCACGCAGTCGGAGCTCTGCAGGAATTGCAGGGGTCGCTCACCCTGGATGTCATAGGCGGTGATCAGGCCGACGACGTGCCCTTCATCAAGTACCAGGAGCGTGCGGACACCGCCCTTGATCATGTCCTGCAGTGCGTCGTCGATGTGACGTTCCAGGCTGACCGTCAGTGGACACTCACGGGCAAAGTCGACCATCACGGAGATTGCTGGATCGGCCATATTCACCCTGACGCCGCTTTCGCCGGCAATCCGCGTCAGCAGTGATGCACGGGATGGGGCCTTCGAAATCGGAAGATGCTTGAATACCATGGACAGTCTCCAGTGCAGACATCGTCTGCATCATTCGAACCAGTTGGTCGAATACGGATGCCGGGAGCGGCTCCATATTCCAGAACGCAGTTGCGGCGCCATTCGAAAGTTAGAGTGTCCAAATCCGCGAAAGGATTCAGGGTCGCGAACGAGACGGGCCTGCGGCATGTCGGATGCGGCGGGCGGGGACCCTCCGCTCCCGTGCGAAATCACGCAGGCAATGACGTGCTGACGGATCGGCACGCGGCGGTGCCGAAATCGGCTTCCCGGCACGCACCGCAAGCCTGTGCAACAAGCGCGTGCAGGGTGGACGGATCGCCAGCCTGCCTGTCAGTCGTGCACCACGATGCCGGTGCCCGGATCCACCGGCGCTTGCCACGGCGCCTGCGCGATCCGCTCGCGCACCAGTTCCCGCCCTGCGTTCCAGCGCGCCTCGATGCCGGCGGGCGAGAAGTCGATATCCTTGGTCTGGTCCTCGCCTTCCAGTGCCGGTGCGCGCAGCGTCAGCACGTGCATCACGGTGCAGCAGCCCAGGCCGAGCAGTTCACCGACCTGCGGCCTGGCACGCACGCTTTCCGGCAACAGGCTGCCGAGTTCGCGGACCACGTGGCGCAGTTGATGGATCTGCTGCTGGCGCGCCAGATGACTCTCTGCCCGGCTGGAATACTGGATGTCCTTCAGGCGACTGATCACGTTTCCGAGCGATTGCGGGATTTCGTCTTCCTGCTGCCACAAACGGGCGGCGAAGATCAGGGAGTCGCGCCGGGGATGGTCGTCCATCACGACCTCGATCGGCGTATTGGAATAGATGCCACCGTCCCAATACGGCTCGCCATCGATCATGACCGCGGGGAATGCGGGCGCCAGCGCTCCGGAGGCCATCACATGGTCGGCATTCAACTGCTCGTCGCGGCTGTCGAAGTAGCGCATGCGGCCGGAACGGACGTTCACGGCGCCGAGCGTCAAACGCACCTTGCCCTTGTCGAACTGGCCGAAATCGACCAGCTCGCCAAGCGTTTGCCGCAACGCCGCCGTGCTGTAATAGCTGGCATTTTCCACGCCAAGCGGCGTATCCGGGCCGGACCACGAACGCAGGTTCGGCGCAAAGAATCCGGAGATGCCCTTGGTCACCGTGGCCAGGTTGTTCATCATCTTGTCGAGACCGGGGACATGCCACGGCCATGCCCCGGCGGAAGTCTTGCCTTTGGCGACGAGCGTCCAGAACGCCCTCAGACGGGCGATTCGATCCTGCGGCGCGTTGCCGGCGATGATGGCGCCGTTGATGGCGCCGATCGACGTTCCCACGACCCAGTCCGGCTCGATGCCCGCCTCGTGCATCGCCTCATACACGCCGGCCTGAAACGCCCCCAGCGCACCGCCACCCTGCATGACCAGAACGACCTGGCCGGGAAGCCCTGTCCGGGTTTTCCTGTTCTTGCCGGCGGCCGCTGGTGCTGCCGCCCGGGCTCTCGGATTCGTCATGAATGGTTCATCCCTTGGTCGACGCCGATGGTTCGGCAAGATAGTCGTGCAGCACGCGCCCATAGGGCAGTGTCAGGTCGGCGATGAAATGCAATCCGCCGAGGGCCTTGAGCACGGGCAGGTCGGCCACCGGTGCGTTCACATGCGACACCAGATGCAGGCGTGCAGGCCCCGACCATGCGCCCTTCACGGTGATGTCGGTCAGCTTGTACGCCACCAGCTGGGCGATCGCCAGCTTGCCATCGACGTGGGGGATGAGTTTGAGATTGACCTGGGTCTTGCTCATCTTCTCGACGATGGATACCGACGAGCACTGCTTCCGGCCGGCCACGTCGTACAGCAGATGCTGGTGCTTGTAGCCCATGGTGCCCACGGCCACCTGGACGCCGGCATAGTCGAGCGTGCCGGTCAGCGTGTCGTGCACGACTTCGAGTTTCGGCTGACCATGCTTCTTGGGAAAGCCCCAGATTTCGCGTCCGCCGGCAATCGGCGGTTCGTCGTCGAGATACATCTGGGATGTGAAGTTCACATGCTCGCCCCGATACCGGGCGGGGATGACCAGGCCCGATTCGGTATAGCTGCCGAAACCTGCCGAATCGGGCATGCGGATGAACTCGAACAACACCGTGTCGCTGCCATCGGGCTCCAGCGGTTCGGGCAAGGCTTCGCGAATCGCCTGCGGATCCGACTGATAGGCGATGATCAGATATTCGCGATCGATGAAGCGATAGGGGCCGGTGGGGTAGGAAGGCGAGGCCGGTGGCATCGACGACAGCTGGAGAATCTCGTGGGTCTTCATGGCATGGCCTTCAGTGTGCGGTCCAACCGCCATCGACCGGAAGCACGGCCCCGGTGATCGACGCGGCCGCGTCGCTGGCCAGGAAGCCGGCGAGCGCGGCCACCTGCTCGATGCTGACGAACTGCTTGGTCGGTTGCGCAGCGAGCAGGACGTTCTTGATCACCTCGTCCTCGCTGATGCCGCGCGCCCTGGCGGTTTCCGGCACCTGTTTTTCCACCAGCGGGGTCCATACGTAACCCGGGCAGACGGCATTGACCGTGATGCCCTGCTCCGCCACTTCCAGTGCCACCGTCTTGGTCAACCCCGCGATGCCGTGCTTGGCGGCGACATAGGCCGACTTGAACGGCGATGCCACCAGCGCATGGGCCGAGGCAACCTGGATGATGCGTCCCCACCCCTTGCGCTTCATGGCCGGCAGGGCGTGGCGAATGGTGTGGAACGCCGCCGTCAGGTTGATGGCGATGATCGCGTCCCATTTCTCCGGGGGAAACTCGTCGACCGGCGCGACATGCTGGATGCCGGCATTGTTGACCAGGATATCCACGCCGCCGAATTCATCGGCGATCGCACGGAACATCGCCTCGATCGCCGCAGGCCGGCTCATGTCGGCACCATCGAAACGCACTTCGACGCCGTGCGTTTCGGCCAGACGTCTGCGCGTCGCCTCGATCCCGGCAGCGTCGCCCATGCCGTTGAGGATGATGTTGGCGCCGTCACGGGCGAATTGCTCGGCAATGCCCAGACCGATGCCACTGGTCGATCCGGTGATCAATACGGTTTTCCCTGTGAACATGAAATTCTCTCTGGTGGATGGGTTCGCTTTGCTTTAGTGGATGGGTTCGGCGCTGGCAGCGGGGTCGGTCACGTCAAGCCCTCGACGGTCGGGCGCGATGGGTGACAGGTAGGGTCAGGAATGATCGGAGTGGGGGTATCGACGATGTATCTCGGGGCTCCAGCTCCATTCCCATGCGAAAACTGTGATTCTGTGCAGTTTGCGGTGAGCCCGGCGGACGCCCGACTCGGGTACGCCGGAGACAGTCCGCCAGTCGCTGATGTACGTTCCGCTGGCCATAGGAGCCCGTGAATCCTGAAAAGGATTCATGACGCAATGACATGAAGTCCTGGAGACGGCCCGCACGCGGCAATCGAATGCCGCGCGATCAGGGGAGCGGCACGGTTGCGAGGCGCCGAGCGGCCGCCCGCCATCGATCAAGGCCCGCGCGGTCGACCAGCGGGCGTCTCCCGGCTGGTGCGCCGTCTCCCGGCCACGCTCAGCGTATCCACGCGTAGAGCATGGCGCCGAACAGGGCGCCGATCGGCAAGGTAACCACCCACGACATCGCGATGGTGCCCAGCATCCTGCGGTTCACGCCATTCCTCCCGCTGGCACCGGCGCCCGCCAGCGCGCCGACCGAGACGTGCGTGGTCGACACCGGAAGGCCGTTGAAACTGGCCGTACTGACCAGCAGCGCGGTGGTCAGGCTGGCCGCCAGACCGGCCCCGAGGTCCAGGTTCGTGATCTTGTCGCTCATGGTACGGGCCACCCTGCGGGCACCCAGCAGGCCGCCCAGCAACATCGCGATCGCCACCGCGAGCACCGCCGTATGGCTGTCGAGCATGGCGATCGGCAGCAGCAGGGCGGCAATCTTCGGGGTGTCGTTGAGCCCGCGGGCAAACCCCACCGCACCGGCGAACAGGAAATGCAGCGTGTCGACCACGCGCGGACTGCTGATGCGCGCCAGCGGACGCGCGCCGCTGTCGCTGCACTCGGCCACGCTGCCGGTACGCAGCATCGCCGTGTCGCGCATCATCACGCCTTCCGGCGTCACGATCGCGGCTTGCTCGACGCACAGGCAGTCGATCTGCCTGCGCTCCGCGCGCGCGACCAGTCGCCGCAACAGCGGCGCAACGATGAAGGCGGGGATCATCGCAATCAGCGGACTGGCCAGCAGCGGCAACAGGAAGGTCTTGCCCAGCGATCCGAAATGCACGCCCATGCCGGCCGCAACCAGCCCGGCACCGCTCATCGCGCCGACCAGCGCATGCGTGGTCGAGATCGGCAGGCCGCGCCAGGATGCCAGGGCGACGGTCAGGCCGGCACCGCCCGCCACGGCCATGGCGAAACCGGTCTGTGCGGCGATGTCGGCGGATACCAGACCGGCGCCGGTGAAGGCCTTGAGCAGCGCCTGGGCGAGATAGACCGAACCCAGCGATCCGGCCAGGGTCGTGACGCTGGCCCAGCCAAGGCTGGTCCAGTAGCCCACGGTGCGGCTGCCGTACAGCGTGGCCACCCCCTTGAAGTTGTCGTTCGAGCCGTTGGTCGCGGCCAGCAGCAACACGGTGATGAAAAGTGCAATGGTCATGCGTGGGTTCCAGTCAGCAAGGTGCAGTCAAGGGTGGTGTGCAGCCAGTCCAGCAGGGCACGCTGCCCCGGCAGCGGCTCGGCCAGCGCCGTCAGGGCGCTGGCCAGTGCGGGCAGGCTCGCAGCGGTGTCGACGTCGGTCAGCATGGGCACGTTGGCGACCTCGCCATGAGCGGCCAGCAGGGTGCGCAATTCGGATGCGGTGCATGCCTGCGAATAGCGCACCGAGCACCAGACGGCTTGGGGAACGGGCATCCGGCCGCCGAACAGCCAGAAGCCGCCGTCGCTGGCTCCGCCGAGCACGAATGGCGTGGCCGGATCGTCCAGCGCGGCCCGTGCCGCCCGAAGCATGGCCGGCGTCAACTGCGGGGCATCGGCACCGATCAGCAGCGCCTGCCCATGACGCGCCTGCAGCGTGGCATAGACGTGATCGAGCCGCTCGCCCAGATCACCTTCGCCCTGCTCCAGTTGGACAAAACCGCGCCATGCGTCGGCCGCCGCCGGGCCAGACTCGGCAATCGCCCAGTACGGCACGAGTGCCGGCTGGCAGCTGCGCGCAACTTCCGCCGTGGCCGCTGCGGCCAGCCGATAAAAGTCGGTGGCGCCGGCCGTCCCCAGCGCAGCCGCCAATCGTGTCTTCACGGGCGACAGCCCGGGGGTCTTGACGAAGATGGCCAGTGCCGCGCTCATGTCCTTGCCCTGCGCCGCGCGCGCCATGCGGGCCAGGCCTGCGCCGTGGTCCGCCGCCAGTGCCTGAGCGTGGTGGTTAGCCAGCCCTGCTGTGCGTATTTGCGCGCGCTGGTTTCCAGCGACGCGGGAATGCGGCGAAGCGGCAGGGCGGCATGGCGCGCGGCCCACACCAGCAGATGATCCTCGCCATAGCGTGCCTGCTCGTCGAATCCGTGCAGGGCCTGGAAACAGTGTCGCGGCAACACCAGCCCCTGATCGCCGAACGGCAACCCGAGCCAGCGCGAACGCAGGTTGGCGCCTGCCGCGTTCAGGACGGTCCAGCGCGGCCCGTCCTTGCGGAAGGCGAGCTGGAACCAGCCCAGCGCATCGATGCCTTCGGCCAGGAACCGTCCCAGTTCACGCAGGCTGTCCGGTCGCAGGCGCGAATCGGCGTGCAGGAACCACAGCCAGTGGCCGGTGGCCAGCCGGGCGCCGAGATTCTGCTGGCGCGCGCGCCCCGGCTCGCTGTGGCACTCCCGGTAACGCAGGCACCTGGGCCATGACGCGGGGACCGGCCATGATTCATCGTCGGCACGTACCACGATCACCTCGCTGCCGGCCGGCAGCGAGGTCAGCTGCTGCAGCAATCCCTGCCACTCGGTTTCGCCGGGCGCCAGCGGCACGATGACGGACAGCGAGCGAGAGGCCGCCGGATGACGATTGACCATGAGCACCTCAGCAGCAGGCCGATGCACTCGCCGCAGTGGCCGGGGCGCAGTCGAACAGGCCGTAGTGCCGCCGCTTGTCGCCGTCGATGCGGAAATGCGCCGCGTAGCGGCTGCCGGCCAGCATGTCGGCGCTGTTGCCGCACACCCGCAGCGGCTTGCCGCTCTCGAACAGGTGGTGGTCGTCCAGCGCAAAACGGTGCGGATGCGCAGGTATCGTGCCGAGGTAGGTGGCGACCTGGCCGTAGTCCTCGCAGCGGTCCTCCAGCGGCAGCTTGAACGCGCGCCAGGTGATCGACTCGAAATGCGCAAAGCCGATCTTCTGCTCGATCGCCTCGTCGGTCAGTGCGACCGGGCCGCGCGCGCACACCCGTGCGTCGGCCACGCCGAGCTCGCCCAGCAGGCGGCGGAAATCCTCCACGTACAGCGCGCCGGCCAGGCATTCGCCCAGCAACACCGGATCGGCCAGCAGCTCGCGCGGCAACCGGCGGTCGCTGTACACGTCGGAGAAATACAGCTCGCCGCCGGGCTTGAGCACGCGCAGGATCTCGGCAAACGCGCGGCGCTTGTCCGGTACCAGGTTCAACACGCAATTGGAAACCGCCACGTCGACCGATGCGTCAGCGATGCCGAGTGCGGCGAGGTCGGCCAGATCGCCCAGGTGAAACGTGACATTGGAGCGGGCATGCCCGAAGGCCTGCGCGTGAAAGTCGCGATGCCGCTCGGCGACGGCCAGTTGCTGCGCCGTCATGTCGACGCCGATGACATGGCCACGCTCGCCGACCAGCTTCGACAACAGGTAGGCATCGCGGCCACTGCCGCAGCCCAGGTCCAGCACCGTCATGGCGTCCAGCGCCGGCGGCAGCGGCGAACCGCAACCGTAGAAACGGTCGCGCACTTCCGGGTGCAACTGGGCCAGGATCGTGCGCAGGTGTTCGGGCATCGCATCGATGCTGCAGCACGCCGTGGTGCGCAGGTCGTTGCTCGACTGCAGGGTTTCGCCGTAATAGCTGCGCACCGCCGACTGCTGTTCTTCGGCAGTGCCGTCGACTTCGTGTTCCAGGTCCATGTTCACGTCAGCGATCCTCCACAGGAGCTGCCCGCGCCGGCGGTGCAGCCGTAACAATGATTGGCAAAGACGATCGGGCCGCTCTCGATGTCGGCCAGCCTGGCGATATCCCATACGCTGCGTTGGCGCCCGTCCAGCGGCAGCTCCAGTGCCTGGTTGAAATCGCAGTCGTACAGCTGGCCATCCCAGCCCACCGACAGCAGGTTGCGGCACATCACGCCCAGCGCGGCCTGCGGGTTGAACGCATCGAGCAGGGTGTGCATGTAGGTCTCGTAACGACCCTCGCGTTCGAGCAGATGCAGGAAGCGCTTGATCGGCATGTTGGTGATGGTGAACAGACGGCTGAACACGATGCCGAAATGTTCGGCCAGCTCGCGCCGGTAGGTCGTCTCCAGCGCCGCTTGCGCCGGCGGCAAGGCAGCGCCCAACGGGTTGTAGACCAGATCCAGTTCCAGCCCGGTATCCGCCTGGCCGTAGCCCAGTGCATTGAGCCGGCGCAAGGCGCGCAGGCTGGGATCGAACACATGCCGGCCGCGCTGCTGCTCGACGTTGGCCTTGCTGTAGCACGGCAGCGAGGCCACCACCTTGACGCCCTGCGCGGCCAGGAATTCGGCGGTGTCCTGCTGCCCCGGGCGAAACAGCACGGTCAGGTTGCAGCGGTCGATGACCGCCTTGCCCAGCGCCCGCGCCTCGCGCACCAGGGTGCGGAAATGCGGATTCATCTCCGGTGCACCGCCGGTCAGGTCCAGCGTATGCACGCCCGGAGCATCGGCCAGCAGTTCGAGAATGCGCTCGACGGTTGCCGCCTGCATGATTTCGGTGCGCTTGGGGCCAGCCTCGACATGACAGTGCTGGCAAGCCAGGTCGCACAGCTTGCCGACATTGACCTGCAGGATTTCCAGCGGCATGCGCGGCAAGGCCAGCCCGTGCTCGTGCAAGGTGCGGGCAAACGATGGCGGCGCGGGAGAGAGGACGGCGTTCACGAAAAATCCTGGCAGTGCCTGCGATCATCGATCGCGGGCACCGCGCGAGCATAGTTACCGGGGTGGATCCGACAACACCGCAACTGAACCGGGGCGCGGGTTGTCATGGTGTCACCATCGCTTTCACGTGGCGATTGCAAAGCGGAAAGCTCGATGACGACGCGCTCATAGGAGGCGGCAAACCGACAAAAGGATTCATGTTGTCGAAGGCGTTTCAGAAGGCGGACTGCAGCCGCGAGTCTAGCAACCCCGCCGGACATTGGTCAGCTATGCTTGGCCGTACGCATCGGGGCGCGGCGAGCGGATCCGGCATCGATGGTTCGACCTCGCCTGCAAAGGCCTGCTTGCAAAGGTTCCACCTTCCACATGAACGACCCTGCGCTTCGTCTCTGGCTGTTCCTCGCACTGCTGGCGTTGCTCGGCATCGCCGAACGGCTCCGGCCGCGGCACGCCGCGGCGCCCCGCCGCTGGCAGCGCTGGCGGGTGAACCTTGGCCTGGGCCTGATCAACACCCTGTGCCTGCGCCTGCTGCTGCCCTGGCTGGCGGTCGATGCGGCGGGATGGGCGCAGGCCGCGAACGTCGGGGTACTGCACATGCTGCGCGTCCCGCCCTGGCCGGCAGCGGTGATCGCCTTCGTCGCGCTGGACCTGGCGATCTATGCGCAGCATCGCCTGATGCACCGGATCGGCGCGCTGTGGCGGCTGCACCGCGTGCACCATACCGACATGGCTCTCGACGTCAGCTCAGGCGTGCGCTTCCATCCGGTCGAAATCCTGCTGTCGATGGGGATCAAGATCGCGGTCGTCCTGTTGCTGGGCGCCGCGCCGCTGGCCGTGCTGGCCTTCGAGATCGTGCTGAGCAGCTTCGCCCTGCTCACCCACGCCAATGTCGACCTGCCGGTGGCTCTGGATCGCCGTCTGCGCTGGATCTTCGTGACTCCCGACATGCATCGCATCCATCACTCGGTCGTGCCGGCGGAGCACGACAGCAATTTCGGGTTCCACGTGTCGTGGTGGGACCGGCTGTTCGGCAGTTACCGCGATGCGCCGGCTGCCCCGCAGTCATCGATGCCGCTGGGGCTGGAGCGCTACCGCGACGACCGGTCGCAGCAACTGCTTGCGCTGCTTCGGCAGCCGCTGGATGCACCCTGAGCCGGCGGCCGCGATGAAACCTGCGTCCATGTGCCGGGAGAACCGCTGATGCTCGACACGCACGCCCGGCGCTGGGTCGAACCCGTCATCGGCGCCGTGGCGCGCCTGCTGCACCGTGCCGGACTGAGCGCCAACGCGGTGACCGTGCTGGCCATGCTGACCGGCGTGCTGGCCGCGCTGTGGGTGGCCGCCGGCTGGGCCTGGACCGGCATCGCGGTACTGTGGCTTTCCGGCCTGCTCGACGCCGCCGATGGCGCGCTGGCAAGGATGACCCGCACCAGCCCGTTCGGCGCCATCCTCGACATCACCTTCGACCGCGTGGTGGAAATCGCCATGATCGTGGCGCTGGCGTGGCGCTATCCGCAGGCGCGCTTCATCCTGGTGATCCTGGCCGGCATCATCGCCGTGGCGATGTCGCTGTTCCTGTCGATCGCCGCCGCGCTGCGCAACCACTCGGTCAAGTCGTTCCATTACGCGCCCGGCCTGGGCGAGCGCACCGAAGCGTTCATCTGCATCAGCCTGATGATCGCCGGCCCCGGCCATCTGGCGGCCTGGACCGGCCTGTTCATCGGCGTGATCGTCTACACCATGGCGCAACGGCTGCGGCACGCCGCCCGGGTGCTGGCTGCCGAAGACGCCGGCTGAGCCGGGTCCGGGCACCCCGTTGCCGCATACAAGCGCTCGCCGCGTGCGCTTGCCCGATCAGCGCAGGTGGCGCGCGGGGTCCGCTGCGGCCTGCGGAACTGGTGCATGACCGAACTGGTCCGCGGAAAACGTCAGCGGCACCGGGTCCGGCCGCCGGCCGCAAAGCCAGAACACCAGCTGGTCGACGAAGTGATCGAGATGGCGGATCTGCTGCACGCCGTGCTCGATGACCGGATCGGAGGTCGCGGCCAGCAGCGTGCCGCCGTGCGCATGGGTTTCCCAGCAGACCACCTCGCCGTCGCGGCTGCGCTGCAGGATGCGCGCCTCGGCAGGTATCCGGGTATACGCGCCATGGTGATGCCACCCCGCTTGCCGCGGCGTGAGGCCGGCGAACAGCGGGTGGCTGAAATCGGTCCAGGCGATCGGCGGCTCGGCCGGCAGGCGGGTCCACCAGCTGTTGTCGACCGGGCGATCCTCCCACTGCCCGCCGATCCAGTCCGCGGCATCGCCGAACACGGCCACGCGGTGCCCCTGCGCCAGAAATCCGAATACCGCCTCGCGCCGTCCAGCCAAGGCCGCGTGGTTGCTCTGGAAAGGAATCAGCAGCGCCTGGTGTCCTTCCAGGCGCTCGGCACCGAGATCGTGGACAGGGATCAGGTCGAAGAAGGCACGGTACTTCGGTGCCGTGGCCACGGCGTACTGCGACCAGACCCCGTTGAACAGCATCGCGATGGGTGCGCGGATCGAATCAGGCATGGCGGGACTCCAGGTGCCGTGACACCGCACGGATGATGTTGCGGTAAAGCCGCTGCGGGCCATCGGCGGCGGCTTCGGCGCCGCCACGATCGCCCAGTGGACCGCTGGCGGTGGCAACGATCAGTCCCGGCGTCGAGCGGGTATCGGCAATCAGCACGGGGCGACCCCAGGTGTCGGCCAGTACCACGCTCTGCGGACAGGCGGTAACCAGCTCGCCACAGGCCCACCAGCCGCTGATGCCATGGGCATCGGTGCCCAGCCGCTGCGGATCGACACCGGCCATCAGGCCCAGCGGGTCGCTGGCCACGTGGTAGCGCACGTCGCGGTTCGGACGCGTGTTGTCGTGGCGCCACACGGTGCCTGGCAGCCACGGCGTGTAGCAGCCGCAGAAGCACAGCACCGCGCCGCCGCGGGCCAGCACCGCCTCGATACTGTGCCTGGCGCGATACAGCGACAGATGGTCGCTGCCGTTGGGCACGATCACCACGTCCTCGGCAAACGCGGGAGACCAGTCGCGCACGATCGGCTCGAACCGGTAGCGCAGCGCCGGCGAATCGACGAAATGCCCGCGCAGGCCGTGGATGCCGTTGTCCACCACGGCGATCGACAGCGTGGCGATGCCTTCATGCATGAGAGTCATCCTGCGGGACCGGAGCGGCGGCCGGGCCGATGGCCAGATCGCTCCAGAAGGAAGCCTCGCGCGCCACGCCGGTGGCCGGATCGGCGCAAAAAGCCGCGCGGTCGGGGTAATGCCGCAGACGGCCATCGTGCATCATCGCGAAGTGGTCGCCCATGCGCAGCGACTCCTTCAGGTCGTGGGTGACGAACAGCGCCGTGATGCCGCGCGCATGCGCCAGCTGCTTGAACACCTGCTGCATGGCGATGCGCGTCTCCGGATCGAGGTTGCTGAACGGCTCGTCCAGCAACAGCAGCGACGGCGCCACGATCAGCGCCCGGCCGAACGCCGCACGCTGGCGCTGCCCGCCGGAGAGCGCCTGGGGCGACCGCGGTGCCAGAGCGTCCAGTTCGAGTTGCACGAGCAACTCGTCGACCTGCTGGCGGATCGTGCGCTCGGCCTGATGACGCAGGCGCAGGCCGAAAGCGATGTTGTCGAACACGTTCAGGTGCGGGAACAGCAGCGGCTCCTGGTTGAGATAGACGATGCCGCGCCGCTGTGGCGGCAGCGCATCGACGCGCTGCGGACCCAGCGCGATGCGCCCCGCCGCCAGCGGCAGCAGTCCGGCGATCGCGCGCAGCAGGGTCGTCTTGCCGCAGCCGGACGCGCCGATGATGGCCATCGTCGCGCCGGCTGCCACCGCCAGCGACACGCCCTGCAGCACGCGATGGCCGCCCAGGTCCACGCCCAGGCCGTCGATGTGCAGGGGCATCGGCGTGCGATCAGTCATCCAGTGTTTCCAGGTGGGGCGCGGCCGCACTGGAGAGCAGCCGGTGGTTGACCAGCAGCGCCAGCAGCGGCGGCGCCATCAGCAGCAGCGCGCAGCTGGCGGCCAGCCGGATGTCGCCGGAGCTGAAATACTCGAACAGGCGGATGGTCAGGGTCTGCACCTGGCCGCTGCCGATCAGCAGCGCCAGCGGATAGTCGAACCAGGAAATCAGGAAGGTCTGGAACAGGCACACGGTCAACATCGGCAGCGCCATCGGCAGCAGCACCCGCCACCAGACCTGCCGGCCGTCGGCGCCCAGCGTGCGGGCGAGGTCCACCAGCGCATCCGTCCGCGGATTCCAGAACCCGCTGAGCAGGATGACCGCGTAGGCATACGCGAAAATCAGCTGCGCCAGCATCACGCCGGCCATGTGCCCGGCCAGGTGCCATTTCAGAAAGACGAACAGCAGCCCGACCGCGAGAACCACCGGCGACAGCGCGTAGGGGAGATGGATCAGGGCCAGCAATCGCCCTCGGCGACGGTGACGGGCCAGCCGGCGGCTGGTCGGAAAGCCCAGCGCGGTCGCCAGCAGGCCCACGCCGATCGCCATCAACAGCGAGCGTGCGACAGCACTGGCGATACCGGCGGTGTCCGACAGCAGGTCATGCCACAGCCGCAGCTGCCACCGATCCGGCCACAGCACCGGCCACGTCCATTGCCGCGAAACCGACAGCAGCAGCAGCAGGGCCAACGGCAGCAGCAGGGCCGCGCCGAGCAGCATGGCGAGCAGCCGGCGCATCAGCGCGCATCCCCGCTGATGCCACGCCTGCCGCACCAGGCGAACAGCGCCATCAGCAACGCCATCGCCAGCAGGGCGTAGACGCTCCCGATCACGTACGCCTGCGGCTTGCTGGCCAGGTCGAACTGGGAGAACTTGCGCTGCACCAGCACCGAAACCATCTGCGGGTACGGCGCCCCCACCAGCAGCGGCACCTCGAACGCGCCGACCAGCACGATGAAATACACGCTGAGGGTCGGCATGCCCGCGCGCAGCAGCACCGGCAGGGTCACCCTGCGCCAGGCCTGCCAGCGGGACGCGCCGAGCGAGCGCGCCACCCACGCCAGTTCGTCGACCCGCTCGTGGCGGGCCAGGCGATCGAGCAACAGCAACAGGAACGGGCCGACCAGCAGCACGTGGGTCAGCACGATGCCGCTGCCCGACGCGGTGAACAGCAGGCTCGGGAAGTCGTTCGGCATGTCGATCCAGCCCGCCGCGCGGGCCAGCCGCGCCAGCAGGCCGGCATTGCCGAACAGCTCCACGCTGACCAGCGCGGCGACCAGTGCCGGGATCGCCAGCGGCACGAACAGCAAGCTGCGCAGCGGACCGCGCCGGAGCTGCGGACCCAGGGCCGCCTGCAAGCCCAGCGCCAAGCCGAGCGCGAGCGCCAGGCTCGCCAGGCCGATCGCGAAGCTGTAGCCCAGCGAGGCCCAGGTCTCGCCGTCGTGCAGCGCTTCGCCCCAGTAGCGCAGGGTCCATCCGGACGACAGCAGGCCGATGCCGCCGACGCTGTAGACCAGCATGAACCCCAGCGCGACGACGACCGGGCCGATCGTCATCGCGAGCAGCAACAGCAGCCAGGGGTCGGGGCGCGGACGCCTATTCACGCAGCACCCGCTGCCTGAAATCGCGCGACAGGCGGATCATCACCTCCGGCGCCGGCTCGCGCCGGGCGTACGGCTGGATGACGCTGCGCACCGGGGCATGCCGGCGCCGCTCGGCGGCGACGAAGCGTGCGCGCAGGTCCGCCGGCAGCTTGTCCAGCGCCAGCACGGTACCGTCGCCCCACACCGCCGGCTGCAGCTTGCGCAACTGGGCCTCGGGCGAGATCAGGAAGTTGATCGCCACCATCGCCGCCGCCTTGTGCGCCGACCGGTCGACGATGCCCAGGTAGTGGCTGTTCTGCAATGTGCCGGTGGTCAGCGCAAAGGCGGTGGCGGTGGGGGGAAACATGCCGCTGTCGACCTTGTTGTCCACCTCGCCGTCGTTGAAGCTCATGCTGAAGTCCACCTCGCCGTTGGCGAACAGCTGATGCAGCTGCGCCGTGCTGGCGGGAAAGGCCTCGCCGTGGTGCCACAGGTCGCCGCGCACCGACTGCACCCAGGCAAACACCCGGTCGCGCAGGCGCCGGTAGGCGGCCTGGTCGAAGCGGCCGTTCAATTCGGCAGGGTCATCGGCAAAGGCATACATCAGCGACTTCAGGAAGCTCATGCCGGTGAAGCCGGTGTCGAAGGTGAAGCGGCCGGGGTGGGCATGGATCCATGCCGCCAGCGCCTGCGGCGTGCGCGGCGGGTCCGGCACCCGCGCGCTGTCGGTGATCAGCAGCAGCTGCACGTTGCCCCACGGCGCCTCGTAGCCGCCGACCGGCTGCTGGAAATCCCAGGCGATGAAGGGGTTGCTCCAGTCGATGTAGCGGCTGTTGGGCAAATGGCTCGTGAAGGGGCCGAACAACGCATGGATCTGGCGCAGCTGATAGAACGTCTCGCCGTTGATCCACACCAGGTCCAGCGCGCTGCGCGCGCGGCCGGCCTCGGCCTCGGTCATCAGCATGGTCACCATTCCATCGCCTTGCCCCGGCACCAGCGTCAGGGTGATGCCGTAGTCCTTCGCCAGATGCGGGGCCACGTAGTCGCGCATGTAGGCGTTGATGGCAGGGTCGCCCTGCCACATGGCCATGGTGACCGTCTGGCCATGCGCCCGGGCCAGCACCGCGTCCCACGGCAAGGTGCGCGGATCGGCCGCCGCGAGCACCGGCGAACGATGGCAGCCGGCCAGCAGCAGGGCGAGCGGCAGCACGATCGTCAGCACAGTGGAGCGGAACCGGCGCATGGTCAGAAGCTCTGGCGCACGCTGAACATCATGTTGAACGGCAGCTCGGGGAACACGTCGGTGGCCCCGAAATAGCCGCCGTCGAACACCGGCGCCCAGTTCTTCTGGTTGGTCAGGTTGTTCAAGGCCAGTCGGATCTCGGTGCCGGTCGTCTTCCAGCGATAGAACACTGAAGCGTTCAATGTGTACTGCGCGCGAATCCATACCGTGGCCAGGTAGTCCAGCGGAAACGCATTGGTGTAGTTGCCCGACAGCGTGCCGCCGAGGCCGCTGTCGAAGGTGTAGCCGACCAGCGCCGAGGCGGTCACCGACGGCAAGCCCTGCAGCCGCCGCGAGCTGGGCGGGAATGCGGCGAAGTTGGGGGCGCCCACGCCAGTGCCGGCCACGATGTCGGGCCGCGAGTTATTGAAGGCGTCCAGCACCTGGACGGTGTCCTGAAAGCTCGCCGAATTGTCGTAGCGGGCGTCGAGGTAGCTGAGGCCCGCGCTGGCGAACAGGTGGCTGGCCTGATAGAACCACTGCGCGTCGAGCCCCTTGGTGTGAATGCCGGAGTTGCTGCCGTCCCGGTTGCGCAGGCTGCGGGTCTGATCGAACAGCGAGACGTCCGCATACCAGTGACCCTGCGGCGGCGCCAGCTTGAGCCCGATTTCGTACAGCGTGCTGTCCGTGGCGAAATTGGCCGGGTCGATCCGGTTGCCGGCGCCGAGCGGGGTGCCGCCGCCGATGGAGTTGGAGGTCGACTGGCTGTAGCTGCCTGCGGCGTAGAGCGCGACCGCGTCGACCGGGTTCCAGGTCACGCTGCCGTTCGCCGCCTTCAGGAAATGGTGCACGCTGTCGTGCGCCGCCACCTGGCCCGGCGGCGGAAGCGGGTCCTTGGCGGCGACGTAGTATTCGTCGCCGCGCACGCCGGCCATGGCGCTCCACTGCGGCGTGAAGTGAATTTCGTGCTGCACGAACAGGCCGGTCTGGTAGCTGTTCGAGTCGGTGGTGTCCGACAACATGTAACCGGCGGCCTGGCCGTCGCGCGGATACTGGGCGCCGGGCGACACATACAGCCCCGGGCGCAGCAGCACCAGTTGCGCCTTCTGATCGGGCGTCAGCGGAATGCGGCGGTTGCTGACGGGGCCGGTCAGGTCGACAGGCAGGTCGGCCTCGGTGTCGAACTGGCTGTAGCCCAGCACATGGTTCCAGCGCACATCGAGGCCCAGATCGGTCTGCTGGTGCATGGTGCGCCCGAACAGATCCGCATCGCGGTCCAGCACCAGCTCGCTGCGATGCTCGGCCGTATCGGCGCCCTTGATGATCTCCACGAAACTGTCGTTGGCAACTTCGTTGCGCGAAAGGTGCTGGTAGTACGTGCGGCTGATGTACCTGGTGTCGTCGCCGAGCGAGCGCTCGTAGCGGACGTGGGCGATCCACGTGCGCACACTGTCCCGGTCGGCCGGGTCGGTCAGCACGCGATGGCGCGGTATCCGCACTTCGCCGGTGGGGCTGATCACGGCGAAGGGCCCCGGCACGGTGGAACCGTCGGGTTGCACGCCCTGCCCCGTGACATAGAGCCCATGGTCGATCAGGTTCTGGGTCGGCCGGTTGATGCCGGCGATGTCCTTGAAGTTGACGTGGTAGTACTCGACGCTGACGTTGAGTTCGCTGACCGCGTCGGGTTTCAGCCGGTAGGCAAGGTACACGTCCTGGCTGTGGTGGTGGGCGTAGTCGTAGTAGCTGCCTTCGTTGTGGTCCTCGACGCTCAGGCGCACAGCCGATTTGCCCGGCGTGATCGGTGTCGAGTAATCCAGCTGTCCCTGGTTGCGGTGCCAGCTGCCGGTGCCCAGTTCGACGTAGCCGCCCGGCGTGTCCAGGTCCGGCCGCTTGAGGCCCAGATTGACGAAACCGCCAACCCGCTGGGTGGTACCGAGCACCACCGGCGGCGGCCCCTTGACCACATCCATGCTCTCGACGGCGTTGAACGAGAGCGGCACGCCGAAACCGTTGTTGCCGCCCTGCTGGCGCAGGCCATCCTCGAACACCTCGCCGAGCTGGCCGCGGATGTCCGGCAGGCTGGGCGCGCCGAAATCGGTGGGCGAATAGGTATCCGGCGCCAGCTTCATGATGTCGCGCAGATCGTTCACGCCGGCCGCGCGCATGAGGCCGGCGCTGATCGGCGTCACCGAACGCGGCGTATCCAACACGCTGCGGCCGGGTCCGAACGGACCGTCGACGGGCGCGGCCGTGGGCAGCACGACCGGCGCCGCGGCCTGCCTGGCCTTGACCTCGACGATGCCAAGCTCGGTGGTTCCGGGCTTTTCCTGCTTGGCATCGCCGGCAGCGGCGCGAACCGATGCCGGCAAAAGAGCCAGTGCCAGCACCAGCGATGAGGCAAGCAGGTTTTTCGGGCTTCTCGACAGCGAGACATGCCACGCGGGTTTCATCAGTGGAACTCCTTGAGATCAGCGGGTACTTGAAGGTGCAATGCCGTTCAGACGCCAGTCGTACGGCAGAAAACGCAGGGGAACGGACTGTTCCCGGAGCCGGCGCCGCAATGCCGGGTCGTTGCCCAGCGACGCGGCGTGGGCCGCCAGGAAACCCGTCATCGAGCCGGCGCCGCCGCGGGAAAAGTCATCGGCGTACCAATCGAAGATATGCGAGACCTCCAGCGTGCCGGTTGCCGCATCGTAACGATTGCGCGAGCGGTCGCCCAGGAAATCCGCCACGGCGGCATCCAGTTGCCGATCGAGCTGCGCACCGGTGTAGGCGAACGGCTGCAGCATCGGACAGCCGATGGAGGCGCAGTTGAGGGCGAAATGGATGCGCGGATCGTCGTAGCGTCCCGGCGCACGCAGCATGCCCTCGATATCGTCAAGATTCCGCCGCTTGCCCAGCAGGGTGAAGAAGCGGTCCCGCCAGGGGGTGGAAAGGAAATTCCCCAGATCCTTGATCGAGTGCAGGTCGGGCCAGCGCGTCAGCACCTTCTCGATGGTGAATGCGTTGTAGGCATTGATCAGGAAAGCCATCTGATCGGTCTTTCCCCACGCATCGAATTGCGCGGGCGTCACTGCGCTCAGCTGCCTGGCATAGGCATCGAGCAGCGCCTCGTCGTGACGCATGCCCGCGTAGTCCACGCGCGAGGCATGACCGCCATCGATGGCCACCACATGACGCTCGAGCAAGGTGTTCCAGGTCCCGCTCGGCGACATCGGCGCAGCCGCCGCGACAGCGCTGAGCAGCATCAGCACGGCACATATCAGACGACGGATCCCACCGCTCATCGACGCATGCTTCACTTCAACCGCCATGCGTGATAACGCGCCAGCCAGCCCAGGAAACGCTCGGGCGCATGGGCCTTCTTCCAGTTGCCTGCCGCGTACTTGTTGGCCTCGGCCCAGGTCGGATAGGCATGAATGGTGCCGAGGATCTTGTTCAGGCCCAGGCCGTGCCGCATCGCCAGCACGAACTCGGCCAGCAGCTCGCCCGCATGCTGGCCCACGATCGTCGCGCCCAGAATGCGGTCCTTGCCGGGTGGCGTGAGGACTTTCAGGAACCCGTGTGCATGATCCTCGGCGATCGCCCGATCCAGGTCGTCGAGGTCGTAACGGGTGACTTCGCAGGCAATCCCCTGCTCCTGTGCTTCGCGTTCGTTGAGACCGACGCGCGCCACCTCCGGATCGACGAAGGTCACGGCCGGGATCACCGAGTAGTCGGCGCGGAACCGGCGGAACTGGCCGAACAGCGCATTGACCGCGGCATACCACGCCTGATGTGCGGCGGTATGCGTGAACTGGTACGGACCGGCGACGTCGCCGCAGGCGTAGATGTTCGGGTACAGCGTAGCCAGGTAGGCATCGGTCTCCACCGTGTTGGCGACCGGGATGCCCAGTTCCTCAAGACCGAAGCCGGCAGTGCGCGGCTTGCGCCCAACCGCCACCAGCAAGGTGTCGTAGGGCAGTCGCAGGGTCCTGCCTTCGGATTCGCAGACCAGCACCGCACCATCGCTGCCCTGCTCCACCAGCACCGCCTTGCAGCCGGTACGCACGTCGACGCCATCGGCGGTCAGACGCGCCCGCACGAACGCCGAAACCTCGTCGTCCTCGCGAATCAGCAGGCGTGCGGCGGCCTCGACCTGGGTCACGCTCGAACCCAGCCGGGCAAAGGCCTGCGCCAGCTCGCAACCGATCGGGCCACCACCGAGCACCAGCAAGCGCCTGGGCAGTTCGCGCAACTGCCACAGCGTGTCGGAGGTCAGGTAGCCCGCCTCCTCGATACCGGGAATCGGCGGAACCAGAGGCCGCGCGCCCGACGCGATCACGATGGCCCGGGTACTGATCGGCCTGCCATCGATCTCCACCACCCATGGCGAAACGATGCGGGCGACGCCGTGCCGCACGTCGACGCCCAGTTCGCGGTACCGCTCGACCGAATCGTGCGGCGCCACCGTGGCGACCGCCTGCTGCACGCGTTCCATCACCGCCCGGAAATCGACCCGGACGTCGCCGGCATGCACGCCGACCCGGCCGGCATCGCGGATCTGCGTGGCCAGCCTGGCACTGTGGATGAGCGCCTTCGACGGAACGCATCCGGTATTGAGGCAATCGCCCCCCATCGCGTGCTGCTCGACCAGGGTGACCCTGGCGCGTACCGCTGCGGCGATGTACGCGGTGACCAGCCCGGCCGAGCCGGCGCCGATCACCACCAGGTTGCGGTCGAACTGTTTCGGCTTCGGCCAGCGCGCATACACGCGACGAGCCTTCACCCGGTCGACGATCCATCGCGCCAGCAGCGGAAACACGCCCAGCAGGACGAACGAGCCGATGATCCTGGGCGACAGGATGCCGGACAGCGATTGCAGGCTGGCCAGCTGGGTACCTGCGTTGACGAAGACCAGCGTTGCCGCCAGCATGCCGACCTGGCTGACCCAGTAGAACGTGCGAACCGGCAACGCAGTCAGCCCCATCAGCAGGTTGACCACGAAGAACGGGATCACCGGCACCAGTCGCAGGGTGAACAGATACAGCGCGCCTTCGCGCCGCATGCCCTTGTCGATTGCCTGCAGGCGCTTGCCGAAGCGCTGCTGCACGGCATCGCGGAACACGAATCGACTGGCCAGAAACGACAAGGTCGCGCCGATGCTGGAGGCGAACGACACCAGCAAGCTGCCCTCCAGCAAACCGAACACGGCACCGGCGGCAAGAGTCAGCAGCGTCGCGGCCGGCAGCGACAAGGCGGTAAAAGCCACATAGACCAGGAAAAACGCCGTGGCCAGCAGCCACGGATGGGCTTGCCGGAATCCGTCCAGCGCGTGTTGCCGCGCCTTCAGCGCGTCAAGAGTGAATTGGTGCTGCAGGCCCAGTGCGAAGAACGCGGCTACTGCGCCAAGCAACCCGATGACGATCAGCCACCGGATCAGCGTGGTCTTGTTTTTCATGTGCCGGACAACCCGGAAAAAACGAATGCGTCAGACATGCCATGCGGCGCCAACCCAGGATTGGCGCCGCATGGCAGGGTAAGGATTGGCGCCGCAGGCGAGGAAGTGCCGTGGCTTCAGGCGGCTGAGCGGCTGAGCGCACCGTAGGTGGCTCCGAGCACCGCACCCCAGATCAGATGCAGCACCAGCGTCATCATCGGCGCCATCATGCCCATGTGCATGCCGAACAGGCCGGCGCCGGCCATCGGCATGGGGATCAGCATCATCAGCAACCAGGCCAGCACGCCGAATGCGACACCCTTGGCCACCGCCCCGCTGCCCGGCAACACCTTGAACAGCAGCGCGAACAGCACGCCCCATACCACGGTGCCGATCATGAAGTGCATGACCCAGCCAACCATCGGGCTGTCGGGCACGCCCATCATCTGATGGGCCATGCCGGCCAGCATGTGAACCACGTCGAGGCCGGGCATCACGCCCATCATCGACTTCATGAACATCAAGATGGACAGCACGATGGTGGCGATGAAGCCGGCGATCATGGCGCGCAGGTAGGTATTCATGGTGTCTCCGTCATGGAATGAGATAGGCGGGCGCAACGCGCGCCCGGATTCGTGAAAAAACGATCAGTCCTTCAGATATTCCTGCACCATCTGCCGGCCGCGATGAATGCGGCTCTTCACGGCTTCTCGCGTCAGCAACAGCTGGTCGGCGATTTCGCTGATGGAAAATTCCTCGAAATCGCGCAATATGATCGCCTCGCGGTACTTGTCCGGCAGCGACTGAATGGCCGCCGCCAGATCATACTGCAGATCGGTGTGGTCGTCGTAGGTAAACACGGGGTGATCGGCCTCCGGCAATGGCGCCTGCCCGCGCACCATCCGCAGCAGCCGGTAGCACTCCCTGCGCACGATCGAGAACGTCCAGCCCGGAAACGAAGCTATCGTGCGCAACGCGCCGATGCGCTTGTAGATCAGCAACAGCGACTCCTGCACGGCATCGTCGGCGTCGACACCGGCGGCGCATTGCGACTGGGCGATCCGGCGCAGGTCGGGACGGCAGAGGGTCAGCAACCGCTCGACGGCCACGAGGTCGCCTTGGCGCGCGGCTTCCACCAGCATGGGGTCGTGTTGCATGGGGCACCTTGTACAACTCGTTCAGGAGTGGAGCGTCATCGGCCACGCGGTTCTTGCCCGCATGCGTGGCCGACGACGCGACCGGATTCAAAATGCGGCGCGCGCTGACATCCCGTCACTTCACGCGTACCAGCGGCTCTGCCTGTCGCAGGCGACCGGCACCAGGCCAGAATCGCCCGAGAAGCCGGTCGATCGACAATGCGCCGGGACCCCAGGCGACTACCGCCAGCAGCATCATCGCCCAGATCTTGTGGTCGTTGAAATCGTTGCCGATCAAGCCAACCCAGAAACCGTGCGGCCACAGGTCGGGATAGGAAATGACCGCCATGATGTTGTAGACGAACAGGAACGCGGCGGTAAGCCGCCCGCCCAGCCCGAATACCAGGAACCACGGCGTGATCAGCTCGATCCAGGTGCCCAGAAATGCCGCAAAGTCGCCGGACATCAACGGCACGTGATATTCGTTGTTGAACAGATACGACGTGCCGGTAGGATCGTCGAACTTCACCACGCCGGCCCGCCAGAACGCCAGCGCCACCCATACCCTGAACAGCAGCAGGACTACCGGCCCCAGCCCGGACAAGGCCCGAGCCAGCTGGTTGTAATACCCTTCAACACTGGTCATCCACTTGCTCATGTCGAGCTCTCCTCGTTGGTAAATGCCACGATCAAGCCCTGCGCGAGCAGATCCCGCAGGCAGGGCTCCAGATCGAATTCGTCGTCCACTTCCGTCGCGGCCGCCCAGGCCGATGCCACGCTGCGACGGTCGGCCAGCATCTCGATGCAACGGAACGTCGCCGGATCGAGCAAAGCCATCGCGACGTCGCCGCCAGCGCGCCACAGCAGAACCTGTTCAGCGCCGCCATCCATGCGGGGAGCGGGGCCGGATGGCGCCTGGCACCATTGCCACAGCGTCAGCACGGGGTACGTGCTGCGCAGGAGGTGCACACTTGGGTGAAGCACGATGCGCAAGCTGTCAGGCGCCACCGCGGCCGCCGCCGCGCTGCAGACGGCGTCGACGGGTTCGGCGTCGGCAGACAGTGCGGTCAATTGTCGCAGCCAGTCCAGCCTCGCCACATCCGCCAGGTAGCCCAGGGACTGCGCTTCCGGCATGGCTTCGATGAACCCGGCCAATGCGCCCCCGAAATGCTGCAGGTTGCCGCAGGTCGAGGGATGCTCCAGCCGGTAACGCTCCGCCATCACGTCAAAAAAGTCGCCCCCCACCAACGCGAGCACGGCGGGGTAGCTTTCACGCAAGGCCGCTGTCAGGGTGTTGGCGACCGTATTGCGGTAAATACGCAGTCGTGCCGTCGGCTCGAGCCCGGCACCATCGACCCATGCCGCCACGGCATCGCTTCGACCCAGCACGGCGTCGGCGAAGCCCTGCTGCAATTCATGCAATCGCGGCGCGGCAGGCATGCAGTCTCTCCTCGGCGCGGCCGGCTTCCGCCAGCAGCACCTCCAGTTCGGGAATATCCTGATCCCACTCGATCAGCGTGGGTGTTGGACCGCACAGGGCCAACGCATCTTCGTACAGCGACCAGACGTCGTCGGCCACCGGCCGGCTGTGGCTGTCGATCAGCAACGGTACCGGCAGCCGATCCTTGCGGGTGAATCCGGCCAGATGAATCTCCCTCACCGAATCGTGCGGCATGGCGCGCAGGTACTGGAGTGGATCGAAATCGTGATTGACGCTGTTGACGTAGACGTTGTTCACATCCAGCAGCAGGCCGCAGCCGCTGCGCCGTACCAGTTCCGCCACGAATGCCGACTCCGGCATCTGCGCATGGCGAAAGCTCAGGTAACTGGATACGTTCTCCACCAGAAACTCGCGACCCAATGCGTCCTGCACCTGCTGCACACGCGACACCATCAGATCCAGCGCCTCCTGCGTGCATGGCAGCGGCAGCAAATCGTTCAGATGCACGCCGCCGATCTCGCCCCAGCAGATGTGATCGGAAACCAGTGCCGGCTCATACCGGTCGACCAGCCGCCGCAGCGTGGCAAGATGCTCCAGATCGAGCCCATCGGCCGATCCCAGCGACAACCCGACGCCATGCAGGCTGAGCGGATAGTCGGCGCGTATCCGCGCCAGCGCGGCATGCATCGCACCGCCAGCGCCGAAATAATTCTCGCTGTGCACTTCGAACCACGGCACCGGCGGACGTTCGGCCAGGACACGCTCGATGTGCGGCGCGCGCAAACCGATCCCGGCCGAAGCCGGGACCGGTCGCTGCACAAAAGGCAGCGGTTCGCTCATTGCGCTGATCAGCCCTTGGCGCCCGGGGTGGTCGAGCCACCGTCGATCTTCTCGCACAGGCCAGCCGGCACGGCGACGAACGCGTTGGCGTCGCGAGCCTTGCTGTCCTGACCCGCGCAGGAATGACCCGGCGACTTGCAGTCGTTCTTGTGCGCGGCATTGATGCCGTAGCACTTGACCATGCTCATCCCGGCGCCAGCACCGGCACCGGCGGGCGCTGGCGTGGCGGTGGCGATCGAGGCGGCACCCAGGGTGAGCGCGCCAATCAGGGCAGTCTTCAGCAGCTTATGGCTGTTCATCATGTCTCTCCGTACAGGGTTGACCGGAATGTCCCGGCGCCTCATAGAGTACGTCCTGACTGAAAAAGATTCATCGCTTGCCGCATGCCGCATTTGCAGCCACGCAACGCCCGCCAGCGCAGCGTGCGACTCGAGGATGCGGCCGACCGGGCAGGAAGGCCGGCGCACGTCTTCAGTGCGGCGCCCGTTCCTCCGGATCGTGTGCAAGTACCGAGCGAAATGACTGAAACTCGGGGGATTGCTCGAGCAGCTGGCCGGCGAGCGCGCGCAGCGCATCGACCTGCGCAGGCTGCAGGCGGAAAGTGGTCGGCATGGTGTTGAAACGGCTGCGCTGCACGGGATCCTTGATCTGGTTGAACGTGAGCACGGCGAAATCGACCTTCACCTGCGGAGCGCCCTGCGGGCGCGTGGCGTTGACGTGCTTCTCCCACATCAGGAATCCCTGCTTGGCCAGCGACACGGTTTCGGTATTGAGCAGACCCAGTGCCGCATTGAAGGATGCGCGCGTCATGGCGATCATCCCGGGATCCTTGCCTTGACGCGACCATGCGTATTCATCATTGACCTGGGCATTGGCCACAATCACGAGGACGTGGCGCACTCGCTGCAGTTGCCGGGGCGTGAATGCCCCGGCCATGTCCGGCACATCGCCATCCTGCGCGACCGGACTCATCATGGAGCCGCGCACGCCGAGGTTGTCCGTGACACCGCCATCGAGCAGGCGCAGCACCGGCATGCGCCTGGCATCGAAATAACGCTCAAGCGCTTGCGCCACCACGTATCGGCGATCCAGCACGTCGTCGTGGGCCAGCGCATCGGCAACCCAGGGCTTGTGCCGCTCGGGGCAGTCCTTGAAATTGCGCAGCGCGATCGGTGCGAACGCCGGCGGTACCGCCGCGGACGCCATCACGGCATTGGCCACCGGATAGCTCGACAGGTCCGAGCACAGGAAATCGAACTGCGGCTGGATGAACGAAAAGGTGATGGCGTTGTTGAGGTCGCTGGCATTGATGATGATGAACGGCAGACCGTTGCGCGACATGTCGGCGAATGTCTTGTGCCCGAACAAGGTCTGGTCGAGATAGGCCGCCACCAGATCGCTGCGGTTGTAGCCGCTCGCGAGAATCGACAACAAGTGGTCCGGACGCATCGGCAGCAGGGCCAGATCCCTCTGCCAGTCGCGGTAAAGGAAGTGCGGGGCGAAATCGCTGAAGATGCGATCGCCGAACAACCCGTAATACGCCGCCGTGTAGCTGCCGCCGGACACGGAGGTGATCACGTTCACCTGCGAGAGCAGCGACCGCGGTTTGCCGTCGACCGTCACCGGGGTGTCGCGCAGCTTTTCCAGGACGCCATAGCTGAAGGCTGCGGCACGTGTGCCGCCACCGGAAAAAGCCAGTACCACGAAAGTATCGCCGCCGCTCTGCGGCATCCGGTGCCTGAAATCATAGACATCGGTGCCCGGTACGGCAGCCAGCGGGCGATTCCAGACACGGCTCGCGCAGCCAGCCAGAGAGACGAGAGCGAGCCACAACGCGCCCAGCACGACGACCCGGTGATGCACCTGCCGATGTCCCCCCACTGCAGCCTCCTGTCCTGGCCCCTGCCCGGTGATCGACGGCCTTCGGATCGTACCGCGCCACGCATCGTCCGCGCTCGGCTTTGCAGCATACAGGCATGCCGGGCGGGCATCGGCCGGATCGGCGGCGCTCTTCCCGATCCGGACGCCCCCCGCGGCCACGCCCGTGCCGTGGCGAAAATCAACCTGTCCCCGCCGGATCGGTCCGCTGCTGCACCACGAAAAACGACGGGGTCAGCCAGCCGTCGCCTCAGCCGGCCCGGCAGGCGGCAGGTAGTGCTCGACCCACGCAGCCAGAACCCGGGCCGCATAAACCGCGTCCTCACGGCGGCCGAGCAGATGTCTGGCACCGTCCAGTGCCACGAAACTCTTCGGATGCCTGGCGGCCGCATAAATCCGACGCGCATTGTCGATATCGACGATTTCGTCGATCGGCGAATGCATGACCAGCAACGCGCGCCCCAGATGGGCAAGGTGTTCGGCCATGTCCTGTGCGTGCAGATCGTCCAGGAACTGTCGCTTGATCCGGAACGGCCGGCCCGCCAGCGTCACGTCGACCGCATCGGCCGTGCGCAGCGCGTCGACAGCATCGCCCAGCTGCCTGGCCACGTGACTCGGTTCCGCCGGCGCCCCCACGGTGGCCACGGCACGCGCTTCCGGAATCAGGCCGGCAGCCGCAATGACCGCCGCACCGCCCAGACTGTGGCCCACCAACAGCGAGGGGGCCTGATGGTCGCGACGAAGATAGTCGGCCGCACACACCAGGTCGGCCACGTTGGAACTGAAGTTGGTATTGGCGAAATCACCCTCGCTCATGCCCAGCCCGGTGAAGTCGAAACGCAGGACTGCGATACCCATCTCGCACAATGCCGCACTGACGCGCGTGGCGGCGTGGATGTCCTTGCCACAGGTGAAACAGTGGGCAAACAGGGCATACGCCCTGGGCGTGCCCTCGGGATGATCCAGCCGGGCCGCCAGCAGGCTGCCATCATGACCCCTGAATTCGACCTTGCTTGCATGCATGTGTGGATACCTGGCTGGCAGGGCGCGACATGCAGACTGCCGGACCCTGGGGATCGAGGCGGCGGAACAACGGCCGTACAAACATGGATTTCAGGCGATTCGCCATCCCGACGGCGCCCCGATGGCCCATGGCAACGGCGGATGGCTCGCCCCACCGGCGGATTCACCGATCAGCCGGCCGGCATGACGGGCCTTCCTAAGGAACCACTTCGACACCGTGCCAGAACGCCACCATGCCCTTGATCTGCGCCGCCGCGCCGTGCGGCGAAGGATAATACCAGCCCGCATTCCGGTTGACGGCGTCATTGATCACCACATCCAGATAGCTGGCCGTACCCTTCCACGGACAGACGGTGCGGTGGTCGCTCTTCCTGAAATACTCGGACTTGAGCGAAGATTCGGGGAAATAGTGATTGCCTTCGACGACAACCGTATCGTCACTTTCGGCCAGAATCCTGTCCATCCAGATCGCACGCATGAATATCTCCTGCTTGGATTGTCACGACACACGGGCCAGCCAGCCGGCGCCTGGAGGACCCGATGAATTGCCACTTCACTCACGAACCTGTGCAAGCCCGGGTCTTCTGAAGCCTCGCCGGCACCCGGGCATTATGTGGGTAATTGGTGAGGGCGCGCACAGCAGAGCCGGTAGGAGAGAATTCATGACCAGGGAATGGCGGGGGGGATGGCCACGAATGCCTGGTTGCTGTGCGTCGTCCTCATGTCATAGAGCACGCGGACAGCGAATTGGATTCAGACTGATCGCACGGCGCCCGGCGGGCAGCCGTAAATACGCTTGAAAGCCCGGCTGAATGCCGCTTCGGTCGCATAACCGGTCAATACCGACGCCTCGGCCACGCTGATGCCGCGCTCGGCCAGTGCCACCTTTGCCAGCTGCATGCGCAACTGGGTCAGATAGGCCAGAGGGCTGATGCCGACAGCCTCGGCGAACCGCCGCGCAAAGGCGGCGCGCGAGAGATGAATCCGCGCAGCAAGCGATGCCACCGACCAGGGGTGCTGCGGTTGCTGGTGCATGGCAGTCAGCACCGGACCCATATAAGGATCGGAAAGCGCCTTGAGCAGTCCCCGCTGCACGGTGCCGTCGGCCAGGCACTGGCGTACGGCATACATGAACAGCGCATCGGCAAGCTTGTCCATCAGCACTGCCGAGCCAGGTCCGTCGACTTCCGCTTCGGCAATGATCAACCGCAGCAACGCGACCGGTGCGCCCGTGGTCGTGCGCTCCTGCGACGAATCATGCCGCAGCAGCAACTGGGCCGGCAGCGAAGCCAGCAGGACGGTCGAGAGGGGCGAATCGAACTCGAAATAACCGCACAGCAGCAAGGTGGCATCGCCGTCATTCGCATCGAGTGCGGAAATCAGGCGGTGATCGCGCGGGGACGTGAACAGTACCGCATCACCATCCTGGAGAATGACGTCGCCGGCACCGTCATCGGTGCGCAGCACGCAGCGCCCGACCGCCACCAGATGGAACATCGCCTTGCGCTCGTACTCGCCCTCGACCACCCACTGGCCGCAGTGGGTGCTGCGGTGGAACACCCGCGTCTGCAAACGCATGTGACGCATCAGTTCACTCAGATCGTCCATGATGGCTCCGGATAAAGACGCATGGGCAAGCATACGCGCGCCGCGAACATGGCCACCGCACCTTGCACCTGAGAAAGTGTACACACGGCAATCGCATCGACCGAAAGGTCATCCATCCACCACGGAGTATGCACCATGAGCACGTTCGCACTGGCCATCCCGAACCGCCCCGCTGAACCCGCACCCGCCGTGCGGCAGGGCGCCAGGGACAGGATGGGCTTCGTGTCGCATCCGTACGCCAGCGCACGGCGGTACTGACGCGCCACCAAGGTCGTACTCCATGAGTGCAGGCAACAGTCCCTCGAAGAATTTCCGCATCTGAAGCGCGGGTTCGGACCAGCCGGGCAACACCCCCCACGAGGCCGCAGGAGGTAGCAACGAGGCGCCGCCGGTCGACGACCGGTCGCGCGCGGTTTCGATTGGCCGGACGGCGACGCCGACATTCCGGGCCTGCCGCCCACACCGATCGATCCGGCAGGCACGGACACGCATGCGATACCACCGATACGTTCACTTCGACATCTTTCAACGCAGGAGAATGCCATGACAGACAATGCCAAACTTTCACTCTCGCCGGTAACGCTGGAAACGGCCGCCCCCCGGGCAAAGGAGATCCTCGAAGGGGCCAAAGCCTCCTTGGGTTTCATCCCCAACATGTATGCCGCGATGGCCAACTCGCCGGGGCTTCTGCAGACCTATTTCGATGGCTATGCCGCGTTCCGCGCGCATTCCGGATTCACGCCGGCCGAGCAGGAAGTCGTTTTCCTGACGGTCAGCCGCGAGAACGGATGCGATTATTGCATGGCGGCTCACAGCATGATCGCCGAGAAGGTCTCGAAGGTTCCCGCCGACGTTCTCGCTGCCCTGCGCTCGGGCGCAAGCATTGCCGATCCCAGGCTCGCCGCGCTCAACGCCTTCACGTCGCATCTGTTCAAGACGCGCGGGCGGCCGGCGGCAGCCAACCTGAAGGCTTTTCTGGATGCCGGCTACAAGGAGGCGCAGGTGCTTGAAATCATCCTCGCACTGGCGGTGAAGACGCTCAGCAATTACGCCAACCACGTGAACAACCCCAAGGTGGACGACGCGTTCGCCGCGTATGCGTGGAGCCCCGACGCTTGACGAACCGGGGCATGGCGGCCCGCCTCACCACTGCGCCCTTCGCGGCTCGCAGCGGTGATCCGGCGGGCCGTCCCATCCTGGGCATGGCGGCCTTGACTGCCGGGAAAACACACGCGACAGGAAAACCCCGTGACCGATGCGCAAGACTTATGCTCTGATGCAATCGGGGCATCGCGCATGGAGCGATCCATCGAGCGACGGCATCGGGAACACGATTTGTGCGGGCCGGACGATGTCGTACCAACCACGGGAGCAATTCATGGACCACCAAAAACGCCTGAGCTGGGCACTGCTCTTCTTGCGGCTGTCGGTATTTCTGGTAATGCTGATGTGGACGCTGGACAAGTTCATTCGACCCGAACATGCCGCCGGAGTGTTTGCGCATTTCTACACCGTGGCCGGGCTGGGCGCGACGGCATTTCTCGTCCTGGGCAGCATCGAGCTTTTGCTGCTGCTGGCCTTCGTCGCGGGATTTGCACGACGGTTCTCGTACGGCGCCGTGCTGCTGCTGCATGCCGGTTCCACCCTGTCTTCGTGGCACCAGTACCTGCACCCCGACGAAGGCGCCAATCTGCTGTTCTTCGCGGCGTGGCCGATGCTGGCAGCCTGCGTGGCGCTCTACCTGTTGCGCGACTACGACAGCATGACGCTCGACGGCGCGAAACATGGCGCAGGTACCTGATCGGCCCATCGCCGATCCGATGCCGCATCGAAAGATGCATCGCTCGATCCGACGGAGATCACTTTCGACCATGATCAACCCGGCCATCGCCGTATTCGACGCCTACGGAACCCTGTTCGACGTGCACTCGGCCGTGGCCCGGCTGGCGGATCGCATGGGCGCCGACGCCGAACGCATTTCGGAGCTCTGGCGACAGAAACAGCTTGAATACACCTGGACGCGCAGCCTGATGCAGCGCTACGCGGATTTCTGGCAGGTCACCGGTGACGCGCTCGACCACGCGCTGGCCGTGTCCGGCCGGCATGATCCCGCCCTGCGATCCGCACTGCTGAACGCCTACCGCGAGCTTGATGCCTACCCTGACGTACGCGCCGCGTTGAACGGATACCGTGCGCTCGGCATGCACGTGGCGGTTTTTTCCAATGCCACCTTGCCGATGCTGCAGCGGGCCCTGGCAGCGGCCCGCCTCGAGGATCTGGTCGACACGGTTTATTCGACGCACGAACTGGGCATCTACAAACCGGCCGTGCGGGTTTACGAGGCCGCCGCCGAGGCTTTCGGCGTCCCGCCGCACGCCATCGCGTTCCATTCATCCAACAGCTGGGATGCCGCCGGCGCGGCATCCTGCGGCTGGGATGCAATGTGGATCAACCGCAGCGGACGGCCTCCGGAGTATCCGTGGACGCCGGTTCCCGCCGTCGCCGATCTGGTCGCGGCGCTGTACCGTGTTCGCGCAGCCATGCCACCGCATGCATAGCCGCTACCGGCACGGAGCCATGCAAGGCCGATCCGGCCGGCTACGGCTTCAGCTGCAGCAGATCCCACGCATTGCCGTACAGGTCCTCGAACACCGCCACCGTGCCGTAGGCCTCTTCGCGTGGCGCTTCGCGAAAGGCCACTCCACGCGCCAGCATGCGTTGCCAGTCGCGCCGGAAATCGTCGGTATGCAGCAGCAGGAACACGCGGCCGCCGGTCTGGTTGCCGATGCGTGACGTCTGCCCGGCGCCCTCGGCCTTGGCCAGCAGCAGGCGGGTCTCGCGCGAACCGGGCGGAGCAAGCAGCACCCAGCGTTTGCCGCCGCCGAGATCGGTATCCTCGACCAGCGTGAAGCCCAGCGCACGCGTGTACCATGCAATCGCCTCGTCATAGTCGGCAACCAGCAGCGCCAGCGCACCCAGATGCTGCTTCATTTCTTCCGGCCGGATCGTGCGAGCGACAACAATTTGTTCTCGCGCAGGAATTCTTCGATCTGACTGGCGGGTACCGCGGGACTGAACAGGAACCCCTGGATCGCGTCGCATTCGAGCGAGCGCAGCAGCCTTGCCTGTTCGACGGTTTCGACGCCCTCCGCAACCACCTGCATGTTCAGCGAATGCGCCAGCGAGATGATCGTGGACACGATGCCAGGATCGTCGGGGTTGCTGGTCATGTTGGTGATGAACGCCTGGTCGATCTTCAAGGTGCCGGCCGGCAGCCTGGCGATATAGCTGAGCGAGGAATAGCCGGTACCGAAGTCGTCGATGGCCACCGCCACGCCCATCTCCCGGATCGCCCGGAGCTTGCGGATATTCGCCACGATGTCGCGCATGACCAGGCTTTCGGTTATCTCCAGCTCCAGCCTGCCGGCCACATCCCGGTCGCCCTTCACCACGCTCTCGATCATGCCGACGAAATCATCCTGCTGCAGCTGAATCGGGGAGACATTGACCGCAACCCGCGGCGCTGTCAGCCCCTTCGCCTGCCACGCCAGGGAATCCGCGACCGCCTGTTTCAGTGCCCACTGCCCGGCTTCCAGAATCATGCCGGTTTCCTCGAGCAAGGGAATGAACCGCAGCGGAAGCACCATGCCGCCTTCCGGATCGTCCCAGCGCAGCAGCGCTTCCAGGCCGCTGATCCGCCCGCTGTCGAGATCGACCTTGGGCTGGTAGTGCAGCAACAGCTGCTCCTGTTCCAGCGCCCGGCGCAGCTTGTTCTCGAGCAACAGCTTCTCGGCGACCAGCGCGTTGAATGCGGGGGCGTAGAACAGATATCTGTCGCCGGAAAGCTTGGCCCTCTTCAGCGCGGCCTCGGCATTGCGCAAAAGGGATTCGATGTCCCCGCCATCGGCGGGATAGGATGCCACCCCTGCCCGCGCCGAAACGTGCAGGTCCTGTCCGCTGACCCGGAACGACTGGTGCTGGATCCCGGACAGGATCCGCGCCAGAACATGAGCAATGTCCGGGCCGCCATCGCCGTGACGGACGGCGATGCCGAATAAGTCGGCCGAAAAACGGGCAAGGATGTCCGCTTCGCCCAGCATGCCCTGCAGCCGCTGCGTGACCTGCCGCAACATGTCGTCGCCGGCCTGCCGGCCCAGGGTCTCGTTGATGCTGCTGAACCGGTTGAGGTCGAGCATGATCACGGAAAAGACCTCGCCGGCGCGATGTGCGCGGTGGAGCTTCTGGGTGACCCGGTCCAGGAACAATGTCCGGTTCGGCAAGCCGGTGACGGCATCGTAATAGGCGAGATAATCCAGGCGCTGCACTTTTTCGAGGTGATCGAGCGCGAATGAAATATCGCCGGCCATCTCGACCAGCAGCCGCATCTCCTCCTCGTCGAAAACGTTCGCCTCCGGGGCATAGAGCACGTATACGCCGACCGGCCGGTCGGCCAGCAGCAGCGGAAACACCGCCACGGAGCGATAACCGCGCCGCAACGCCTCGGTACGCAGCGATTGCATGGCTTCGTCAGTGGCAATGTCGTTGCAGACGACCGGCTGACGCCGGGCCAGGGCGCATGCCGTCAGTCGACAATTCCCCGCTGCGCCTTCCGCGACGGTCAGGTTGATCCGGGCCAGGTATCCGTCGTCGCGGCCAGCCTTGGCGACCGCCGTGACTAGCTGCGTGTCCGCGTCAAACGTGCCGATCCACGCGAAAACGAACTTGCCGTGCTCCACCGCGATGCGACAGGCTTCGTCGAAGAGCTCCTGCGGCTCGCGCACGCGCACGATCGTCGTGTTGATGCCGCTGAGCACGCTGTAGATGCGGTTGAGCCGCACGATTCTCGCCTCGTGCGCCTTGCGCTGGGTGATGTCGCGCCAGGTGGTGGACATGTAGGCCAGCGATCCATCCGGATGCTTGTGCGCAATGATCACTTGCAGAACGGGCACCTCGCTGCCGTCGCGCTGCAGGAATGCCGTTTCCCCGCTCCAGGTGCCGTGGCTGATGGCATGCGGAACGCCTTCCTCCAGCACCAGCTTGCCCGCCCATTCGGGGTGGCGGTCCATGATCCGCTGCGTGGAGAGATCGTCGATTTTTTCGGCTCCCAGCATCTGCAGGCCCGCCTGGTTGAGATACAGAAAACGGCCGTCCGGGCTTGCCGTGCCCACCAGATCGGGCGTGGCCTCGATGATCGCCACGAGTCTTGCCTGCTCCTCCTGGATGCGCTTGCGCCGGGCGATTTCCGCGGTCAGCGCCGCGGTCCGCTCTTCCACCAGTTGCTCCAGATGCCCATGCAGCCGGGTACGCTCCAGCGCGACGCCCACCTGGTGCCCGACGCCGAACAGCGTCTCCAGATCGTCGCTCTTGAACAGCCCCTGGTCCGTTCCGACCAGATTCATGATGCCCAGCATGCGCTCGCCGCTCCACAACGGCACGCTGGCGTGATAGCGCAGGCCGCGCGTATCGCCCTTGGCGCGCCTCAGCCGCTCGCACTCCAGGATATTGCTGACATGATCGAGCTTGCCCGCGACAAAGCGGCGCCGGCAATCGCACAAGCCATCCATCGCGCCTTCGCCCTGCAGTGCCGGCGGCAGGTTGCACACTGCCGCGGTCCGGAAAGCATCGTTCTCCCACAGGGATATCCATCCCGCCTGCACCCGCGGCAGTTCCATCGCATATCCGAGCGCCTGGTCGCACACTTCGCGCTCGGTCGCCGCCCGGTTCAACCCCTCGGCGATATGGTAGAGGCCGGTCAGCGTGCTGTTCGAGTCGGCCAGTTCGCGCTGGCGCGCCTTGAGTTCTTCGCCGATGTGGACAGCTTCCTCGTAGACCGAGATCAGCAGGTCCACGATCTGCTGCCGCTCGGCAGTGATGAAATGCGTTTGTCCGCCGAGATAGATTTCCACCCCCAACTGCATCTTCTGGTTCTTGCGCAGCTCGCTGTTCATCAGCAGGTAGTCGACCCGCGCAAGCAGGTAGCGATCCTCGTACGGCTTGCGGATGAAGTTGTCGGCGCCGCACTCCAGCCCGCGCATGATGTCGCGCACGTCGGACAGCGTGGTGAGCAGGATCACCGGCACATCCCTGAGCTTGCCGTCGCGCTTGATTTCCCCACACAGCGCAAAGCCGTCCATCTCCGGCATCAGGACATCGCTCACGATCAGCGCCGGCTTGTGCCGCCGGGCCGCCGCCAGAGCCTGCTTGCCGTCAGGCGCAGCCACTACCGCGTAGCCGTGCTCCTCCAGCAGGTACTGCAGCTTTTCCGCCTGGGTCGGGCTGTCCTCGGCGACGAGAATTTCGACGCGCCCACTGCTGTTCCTTCCTGATTTCATGGCCATGCTCCCTACCTTCCCCGATGGTTAGCCAGGTTCACCAGCACCGCGGCAATCTTGTCCGGGGGCAGCACAAGCATCGCCGCGTCGAGCCTGATCGCCTCGCCCGGCATGCCGTGCACGGCCGAACTGTCCTTATCCTGGGCGAAAGTGACCGCCCCCTTTTCCTTCAACAGCCGCAGTTCCGCGGCACCGTCGCGCCCCATGCCGGTGAGCAATCCGGCGACGGCGTCGCACCCGTAGACCTCGGCCACCGAACGGAACAGGTACGAAACCGACGGCCGCATCCCGTTCTCGGGCTCGTCCCTGGTCAGCACGATCTTCCCGGCACGATCTACCTTCATCTGGCGTTCGTCGGGTGCGATGTAGACGTGGCCAGGCAGCATGAACTCGCCCTGGGTGGCGAGATGGACGGGCAGGTTGGCGGACTGCGCCAGCCACTCGATGAACCCCCGCAGGAACCCGACCGTCATGTGCTGGACGATCAGGACCGGTACCGGAAGATTTTTCGGCAGCGCCACCAGGATCGCCTCGATCACGGGCGGACCGCCGGTCGAGGCGCCAAGCGCGACGATCCGCACTTTTGCCGATTCACGCGTCAGGCCGATCTGCGCCGAGGGCGCATGCACCGGTTTGCCACCGGGTACGGCGCGGCGCCGTGCCCGGGGCCAGCGCCGCACCACCTTGACTTCCGACATCGACTTCACCGTCTGCACCAGATCCCTCGCCGTCGCCTCGTGCAACGGATGACCGATGCCAGCCGGACGGCATAGCACCGCCAGCGCACCGGCCTCCAGGGCATCGAACGTCGTAGCCACCTCCAGCGGGTCCGTACTCCCGCTGACAATCACGATGGGCAGCGGATCGGTTTCCATGATCCGGCGCGTGGCCTGAAGCCCGTCCATTTTCGGCATGTGGATGTCCATCGTGACCACGTCGGGGCGATGGCGGCGCACCGCCTCGAGCGCCTCCTCGCCATCGCGCGCCGTACCGACCACCCGGATATCGGGATCCGCGCCGAGGATGTGGACGAGGAAATCGCGCACCACGGGCGAATCCTCCACTACCAGAATCTTGATCATGCCTTCTCCCGGCTAAATCAATCGCCCGACAGTCTCCAGCAAGTTGCTTTGATCGAAGCTGCTTTTCACGATGTAGGCATTGGCGCCGACGTCGATCCCGCGTTCACGATGCTCGCGCGATCCCAGCGCCGTGACCAGCACCACCGGCAACTCGGAAAGCTGCTTGTCGGCGCGCACCTTGGCGGTGAGCTCGAAACCGTCCATGCGCGGCATTTCCACGTCGCAGACGATCAGGTCGAACGTTCCGGTCTTGAGCGTGGCGTAGCCGTCGGCGCCATCCACCGCGGTGGTGACGCGATAACCCGCCGACTCCAGGATGCTCTTGAGCAGCGAGCGCGAGGTGATCGAGTCTTCCACGACCAGGATGGATTGCCGTTCGGCCGCGGCGGGTTGCCCCGCCGGCCACTGCCGCGCCGCCGCCGCGTTTTGCGAGGCCGATTGCCGACAGGCGACTTGCAGCAGGTCGGGAACGCTCAGCACCGGCACCACCTGGCCGGTTCCCAGCACGCTCGCCCCGGCGACGTTGCGCACATGCGCCAGCGGCCGGCCGAGCGGTTTGACCAGCACCGCCTGCTCGCCGAGGATCTCGTCCACGCGAAAGGCGATGCGCGTGGAGCCCAGCCCCAGCACGAGCACCATCGCGCTGTCCGCCGGCTGCTCCGCTGTGCGCGGACGCGGCAAAGCCAGCGCGTCACCGAGCCATGCCAGCGAAACCGCCTGGCCGTCGAAGGCAACGGTCTCGCGGTTTTCCACCGTCCGGATGTCAGGCCCGGCCACCCGCATCGTCCACTCGACGTTGGCCGCCGGAATGACGAAAAGCTGTCCGCCGGCACGAACCAACACGCCCCGGAAGTTGGCCAGCGTCAGCGGCAGGACGATCCGGAAGGCCGTGCCGGCCCCAGGCTGCGACTCGATCGCGATACTGCCGCCCAGCCGCTCGACTTTTTCGCGCACGATCGCGAGGCCGAGCCCGCGCCCGGAGACGTCGCTGATGAGGGGACTGGTGCTGACGCCGGACCGGAAAACGAGCGCCAGCGCCTCCGCTTCGTCCAGTCGCTGCGCCTCCTCGGCGGAAACGACGCCCAGCTCGCCGGCCGCCGCCGTCACCCTGGCGGCATCGATCCCGGCACCGTCGTCGGCCACGAGAATCTCCACCTTGCCGCTGTCCTGGTGCGAGACGGCCAGGGTGATCGTTCCGTGCGGCGGCTTGCGCCGGGCTTCGCGCACCGACGGTTTTTCGATGCCGTGATCGATGCCGTTGCGCAGCAGATGGATGAGCGGATCCTTCATCGCCTCCAGAATCCGCCGATCGACCTCGATCCCGCCACCGCGAATCTGCAGTTCCACCCGCTTGCCCTGCCCGCGGGCCAGCTCGCGGGCGAAACGCGGGAGAATCTCCAGCAGCGACTCGAACGGCAGCAACTGCATCTGCTTCACCTCGCGCAGCAGGCCGTCGGCCATGCCCGTCAGCATGCGCCGATCGTACTCGGCGGACCGGCTCAGCCGCAGCAACCGGTCCCCCAGCATTTTCATGTGCAGCTGCTCGGCATCCATGTACTCGAGCAGCCGGTAAAACTCCCGCCCTGTGTGCATCGGGCCGTTGACGCTGGTGTCTCGCTCGCCGGCCGGCTGCAGCGAACGCCCGATCAGCCGTAATGTCGGCTGCATGCGCTGGCGCTGTTTTTTCCAGACCGCCAGAGTCGCGGCGGTTTCGCGCAGTTCGCGGACCCGCTGGCCTGCCGCCAGACGCGGCACCAGCAGTTCCTCGACCTGGCGCATCACCGCGTCGAGTCTCGCGGTGGAAATCCGCACCGTCTCGGCGGCCAGGTCCGGGGCAACCGGCGGCGTGTACGCAACGCCGCTCGCGGCAGGCGCGACGGACGTTTCGATGTCGCCGACCGGCGTCCCTCTCGATGCGTCGTCGAGCCGTCGAATCAATGCCGCCACCGGCGGCTGGTGTACGCCGGCATCCGTGGCAAGCAACCGGCCGAGGGCATCGACGCTCTGGTGCAGAAGATCGAACAACGGCGACGAAACATCGGGCCGCCCACCCTTCAACGCGGCGAACAGGTTCTCCAGCGACTGGCAAACCGACTCGACCGGCGCGAGATTCACGGCCCGGGCGGCGCCCTTGAGGCTGTGCACTTCACGAAATACCGTTTCGAGGATTTTCGCCCGCTGTACTCCCGCCGGTGTTCTCTCCAGCGCAAACAGTTCCGACGACATCGCCTTGAGATGTTCGTCCGCCTCGGCGCGGAAGGTCGCCATGAGTTTTTTCAGCAGCTCGTCGTTGTTCCCGGCCATGGCCTTTCACCCTGCGGATCAGGCGGCCTGGTTTCCGATCATGTCGCCGAGTCGCTGTCCCAATTCATGCAGGCCCTGCGCCGCAATTTCCGCCTGCCGGGTTCCGGCGACGTTCTGGGTGCTGGCCTGCTTGATGCTCTCCATCGCCATGACCACCTGATCCATGCCCACCATCTGCTGCTGGCTGGAGGCGGCGATCTGGGTCGCCGCCTGCGCCGCCTCATGGATGCTCTCGGCGAGCAGGCGGATCGACTCGCCGCTCTCGCCGGTCTGCTTGACGCCGGCCTCCACCGCCTTGCTACCCTGCTCGGTAGCCAGCACCGCGGCGGAGGTAGCCTTCTGGATGTCGCCCAGGATGGCGCGCACCTGGCCGGTGGCCTGCCTGGATTGCTCGGCGAGGCTTTTGATTTCCTGTGCCACCACGCCAAAGCCCTTGCCCTGCTCGCCGGCACGGGTGGCCTCGATGGCGGCGTTCACCGCGAGCAGGTTCGATTGCTCGGCCAGGCCGTTGACGGTGGCGATGATCTCGCCGATTGTCTGGCTCTGCTCGGAAAGCCGCACGATGCTCTCGGCGATGAATTCCATCTGCTCCTGGATGTGATGCATCCCCTGCACCGCATCCAGGACCGACTTGCGGCCGGCCTGTGAAACGTTCGATGCCTTCTGCGCGCTGTCCGAAACGTACTTCGCCTTCTGGCTCGCCAGCTGTGCGGTCTGCTTGACCTCCTCCACCGTGGCCGTGGTCTCGGTCACGGCTGCCGCGGTCTCGGCGGCACCGGCGGCCACCTGCGTGGTGGTGGCGAGGATTTCAGCCGCAGACGACGACAGCTGGCTGATGCTTTCCCGCAATTGGCGGGTAATCGTGCGGGTGACCAGAAAACCAACCAGCACCAGTACCGCGAAAGCGAGCGGAACACCGTAAACGATGGTGAAAACCGTGGCCTGCGAACCGGCCTCCACCGCGGCATCGCGCTGTTCCAGCAAGGCCTTTTCTACGCCGCCCATTTCGGCGATTGCCTTGCGGATGTCATCCATGACCTCCTTCCCCTTGTCCGTCTGCATCACCTGCAAGGCGGCATCGAATCCCTTGTCCTTGCGCAACGCGATCGTCTTCTGGAGTTCGGCGAACTTGGCTGCGAGCAGCGGTTCGAGCGCATCGAGACGCTGCTGCTGATCGGGGTTGTCCTGCGTCAGGCGCCGCAGGTTCCCCAGCGCCTTGCCCACTGCCGCCTGTCCGGCATGGTACGGCTGCAGATACCTTTCCTCTCCGACGATGATGTAGCCGCGTTGCCCGGTTTCGGCATCCTTCATGGCCGAAAGCACGTCGTCAAGATTTTCGAGTACCTGATAAGTGTGCACTCTCCACTGCGCGGCTTCGATGAAAGCGCTGGTGTTCCGCCAGGAAGCCACGCCCAGAACGGCCAGAATGACCAGCGCCACGACATACCCGGACCCGATCTTTGTTCCAACGGACCATTTCATAGGATTGTTCCTTCGATTGGATGGAGGTTGGCCGCTTCACGACATCGACAAAATCTTCCCGGCGATACCTTCGTCCGCCAGAAGCTTTCCGGCATCGAGAACCACCAGGCGCCCGGCAGTCACCCCTTGCAGATAATCCCCGCGGATGCCCGTGAGCGTGGGTAGTGCCGGCTGGATGTCGGCCAGCGGAACGTGGCGCACGCCGACGATGGCGTCCGCCAGGACGCCGAAGATCATGTTGCCGGAATGCAGCACGACGACCTTGTCCAGATCGGTCAACCCCTTTGCGGGCAGGTCGAAGAACGTCTTCAGATCGATGACCACGAGAATCTCGCCGCGCAGGTTGACGATGCCGAGCACGAATCGCGGCACGCACGGCAGCGGCGTGAGGTTTTCCAGCGGATGGACCTCGCGGACATAGCGCGATTCAAGCGCATATCGCTCATGCGCAAGAACGAATTCCACGATCTCGATGCACTCGCCGGGGGCTTCAGCCGGTAGCGGTTCCGCGGCCAGCGCCAGCGCCCTCGCTTTCAGGATCTGCCTTGCCTGTTCGGCAGATGGCGCCCGGCCGTGTTCGATGGCGATGCGTGCCGCCTCCAGTCGCCGCTCGATCCCGCGCCAGTCGATGGCTGCCGTTTTTTCGCTGTTTTCCGACGCTGGACGGTTGCTGTTCATGCCTGCTCCTGTTGCGCCCCGGTGGCCGTGCGCGGCAGGCTCGCGCGCAGCGAACCAATGATCTGGGCGAGTCGGCCGGCGGTCAGCCTTTCCGACTCAGGGAGCGGCTCGTCGTACGGGTGCGCACGCAGCAGCGTCAGCGCATTGTCGAAATGCCGCTGCGCCTCGCGATGCCGGCTTTGCGACAGGCACACGCTGCCCAGCGCGAAGTGCGCGAGCACGAAATCCGGATCGAGATAGAGCGTGCGCAGCAACGACTGCACGGCGGCGTCGCTCTGCCCCTGTTCCAGCCGGATGGTGGCAAGCAGATACTGGCTGGCGGGATCGAGCCGATCGGCCGCGACGGCTTTCTCGCACCACTGCGCCGCCTCGGCGAGCTTGCCCCGGTTGGCACAGGCCCGCGCCATGCGCAACAGCGCTTCACCGGCGATCTTCCCGCACGCAGCCGCTTCGCCGGCTTGCGCTTGCGCGCGATCCGGATCCGGTGGCGCCATACGCCGCGCGATGGCCGGCGCGGCATCCGCAGCGGGCGGTTGCGGCGGCAGCGCCGCAGCCGGCAACGGCGTGCGCGCGATCTTGCGGTAGAAGACCGCTCCGGCAAACTCGACGGGGGCGAACCGGGCAAACAGGCTGATCGAGGTTTCCGCCGGGCCGACGATGAGCCAGCCGCCATCGACCAGCGCCCGACGGAGCTTTTCGACGACTTTCTTCGCCTGCGCCGCGGTGAGGTACATCAGCACATTGCGGCAGAAAATCACGTCCATCGCGTCGGTGTCGTTCGCCGGCGAGGGGTAGCTGTCGTCGGCAAGGTTGAGACAGGAAAACCTCACCCGCTGACGGATGGGCTGCCTGATTTCGAAGCGCGAGTTTTTCGCGGGGGCGAAATAGCGCTCGCGCAGCCACGCCGGCGTGGTGCGAAACGACCATTCGCCATATACCCCTTGCGCTGCCTTGCGCAGGAACGCGGGGTTGATGTCGGTAGCCAGGATGGTCGCGCCGCATTGCACGCCATGCGGAAGCAGCCGATCGACCAGCATGGCGATCGAGTAGGGCTCCTCGCCCGTGCAGCAACCGGCGCTCCAGACGCGCAGCGGGCGTGGGACGTCCGCGCGCGCCTGCAGCCGTTCCGGAAGAACGTGTTGCTCAAGTATCTCGAAGCAGCGTTCGTCGCGAAAAAAATAGGTTTCGCCCACGATCAGGTGCGAAGCAAGGACTCCGATCTGGTCGCGCGTCAGTGAGGTATCCAGGAGCCAGCGCGCGCACGATGGCGCATCCGGCATGCCGAACACCGGCGCAGCGGCAGCGATGCCCTTCTCGAGATCGCCCCAGCGCTCTTCGGGAAAATGCAGGCCGGTCCGCACGGCGAGCATGGCGCTCAGTCGCGACAACAGCGGGCGGGGAAACACGGGTTGCACGCGCCATCTCATGGGGCTTCCAGCGCCTGATCCAGGAAATTTTCTTCTTCCTGCGAAAGAAACACGTCCAGGTCATGGACGAGAATCAATCCGTCTTCGCCCTTGATGATGCCCGAGAGATTCTCGGCCGCCGAAATGATGCCCTGCGGTGCAACCAGTTCCCGCCCGGAACAATCGATGACATCCGTCACGGCATCCACGACCAATGCGACCGCGCGCCGCGCCGTATGCGCAATGACAAGCTGATCATCCATGCCGATCTCCCGTTCGGGAAGGCGAAAGCGCCGACGCAAGCTGATGACCGGCAGAACGCACCCCTGCACGTTGACGACGCCGAGCACGACGTCTGGCGCCTTCAGCAGCATGGCGATCTGCACCATGCGGACCACCCTGTCTACCGCCGACAGGCGCAAGGCATAGCGCTGCTCCCCCAGAACAAAGACCACGAATTGATCGGCCATCTCGATTGAGCTCCGATTGATTGAGTTCCGGGCGTCGCCCCCGACCAACGACGCCGTCGATCCTGCTTCACCGTAGTACCTTCGATGCGGCACCGGGAGCAATGGCCTACGCAGATTTGCCGGAAATCCGTGACACACGTCTCACCGCGCAGGGAATCGCGGATAATCCGGCTTGCAGTACCTGCCTTGTGCAGCGCTCTTGTGGAGCCCGCTCGCGGACGATGCCTTTGCTCTGTTGCCGGATCGAAAAGCATCGCGGCTGAAGCCGCGCCACAGGTACGCTGCAAGGGCTTTCGGGCCTGTTGCTTGTCTCAGGCTCACAATGGGCGGACCCTGCCCTTGCACCGGATGGTGCGGCGCAGTGCAGGCTGTCCCGTTGTGAACGGCCTGCGAAAATCCTGCGGCAATAAGCCACGGCCGCAGCCGGCATGCAGGGGGGATTGTTCATGTTGCAGTGCACACAATACGGTAAAGTATGGGCATGCAGCTGAATCTTCCCACCCTCCATGCCGTCGCCTGCCGCTATCCCATGCTGCCGCCCCGCAGCAGCCAGCGTTTCGCGTATGCGGCACAATCACCGGTGCTGCAAGGCGAACAGGTCTGCATCGACGACGGCCGCAAGCTGCACCTGCGCCCGATTGCCGCCAGCGATGTCGCCGCCATGCAGCGCTGCTTCACCCGGCTCTCGCCGGATGCCATCCGCCGCCGCTTCCTGCACCCGATGTCGGTGCTGCCCGATGCCATGGCACAGCGGCTGTGCCGGATCGATCCCGAGCTCGAATCGGCCTATGTGCTGATGGACGAGAGCGTCAGTCCTGCCGAGATGCGCGGCGTCGGCCGCATCTACGTGGACAAGGCGACCGACAGTGCGGAGTTCTCGGTGCTGGTGGAACAGGACTGGACCCACCACGGCCTCGGCGCCTTCCTGATGCAGCGCCTGGTCGACGACTGCCACCGCCGCCATCTCAATGAGCTGTGGGGCTACGTGCTGATGGAAAACAGCCCGATGCTGAGCCTGTGCAAGGAACTGGGCTTCCGCCAGCGCCTGATCCCGGACGAACCGGGCACCGAGCTGATTTCGCTGCAACTCTGATCGCCCCCGCCTTTCCCGACAGCCCCGGTCAACCGGGGCTGTCGCGTTACACTTGCACGCTTTCCCCGGCGCGGCACGACGGTTGCGCCTCGAGCACGCGTCCCCCATGCCCAGCCTGATCCCGCACCCGCCCCTGCCCACCACCCCCAGGCAGCGCCGCTACTGGACTCCGCCGCACGGTTCGGCCAGGGCGCTGCTGATCGCCGAAGCGGCGCGCACGCACAGCGGCCTGCTGGTGGCGGTGACCCGCGATACTCAGCGCGCGCAGGCGCTGGAGGCGGAGCTGAAGATCTATGCCGACGGCTTGCCGGTGCTGCATTTCCCGGACTGGGAAACCCTGCCCTACGACGTGTTCAGCCCGCTGTCGGAAATCGTCTCGCAGCGCATCGCCACGCTGTACCGGCTGCCCGGCGTGACACGCGGCGTGCTGGTGGTGCCGGTCGCCACCTTGATGCAGCGGATCGCCCCGCGCTCGCACATCGCCGACAGCAGCCTGCTGCTGGCCAGGGGCCAGAAGCTGGACCTGGCGCACGAAAAGCGGCGGCTGGAATCGTCCGGTTACCGCAACGTGCCGCAGGTGGCCGAGCCGGGCGACTTCGCCGTGCGCGGCGCGCTGCTGGACATCTTTCCGATGGGCACCGCCGAGCCGTACCGCATCGAGCTGTTCGACGACGAAGTGGAATCGATCCGCAGCTTCGATCCGGAAAC